>DATBFX010000179.1:0-11734 GCA_036558305.1 Thermomicrobiales bacterium | reverse complement strand
CGACCCACCATCCCTCCTCGACTTCACGTCGAACCTCGCCATAGGTCGACCGCTGCCCAAGAGCGCCACCCGCGACGTTGCTCGCCTTTGGTCCGGCCTCTGCTACCACACGGCGGCCCAGGCGCGGCGACAGGCGCGCGGAGTCCCGATTCTGGCTGACTTCATCGCTGAACTGACAATCGAGGCGAGGTTGGCGGTCCGGTTCGAGCGCACGCTGGGCGCCGAGCATTACACTGTTTGGGGAGATCCCGCGCTGCTGCCCTCTTGCGTGACCCGGCTGACGCCGGTCCGGCGTGAGACAACGGAGACCGACCAATGAAAACCCGATTCGAGGTCTGGGACGTCGAGACCGGGAACGCTATTGACGCCTTCCCCGACGAAGACGCCGCCCTCGCCTTCGTTCGTGCTGCCATTGAGGAATTCGGCGACGACTACGCCCGCACGCTCGCCCTGATCGCCGACAGCGGCGTTTCGGGCAAAGTCACCACTGTTGCCGTCGACACCGAGCTCGCCGAGCGCGCCCGCGCTGCGGCAGTTGCCGCGTAGTGATTGGCGGTTCCTGGTGCGGCGACACGGAAGTTAACGGCTCACGATGATGTGCCACTGACACGGCAGCAGAGGAAACTCCCGATCCTCGTCAAAGGTCATTTCATTTCAAACGAGCGAGTGCACGGTGCGATCACCGAATCCGGCTCCTACTTGCCTCCAGCAACCGGCTCGTTCGGTTTCACGTTCCGTAGGTGCCGCGGATCCTGGTACAACACCAGTTCCGGTTCGAGGCCCTCGTCCGTGACCCGGATCAGGCCGACGCCGAAGTGGTCGCCCCAGCGGCGGTCGGTGGCCGAACCGGGGTTGAAGAGGATCGTCCCGTTTTCGCGTTCGATCAACGGGATGTGGCTGTGTCCATAGACGACGCAGTCGACTTTACCGGCGAAACGGCGGCGCGCTTCGCTCCGCGCCGTTTGGCCGCCGTGGCCGTGCAGCATCGCGAAGCGGAACCGACCGATCGCGAACTCCACCGATTCCGGGATCAACTCACGCAGTTCGGCGTCGTCGTTGTTGCCGGTCACGGCGAAGACGGGCGCGACGGTCGCGAGTTGGGCCAGCACGGATGCCGTGTTGACGTCGCCGGCGTGCAGGATCAGGCCGACGCCGAAACGCGAGAAGATGTCCAGAACCTCGGGCGGGAGCCGGCGCCCGCCCCGTCGGTTGATGTGCGTGTCGGAGACGACGCCGATCGTGAGGGGCGTGTCGAACCGGCGCCGTCGCAATGGTCGGAAATCGCTACCGGACTGGACCAATCCCCGCCTCTCTCAGCGTCCGCCGCACGTCCTCCGCGTCGTTTTCGCCGAGCGGCAGCATCGGCGGCCGCGGGGCGCCGCCCTTCAGCCCAACCGCTTCCAGCGCCACCTTGAGACCCGGAATCCCGTGCTTGCCGGTCACGGCGGCATTCGGCGCCAGCATGCGCAACTGCATGGTCCGCGCCGCCTCGTGGTTCCCGGCGCGGAAGCACCGCTCGATCTCTTTGCACTGGGCGGGCGCGACGTTGGCGAGGGCGAGGATACCGCCGGTCGCCCCCAAACAGAGCGCAGGATAGAGAAAGCTGGCCGAACCGGCGAGGACGGCGAAACCGGGTGCGGCGCCGGCGATCATCTCGCCCACCTTCGGCGCGTTGCCGCCCGAGTCTTTGATCCCGGCGATGTTGGGGTGCGCCGACAACTCGGCGACGACCGCACTCGCCAGGTCGATCCCCGTGTAGGCCGTCATGATGTAGATCAGGATCGGCACCGGCGAGGCATCGGCGACGGCGCGGTAGTGGGCGAGATAGGCCGCACGGTCGTAGCGCGACTTGTAGTAGTACGGCGTCACGATCAGGGCGTAGTCGATGCCCAACGCCGCCGCTCGCTTCGTCAGGTCGATCGTGCCGCGGGTCGACTCGACGCCGGTCCCGGCCATCACCACCTTGCGACCGCCGATCGCTTCCACCCCGGCCTCGATCAAGCGGAGTTTCTCGTCGCCGTCGAGCAGCGCGTACTCGCCGTTGGATCCCAGGATGACGACGCCGTCCAGCGGCGCCGCGGCGTACCAGGAGAGGTTCGACCGAAACGCGTCGAGGTCGAGGTCGCCCGCCTCGTCGAAGACGGTGGCCACCGGGGCGAAAACACCTTCCGGAATGCGAGACGCCGTCACGGTCCGTTCCCCTTTCTGTCTTGTGCGCCGCGCGCTACTTTTCGTCGACGATCGAAAAGACGATGCCGTTGGCGATACTGGCAAACAGGGCGCCGATCGCGGCGCCCCAAAAGGTAACCTCGAGACCGGGTGTCAACCACGCGGCAAGCGCGAACATCCCGACGTTGATTACCACCAGAAAGAGACCGAAGGTGAGACAGGTCAGCGGCAGCGAGATTAACTCCACCAGCGACTTCACGTAGGCGGTCAAGACCCCCAGGATGCCGGCGAAGATGAGCACGGCCGCCTGACTGTCGAACGTAACGAACCGGTCGCGGAAGAGGGTGCCCAGCGTGAGGACGGCGATCATGCTGCCGATGATGTAGGCGGCGAGTCGCCCCACGTTCATCAGTCCCGCCGCTCCTGTTCAGCGGGGACGAGCACCGAAAACCCATCGAAGCGGTGTTGCGCGATGTCTCCCGTCACGGCTTCGGCCGGCCGGCCGAACGCGATCTCGTCGAGGGCGGAGCTCATGCGCGGCAGCAGGTCCGGCGCCATCGGACTCGTGTTGTGCGACGGGTAGACCGTGCGGAGCCCCGGCACGAGTTCGGCGAGCGCCCGCAGCGAGCGCCGATACTCGTCGAGGTTGGCATCCGCCAGGTGGCCATAGAGGGCGCCGGGATAGGCGACATCGGTGCTGAACAGCACGCCGTGGTCGCGATCGAGGAGGACGATCCCGCCCGGCGAATGACCCGGCGCGTGGATCACTTCGAGTCGGCGACCGCCGAGGTCGATCGTCTCGCCGCCATCGAGCAGGGTGGTCGCCTCACTCGGCGGAATCGTCAGCGTGTCCCGATCTGTTCCAGCCGGGAGCGGACCGAGGAGGTGTTCGTCCGCGAATGCGCGGCGCAACCGCTCGTTGCCCACGCCGCGCGGCAACCGATCGGCCTCTGAGCGATGGATCGCGATTTCGGCGAACCGCCAGTTGGCGCCGATGTGGTCCCAGTGCGCATGGCTGTTCACGACAGCGATCGGTCGGTCCGTCAGGTCGTCGACCACGGCCCGGAGATCGCCGACGCCCATGCCGGTGTCGATCAGGATCGCGCGGTCGGCGCCAACGACGAGGTGGGATTTGACCTGTTCGTCGTGCAGCGGTTCGGCGATCCGGAAGAGCCCCGGCTCGACCTCGGCGACCTCGAACCACCCCTGGACCAGCGTCGCGGGATCAGCCACACCCCATCCCGATTCCGAAGACCGGCCGCGACCAGCGTCGCAAGCCGTGCACGCCGCTGCAACACAAAACGCCGCCACGGCGCCTGGCCCGTGCGGCGATTGCGATTCCGCGCCAACCGGCGCGGCGCGGCCCGCGCGGGGCCGCCTGGAAGTGGCGGTTTAGGCGGCGTTCCGCCGGCGCCGGCGCTCGGCCTTGCGGCGCTTCGCCCGGTTCTCTTCTTGCACGCTGATGAAGCGCAGACCGCGGCGGTGCTCCCGGATGATCCCGGACCGCTCGATCCCCTTGGTGAACCGCTTCAGCAGTTGCTCAAACGACTCGGATTCTTTCAGTTCGACACGCATGCGCGCCCGTAACCATCCCTTCTTGGTCCATGCTCCGCTACCGGATGGCCGGGAAACGAATCGTTGCCGACTCGCCCGGCCGATCCGAAGTATACGACACTTGCACGCACAGCAATTCGATCGACGAGCGGAGGAGTCAGCAGGTGCCGTCTCTCGCAGCAACCGGTGGCGTCACCGGCGTCGCCGTCTATCCCGGACGCCCCAACAGTATCCACCTGACGCGGTTGCCCGAACCCAGGCCGGGACCCGACGAGGTGCTCATCGCCGTTCGCCGCGTCGGCGTCTGTGGCACCGACAAGGAGATCATCGACGGTCATTTCGGGACGCCGCCGCCGGGGAGCGACGAACTCGTCCTCGGCCACGAGGTGATCGGCACCGTGACCGCCACCGGTGCCGGCGTCCAATCGCTCCGACCCGGCGACCTGGTCGTGGCCACGGTGCGCGGGCCCGACGATTGCCCGGCCTGCCGCGCCGGTCAACCCGACTTCTGCCTGTGGCGCCGCTATCGGGAGCACGGCATCATCGGCCTGCACGGGTTCATGGTCGAGCGGTTCGTCGAGCGCCCGGAGTACCTGATCCCCGTCCTCCCGTCGCTTGAACCGCTGGGCGTCCTGCTCGAACCGCTCAGCGTCGTGGAAAAGGCGTTCCGGGTCGCCGGGGCGGTGCAAGCGCGGTTGAACGCCTGGCGCCCGGAAACCGCCGTCGTCTTTGGCGCGGGGCCGATCGGCCTCCTGGGCACGATGCTCCTCCGTGCGGAGGGCGTAAACGTCTACACCGTCGCGAGACGACCGGCACCGAACCTGGCCTCGTCCTTCATCGAAGCGGCGGGCGGTCACTATGTCTCGACGAGCGAACAATCGCCCGCCGAGTTGGCGCGGTCGATCCCGAACATCGACCTGATCTTCGAGAGCAGCGGCAGCAGCGAACCGGCCTTCACCGGGATGTCGATCCTCGGTGGCAATGGCGTCCTGGTCTTACTCAGTCTGACCGGAGGCGACCGCACGCTGTCGATTCCGTCCGACGCGCTCAACCGCGAGTTCGTCCTCGGCAACAAACTGATGGTCGGCAGCGTCAACTCCCACCGCGTCGACTTCGTCGCCGGTGTCGATCACCTGACCCGCTTTGAAACCCTCTGGCCCGACTTGACCGGCCGCCTCATCACCACCCGACTTGAGGGATTCGACGAAGCCGACCGCATTCGCGACGCCGGTGGGATCAAAGCAGTGATCGAGTTGGGCGGGTAGCGAGTGTAGAGAAAGAGCGGTCAGCTCGACACGGCACTGGAAGTGCCGTGCTGATCCCCATAAGTCGGCTGAAGCCGACTGATTTCTTGGCTCGTGCAGTCGGCTTCAGCCGACTTATGTTGATGAGACCGGCACTTCCAGTGCCGGTTCCACGCGACCCCGGCCCGACCCTCTCAAACCGTCGTGTAACAGACGGCTGGTGACGGTACAACAGCCCCAAATCATGTCGGGCACCCGCACGTTTCTACCACCACCCGTACGGCACGTTTCGGTGCGGGTTCAGCACCGGGAATTTGCCGGTATCGAGGAAGCGATCGACCCGCGCGAAGACCGCCTTCAACTCGGCCCGGCTGAGGTATTTTCCAAGTTCGTCGCGGACGGCCCGTTCGTCGCGCCGCCAGGCGTGCAGGTCGGTGAGCAGCGAAGGCGAAACGTCGCGGCCGACGTATTGCCAGAGCACGGTCCGCAACTTCGGGTATTCGTTGAAGGTCAGACCGTGGTCGATACCCCAGACCTTGCCGCAGCCATCGCGCAGACAGTGGGATATCTTGCGGTCCGCGTTGTTGGCGATGTGGTCGAAGAGAACCAGGCGCTCGATCTCCTCGATGCAGCCGCCCCAGAAGCGGCGGCCATCGCCGTCCTCCGGCAGCGGTTGGATGTAGAGTTGGACGCTGCCGATCCCGTGCGGACCGCTTCGCACGACCGTCGGCGGCACGAGGTTCCACCCCAGCCGCTTGCTGAGCAGGTACGCCGCCGTTTCCCGGAGGTAAAGCGTCCCGTCCGGGAAATCGTAGAGCGGCGCCTCGCCGGAGCGCGGTTTGTAGATCGCGAGCTGCTCGCGTCCGTCGCGGGTTTCGAGTGCCACGGCGAACGAGTAATTGGACCCCCACGGGATCAATTTGGTGGCCGTGATGTCGGCCTCGCGCAGCAACGCGAGCGCTTCGTCTTCGGAGAGTGGCGCGGGAGTGGTGCCCGAGCCGTCGTCCGTGTCCCGCAGTTCAAGGAAGAGATCGGGCATCGGTTTGGTCCCAAGGTAACAAACGCATCCCCCGTCCATTCTACTCGCCGCACGCGGTCAAGATGGAAGCGCAGACGACCGAATCGCGGCTCGATACAATGCCGGTCCGTAATTTCTGTACCGCCACGACAGGGGGACGCATTGCGATGAAGATCGTTCGCTATCGAGATGCCTCGACGCGCGAGGCACGGTACGGGATCGTCGAGGGCGACACCGTCCATGCCGCGACCGGCGATCCGTTCGCCGGGTTGACCCGCGGTGACGCCGTCGGCCCCGTGACGGCGGTTTCCCTGCTCGCCCCGGTAGTGCCAGGCAAGATCGTCTGCGTCGGACTCAATTACGCGGCGCACGTCACCGAGAACGATCCGACCCGAGAGGTGCCGGAGGAACCGGTACTGTTCATGAAACCGCCGTCCGCGGTCATCGGCCCCGGCGCGGCGGTCGAGATTGCCCATCCCGGCAACCGCACCGACTACGAGGCGGAACTGGCGGTGGTGATCGGCAAGCGCGGTCGCGACGTGGAGGAGCGGGATGCCCTCGACTACGTCCTCGGCTTTTGCGCCGGCAACGACGTCTCCGATCGCGTCCTGCAACGCAAGGACGGGCAATGGGTGAGAGCGAAGGGATTCGATACCTACTGCCCCCTCGGACCGTGGATCGAGACCGACGCCGACGTCTCCGCGGCGAAGGTCGAATCGCGCCTCAACGGTCGGGTCAAGCAGTCGCAGACGACCGCCAGCATGATCTTTCCGGTGCCGTTCCTGATCGCCTACATCAGCCGGGTGATGACGCTGGAACCGGGCGACGTCATCATGACCGGGACCCCGGAAGGCGTCGGTCCGATGCAACCGGGCGACACCATCGAGATCGAGATCGGCGGTGTCGGCGTGCTGAGCAATCCGGTGAGGGCACGGGCCTGAATGCGCGTGTGACGGAGCACCATCGTCGTTCGTCGACGGCACCGGGAGGAAAAGCGCCATGCCATCCGATACTGCCGTCGGTTCCGATCTCGACACGCTACGGGATTTGAACCGCGACTACGTTCGCTCGGTCCAGACGTCCGACGTCAGAAGGTTCGAGGAGATCCTCGCCGACGACTTCACCTGCAGCAACCCCGACGGCAGCCTGGTCGACCGCGAAGCCTTCCTGGGGCAAACGGCGCGGCCGGTCGCGATTTCCAACCTCGAAACCCACGACGTCGACGTTCGCCTCCTGGGCGACGTCGCCATCATCCACGCCCGGACGAGTTTCATCACACCGGATGGTCAACCGGGGCGCGGTCGTTACACGGATGTCTGGGCGCGACGCGACGGGAAGTGGCTCGCCGTCTCGGCCCACGTCACGCGCTGCTAGCACCGGGGCAACGCTCGACCGCCTGATGCGCCGGAGTTTCGGTCGCCCGCCGGCCACAGCGCGAGCCCGACCGCGATCAAACCGAAGAGCGGCAGTCCAAGGGCAAGGGCGTGGTAGCCCCCCGCGGCGATCAGACTGCCGCCGAGCGCGGTGCCGACCGCCGACCCCAGGTTGAGCACCGAACCGTTCAGCACCATCGTCGTACCGGACCCGGCGGGACTCTCGGTGGCGAGCAACGCGGCGATCGCGATCCCGGACACCGCGGAGGCGACACTCGCCACCACCAGGAAGGCGACGAACAGCCACGCATCGTGGACCGACAACATCGACCCGACCGCGACCGACCCAATCAGGCACCCAAGCGCGACGACGTTGCGCGGAGCGCCGAGGTGGAGCCGTCCTCCCGCGGCAACGCTACCCGCGGCATACCCGATGCCGCCGACCGTGTAAAACAAGCCGATCTGCCTCGTGCCCAATCCGATTTGATCGTCGAGAAAGGCCCCCAGGTACGTGAGGAAACCGATCCACGTCACCGCGCGAAGGGCTGTTGCGCCGTACAGGCGCAGCGTCGGCGGATGCGCGAGGAGCGGAGCATAGGCGGCGAGCAACTGGCGCACGCGAAACGGGCTTGACGGACGCTGGCCGTCCGGTGGGATCACCGTCGCGACGAACCACCCCGCCAGCACGGCGGCAAGACCCGCCGCGACCAGTGCGGCCCGCCAGCCCGCGAACCCGCCGATCGTCGTCAGGACCGGTATCCCGACGATCGGGGCGATGCCGAGCGAGCCGATGATCCATCCCATCGCCCGGCGCTGCACATCGCCGGCGAACATGACACCGGCGATCGCGAGGGGAATGCTGAAGACCAGGGCGTCGCCCAAGCCACCGGCCAGACCCATCACGAGCAACACCGGATAAGCGGGGGCGAGTCCCGTACCGACCAGGTTGACGGCGATGGCCAGGATGCCGATCACCAGCGGCCGGCGGTAGCCGTAGCGATCGGACAGTGGGCCCACCGCCAGACCGAGACCGGCACTGATCAGGATCATCAGGGTGGCGACCTGCCCGAGCAACGGGACGGTCGTCTCCAGGTCACGGGCGATCCGCGGATAGAACGGCGTCGCGGCGTAGAAGTTCAGCGCCGCCAGGAACGAGGCGACGCAGAGCCCGACCAGGATCCAACGGCCCGACCGCACCTCGACCGTCGTCGCCGGTTCCATGCCGACCGCCACTCAACCCGACGTTGCGTCCGAACGCCTCGCCGCTTCCTCCCGCGCCAACTTGCCCACCACGGCGTCGAGCAGGGAGGCGAAACGACCGCGATCGCGCGGGGAAAAGGCCGGCGGTCCGGCGGTGACCATGCCCAGGGATCGGAGGTAGGCGTTGAGATCGCGGGTGGCAAGCGCATCGCCGATCCGGTTCGGGTGGTACTCGCCGCCGCGAAAGTCGAGGCAGCGCGCGCCGTTCGTGATCGCCCGTGCGGCCAGGGGGATGTCGGCCGTCAGCACCAAATCGCCCGGTCCGGCTCGCTCGGCGATCCAATCGTCGGCCGCATCGGGCGAGCCGGGGACGACGACCACGCTCGCCGCGAGTCCCGCCTGGGCCGGGACCCGGAGCGGCGCGTTCGCGACGACGGTCACCGGCACCCGGTAGCGCGCCGCGACCCGATAGACCTGGTCCTTCACCGGGCAGGCATCCGCATCGAGGTAGATCATGAGCGCCCCTGGTTCATCCGTCGCGACCGACTGCATCGTGCGGTCACGCTGATCCTAGCATCGGGACGCTCGTCCCGGTTCCCTCCCTCCCAATTGGCTATGTTCCGCGCCACACCTCCGGCCTACAGTGGCAGCGTATAGCCCATTTGGGGGGTGCCGATCGGCTCGGCAACATCGTGCGGTCACCAGGAGCAGTGAGTGTCACACGCGTTATCGAGTCCGCGATTCGAACGGGTCGACTTGACGAAGATCGATTCATTCGGAACCGATGCCTCCCGCCATGGTCTTTTCCAGTCCGGCGCCTGGCTCGCGTTTCTGGCCGAGGTCCAAAACGCCGAACCGGTCGCGGCGATCTTGACGGACGGTTCGCAGGACCTGGGCCGCTTTGCCGGTCTGATCGTGCGGCGGTGGGGATTCCGGTTCCTCGGCAGTCCGCTCCCCGGCTGGACCACGCCGTACATGGGGTTCGACCTCCGTCCCGGCGTGCCGCGACGCCTGGCAGCTACCGCCCTGGTCGACTTCGCCTTTCGCGAACTTCGCTGTGCCCACCTCGAGCTGCGCGACCGCTGGCTCGGGGAGAACGACGTCGACGAGCTCGGTTTCGGCCGCCGTCGCGACGTCGGCTACGACGACCGCACTTTCGAGATCGATCTGCGCCGGAGCGAGGACGAGTTGTTCGGACGGATGGAGAGCGCCTGCCGGCGGTGCATCCGCCAGGCGGACAAGCGCGGTCTCGTCGTCGAGGAAGCCACGGAAATCTCCTTCGCCGACGAGTTCTACGCCCAATTGTCGGAGGTCTTCCTGCGTCAGGGTCTGGTCCCGACCTACGGCGTCGAACGCGTCAGGGCCCTGATCCGTCATCTCCAACCCGCCGGTCAACTGCTGCTGCTGCGGGCCCGCGACGCCGAAGGCCGCGGCATCGCGACCGGCATCTACCCGGCCTTCGGCGAGACCGCCCTGTTCTGGGGCGGCGCCAGTCTGCGCGCCCATCAGCACAACCGGCCGAACGAGGCGCTGCACTGGTACGCGATGCGGTACTGGAAGCGGCGCGGGGTGATCCGCTACGACCTCGGCGGTTTCATGGAGTACAAGCGCAAGTACGGCGGCGACGAGGTCACCATCCCCGGTTTCCGTCTCTCCCGCTCGCCCATCATCTCGGCGCTGCGGACCCTGGCACCGCGCGGCATGCGGACCAAGCAACTCGTCGTCGGCCGGCTCCGGCAACGGCAACTCCTGGCGCCGAGCGAATCGCCGGTCGCTGCCGCCGGCGACTGAACCGGGACGGTGCCGGTGCGGTTCGTTCATTCGTCCGATACTCGAGAGGAGCAGAAACGATGATCCGACATCTCCGGACGGCAGCGCAGCTCCTGCGCGCCGGGCAGTGGCGTGACGTCTGGCAGAGCGGTCGCACCTTTTTCAAATCGGACACCCAATCGTTCGGCCTACGCCGCGACGTGACCGTTCCTTTCCAGGCCCCCGAGGCCGCCATCCCGATCACGGTTCGCCCCCTGCAACCGGGTGACGTGCCGTACCTGTTCGGGACCGGCGATCGCGATCTTTCGGGCGACGCGGTACGCGAGCGCAAGATTCGTCAGCGCATGGTCGATTCCAACCTCGCGACCTGCTACGTCGCGGTCACCGCCGACGGCCAACCCTGCTACGTCCAGTGGCTGATCGGTCCCCGCGAGAACGACAAGATTCGCCAAATCTTCGGCGACCGCTTCCCGCCCCTCGCCGCCGGCGAGATGCTTTTGGAAGGCGCCTTCACCCTGGAGGCATGGCGCGGCAAGGGCATCATGGCCAGCGCCATGGCCAAAATCGCGGAACGGGCGCTCCCCGCAGGCGCCCGCTGGGGCGTCACCTTCGTCGGCGCGGGCAACATCCCGTCGCTCAAGGGCTGCAAAAAAGCCGGCTTCGAACCCTATCTCGAGCGGACCGACACCGTGCGGCTCTTCCGGCACAAATCGCGATTCGCGCCGTTGCCTGAGGCCGAGACGCCTACCAAGATGAGCGCCTCCATTGGTGCGCCTTCGCTTGCCTGATTCGACGAAGGAATCGCAGATACGCGCGTTCGTAGGGGCGGACCGCCGTGTCAGCCCTGTCCGAATTGCGCTCACGACGAGGGCGGACACGGCGGTCCGCCCCTACACCACGACCTAGCGCCGGCAATTGGCCGTCAGCATCGACCGCATGGCAACGGCAGCGACAGCCACCTACTACCTCAGGCTAAAACGGCACTTGATCCAACTGCAACGGCCGGTCCCAAGTGTCTGGAGCGGGCATGTAATCCGCGAAGCATTTGCCTTCGAGGTAGTCCGGGAATGAGTAGACGCCGGTGACCTGCAGATAGCACCGCTCGGGGTAATCTCCCCAACCGCGAGCCAAACCGATGCGCAAATAGACCCGGGCCGCGGACCTGAGCGCATCCCCGACGATGTGGGCAGCCCGCGGCGGCGGCGCTCCCTTGTCCCTGAGCGCGTCGAGGTGGAGACGGAAGGCCAGATCGGTGACGGCGAGCCGGTACGGCTCACCTGAGGCATCGTGGAAACCGATCCGGTATTCCCATTTCCCGAGATCGCTCCGTTGTCGGTAGACGACCTCGTCGAGTGACGCGACGAGGACCGTACCGAGCGAGCGCTCGCCCTCTCCCGACCGAACGA
>DATBFX010000178.1:0-1572 GCA_036558305.1 Thermomicrobiales bacterium | reverse complement strand
GTCGGTTACTCACTGAGCAGACGCGCGCCGCCGGATCCTCCCCCCATCGGCACGAGTATGACGAGCCGTTGACGTCGGCTCAACGTCGACGCCGGGGGCGGGACTCGAACCCGCACGCACCCGTTGGGGGACACCTGATTTTAAGTCGCGCCAGCCCATCTCGGCCGGTCTCGCTGCTACTCTTGCTGCCGCTGCCGCGACAATGCGCGGGGCGCGCCGCCTGCTCCTTGACTTCTGCGAGTAACGAGCGTAGACCTCGTCTCTGAGATCCAGGACCGCAAGGAGCGCAGGAATGGATCGAAGATTCGCCTGTTGGTCGTGGCGAACTGGCGCTTATTCGCTTGCACTGTCATTAGCAATCGCCGCCCCTAGTGCATGCGGCAGTCAAACAGGTCGGGCGTCTAGTTCACCGCCCTCGTTCGCCGACCCGAGGAGCTACGAAACCGAATGTAGCCCCGAATCGGTCGCGATCGGCGACCTGAACGGCGACCACAAGGCGGAACTCGCGGCCGCGTGCCCCGAACATCCGCAGGTTGACAACGTCTCCGTGCTCGCGAACGAAGGCGATGGCAGATTCAGAGCCACCGTCAACTACACGAGCGGTCGGGGAGCTACATCGCTCGCGATTGGCGACTTGGACGGCGACGCCAACCCAGACCTCGCAACCGCGAACCGCTACGCGAACAGCGTCTCCGTGCTCCTCGACAAGGGGGCCGGCAGCTTCCAGGATAAGGTCGACTACCGAGTGCGCGGCTCCTCCGCGGTCGCGATCGGCGACCTGAACGGGGACAGCAAGCCGGACCTAGTGGCCGCCGGCGGGAATACCGTCTCCGTGCTCATGAAGACAGGCGACGGTAGCTTCCAGCCTGAGGCCAGTTACGGAACCGGAAGGGGGCCCACCTCGGTCGCGATCGGCGACCTGAACGGCGACGGCAGGCCGGATCTGGCGACCGCGAACTTGTCCGCGAGCACAGTCTCCGTGCTCCTGAACAAGGGCGACGGTCGATTCGAGGCCAAGGTCGACTACGCAACCGGAGACGGCGCTCAGTCGATCGCGATCGGCGACCTGAACGGCGACCCCAGGCCGGATTTGGCGACGGCGAACCTCGGCGCGAACACCGTCTCAGTGCTCCTGAACAGAGGCAATGGCAAGTTCGCCGCCAAGCGGGACTACCCGGGACGCTATCCCTATTCGGTCGCGATCGGCGACCTGAACGGCGATGACGCCGCCGACCTTGCGACCGCAAACCTGGAGGAGCCGAGCACGGTCTCAGTATTCCTGAACAAAGGCGACGGCAGCTTCCGGGAGAAGCTCGAGTTTGCGACGAGACCCTGGGCTGCCTCGGTGGCGATTGGCGACGTCAACGGCGACGATAGGCCGGACGTGGTGACCGCCGGTCTGTACGGGGCCTCCGTGCTCATGAACACATCGAGGCGCTAACGGCCGAGGCGGTCGCACCGTCAGGAATATCCGCCGCGCACGAGTGCCGGGGGCGGGACTCGAACCCGCACGCCCCCGTGGGGGACACCTGATTTTAAGTCAGGCGCGTATAGCCAGTTTCGCCACCCCGG
>DATBFX010000177.1:0-5075 GCA_036558305.1 Thermomicrobiales bacterium | reverse complement strand
ATACGACGACGAGCTCTACGGCAACGATCAAGCCAACGTGCTATGGGGCAACGAAGGCAACGACGTCATCAACGGCGGCGGCGGCTACGACCAGATCTACGGCGGCGACGGCATCGACACGGCGTCCTACGAGGGATCGCCGGAGGGGGTCCAGGTCTCGCTGGAGACCGGTTACAGCTCCGCCGGCGACCACCTCGACAGCATCGAATGCCTCATCGGTTCCGACCACGCGGATTACTTGACCGGCGACGATGGCGACAACACGCTCAACGGCCTCGACGGCCCCAACAACCTTTCCGGCCATGGCGGCAACGACGTCCTGTGGGGTGGCGAGGATAACGACACGTTATTAGGCGGAGACGGCACCGACGTGCTCAAGGGCTTCGGCGGCGACGACACCCTCGACGGCGGTACCTTCCTCGGCGACAACGGCATCCTCGACGCCGGCGACATCCTCAACGACGGTGACCAGGCCGACACCATGTGGGGCGGAACCGGCGACGACACCTACATCGTCGACCACGCGGCCGACGTGGTGACGGAATTTGCCGGCGAAGGCTCCGACACGGTCTACGCCTTCATCGACTACACGCTCGGAGACAACGTCGAAGACCTGGAGCTGGCCAATATCGGCGGCCTCAGCGGCACCGGCAACGACCTCGACAACTTCATCTTTGCCAATGACTACCCCAACGTGTTGAACGGAGGCGGGGGCGCCGACACCATCTTGGGTCTCGGCGGCGACGACATCATCGACGGCGGCACCAACGCCGACACGATGGAGGGCGGCCAAGGCTTCGACTTCTTCATCGTCGACGATCCCGGCGACCTGGTGTTGGAAAATGTCGGCGAGGGCATAGATCAGGTGCAGACCAGCGTGAGCTACGCGCTCGCGGCCGGGTCCGAAGTCGAGGTGCTGTATGCCGACCAGACCACGACGGCGGCGATCAATCTGGTCGGCAACGAGTTCGACAACTTCCTCACCGGCAACGATGGGGTCAACGTCATCGCCGGCGGCGTCGGGCTCGACACGTTGCAAGGCGAAGGGAGCGGCGACGTATTCCTGTGGTCGTCGGTCGCCGACAGTGAGCCGTACCGCCCCGACGTCGTCGTCGACTTCAACCGTGCGGAGGGCGACTTCCTCCACTTCACCAACATGGACGCCGACGACACGCTGGGGGGCGATCAGAACTTCACCTTCATGGACACGGCGGCGTTCACGGCGCCGGGCCAGATCAACTGGTTCACCAACGGGACCGATACCTTCATCCAGTTGAACACGAACAACGACCCGGCCGCGGAGAGCGTCATCCAGGTGAACGGCGTGCATACGGTCGATGCCAGCTGGTTCTTCCTGTGAGCCGGCGGCGGATGACGCCGCGCTCTCTCAGCAACGGGTCAGCAGCGTCGAATCGGTGCCGTTCGCAACATTTGCGGTTTGGTCCCACGAGCCGACGTAGAAGCGGGCATCGTTGGACCGCGGCGGTGAGTGCCAAGAGCTGACATTCCACAACAGCAGTGTCCAAGTCTCTGCTGCCTGGATTGTAGTCTCCTGGTCGAGCGGTTCTCGACGATGACTGGCAACTATCGGACCGATATTGCTGAACAAAACGTGCGGCGTGCGCCGCGGCGACCTCGGCTTGGTTGCGCGTGAGGTTGGGGATGCGGCCGATACCGGACGCGAGATGCAGCTCGACGTCGGTCGGGGTATAGGCGAGGCTCGCCGTGACGAACGCCGGCAAATTCATCGGGACGAGCGAATCGAACGTCCCGGCGCGTCCTGCGGACGCCGAAATGATGGTGTATCTGGGCGCCAGCTTGCCGCCGAGATACGAGACCGCGACGGTCCCCGCCAAGGTCGCCGTCCCGCTGGCATTGGTGCGGTCGGCGGTATTGCCTTGCACCTCCACCATGTACAGGCTCGCTGCCGCGAGCACCAGGCTGCCGTTGACCGTCAGCGTGCCGACCGAATTGCCCGGCGACAGCGTCGCGCCGGCGAGAATTGTGGTCGAGCCCACCGCGCCGTAGCCGCCGAGCGCGCCGCCGGCATCGACGAGCACGCTCGAGGTGATCGAGCCGTTCACGGTGAGCAGGCCGGCGGCGACCGTGGTGGGCCCGCTGTAGGTGCTGGCGCCGGTCAGGATGGTCTGCCCGCTGCCGGCCTGCACCACCTGGCCCAGGCCCGAGATGGCGCCGCCGAACGTGGAGCTGTCGGATCGATTGAACACGAGGAACTTGTTGGCGCTGGCGTTGCATGACGCGTCGCCCGCGTCGGCGCAAAACGCCACGTCGCCCAGGATGCTGCCGCCCGTCCCTCCGACGCCGAGCGCCAGCACGCCGTCCTTGATGGTGGTGCCTCCCGTGTAGCTCGCCGCCCCGGCGATCGTCAGCGTGCCGGTGCCGTATTTGACCAGCGGCCGCGAGAACGCCGTGCCGTTGAGCGCGGTCCCGTCGGTCAGGTAGGACGCATCCGGGATCGAGCTGTTGTTGGCCAGCCCGAACTGCAACGCCGTCGCCTGGGCGAAGTAGCTGGTGACGTCGTAGAGCGCGAACACGCCGCGGCCGACCGCTCCCGCCACCAGCACGTCGACCGCGGGATAGTAGACGAGCTGCGCCACCCAGGCGTTGGGCAGACCCTGTCCAAGCGCCCGCCAGCTCGACAGGTTGCCGTTGCCGTCGCTGTCCGCGACCGTGATCGGACTTTGCTGGCTGCTGATGACGCAGCCGTTGACCGATGAATCGCAGGAGAGCGGGGTGTTGAGGCCGCCCACCAGCAGTGCGTTGACGCCGTTGTTGGAGATGAACTCGACCGCCGTCGGCCGCACGAAGCCGGCGGGCAGGTTCGGGGTTAGGGACGCGATCGTCGTGCCCTGGTTCTGCGTGCCCCAGAGGTTGACGCTGTCGGCGACGTAGAACCTGATCTGCCCCGGCGCGGTTTGCGCGCTGGGCGAGGTCGGGTCGAACACCGTCGCGGTCGGCGATAGGCCGCCCGCCAGCGCATAGGCGGGAAGCCGCACGAGCGGCGTTCCGCCGGTCCCGACATTGCTGCTGAACCAGAGCTCGCCCTTGCCGTCGTTCGCCTTCACGCCGGCGAGCAGCGCGTTGGGATTGGCGGAGCTTCCGGTGTTGTTGGCGGCGGGGATGCCGTAGGCGAGCGTCGTCACGGTCGAGTCGTTGTCGACCGTGCCGACGCTGGTGGTTTGCAGATTGACGCTGCCGGCCGACGAAGGCGTCGTATCCTGCGCGACGTAGACGTGGTTTCCCGTGACGCCGTTGAAGTCCTGATAGCCCGGCGCGATCGCGAGCATCGTCGGAGTCGCCCGGTTGAGCACGATCGGGGCGGAAAACGGGCTGGTGCTGACGGTGTCGCCCGAGCTGTCGTCCCAGGCGATGCAGCCCGCAAAGTCGCCGCTCGACGGGTTGTAGCTGCAAAGGAGCGGCACGCCCAACGCAAACGTCGTGCTCGCGTTCGGGCTGATCTGATTGCCGCTGGCGTTGTAGACGATCCGGTTGGCGGTGCCGAGACTGTCGGTCGTGAAGTAGAGCGCGCTCGTGTTGGCGGTGAATTGGCCGTTGATCAGGACGTTGGTCCCGTCCGCTCCGGCTAAGGCGAGCCACAGCGGGCTGTTGGGCGCGGATTGCAGCGCCACGCCGGTATCCTGCATCGCGGCGGCGAGCCGCTTGTTCAAGCTGTCGTAGGCGACGCTGTAGGTCTCCTGCACCTGCAACGTGCTGGTGTTGAACCCGGTCCAGACGCCGTTGTCGCTCTGCGGGTTGCTGCGCATGTAGACGCCGCCGTCGCTGGTCATCCACAGGTTGCCCGCGGCGTCGACGACGAGCCCGCGCGAGTCCGAATGCGCCGTCGAGCCGTTGCTGGTGCGCGCGAGCGTGATGCTGGTGGCGGTATCCCCGCGCACCCGGAAGGCGGGAACCGTGAAGGGACTGTCGGGGATGCCGTCGCCGGTGACGTAGACGATGCGCGTGTCGGTGGGGTCGATCGCCACCGCGAGGTTGACGGCCGCCTGCATCACCCCCAGGTTGGTGTCGGGCACTTTGAGTGCCGACCACGATCCGCCGCCGTTCTGCGACAAGTAAAGGCCCTTGAGTTGCGGACCGCAGGTCGGGGAAGCGGAGGGGCAGCCGCCAGACGGGACGGGTTGCATTTCAGCGAGAGCGATCGCGACCGAGCCGTTAGGTCCCGCCGCAAGCTTCGGGACCATCTGATTGGTTGCGCCGGTGATGATGTTGGGCCCGCCGCTCACGGCGGTGGCGCTGGTGAACACCGGGGTCCAGCTCTGTCCGGAATTGTGCGAGACGTAGACGCCGGTCGCCGACGGGGTGCTCGCCGACGTGACCGAGGCGTAGAACGTGCCGGAGTTCTGCCCGCCGCAGTTGCCGGCATTCTGCGGGTCGGCGACCAGCGCCGTCACCGGGCCGGCGGGAAGGCCCGTCCCCGCCCCCGACACCAGGCCGAAGCTCAGTCCGCCGTTGACGCTGCGGTACAGGCCGTACGCCCCGCTTGCCGCGGTGGTCTGCGTCGTATTCTGTACCTCGAAGGTGGCCGCCAGGATGGTGCTTCCCGCCGCCGCCACCCCGATCACGCTCTGGCCGGTGAGCGAGGCCGCGCCCAGCGCCGACCACGAGTTGCCGCCGTCGCTCGAATAGATGAGCCCGGTGCGCGCGCCGCCGCGTCCGAACTCGTTGCCGGTATTGAAGTTGTTCCAGGCGCCGTTCGAGGTGATGCCGACGCCGGCGATCACGGTCTTCCCGCTGGGATCGGTCGGGTCGAGCGCGAGGCTGGCGATCGAGAGCGAGGCCTGGTTGTCGGTCAGCGGCGTCCAGCTCGCGCCGCCGTTGCTCGTGCGCCAGATGCCGCCGTTCACGCCGCCGATGAACATCGTTTGCGGGCCGAGCGCGGGATCGAGCAGGATCGCTTGCACCGCGCCGCCGACGGTGCCGTTGGGCGGCGCATCGCCGCTTTGGACGATGCTGATCTCCCCGAACTTCGGCGACGGTCCCTGCGGGATGAAGGTCTGGTTGACCTGGACCTGGGCAATGCCGGCGCCCGGCAGCAG
>DATBFX010000176.1:0-3554 GCA_036558305.1 Thermomicrobiales bacterium | reverse complement strand
CTCGACGTCGTCCGCAACCGGCCGCTGCTGACCCTGATGCTCGGGCACCTGACGGTCGACATGTACGCCGGGGTGTTGCCGGTTCTCTACCCGCTGCTGACCGACAAGTTCGATCTCAAGCTGAGTACGGTCGGGTTGGTGGCGCTGGCGTACAGCGGCATGGCGTCACTGTCGCAGCCGCTCTTCGGCTGGATCGCCGACCGCCGCGGGACGCGGTTGATCGGGCTCTGCCTGATGTGGACGGCGGCGATGTTCGCCGTGCTCGGGTTCGCGCCGAATTTCCACCTGCTGATTGCGCTGGCGGCGCTGGCGGGGATCGGTTCTGGCGCCTACCACCCGATGGGGGCGCTCAACGCCAGCGCCGTGATCAGCGAGGAGCAGCGGAACACGGCGATGTCGATCTACGTCGTCGGCGGCACGCTCGGAATCGCGATCGGGCCGTTGATCGGGGCGGCATTGTTCGCGCTGATGGGGGTGCACGGGACCGCGGCGATGATCGTGCCGGGGATGACGATCGCGCTCTGGATGCTGGTCGAGATGCGGACGATCTCGCGGCGTCTGGTCCGGCGGTCGCGCACCGGTGCGGTGGCGCTGCCGCCGATCCCCGTCGGACCGCTGGCGGTCGTGATCGGGATGATGATGCTGCGCTCCTGGACGATGTTCGGCATCCAATCGTTCATCCCGACCTGGTACAAGGAGATGGGCTACCACGCCGCCTTCTACGGTTCGCTGGCGACGACGCTGCTGCTGACCAGCGCCCTCGGCACCGTCGGTTCCGGTTCGCTGGCCGACCGGTACGGGCGCCGGGTGCTGCTGATGATCTCGTCGGTCCTCAGCGTCCCCTGCATCCTCCTCTTCGCCCAGTTCCCAGGGTGGCCGGCGTTCGGCAGCGCGGCGTTGATCGGGTTGCTCGCCGCCTCGACCGGACCCCTGCTCCTCGTGATCGGTCAGCAGTTGATGGCCGGGCGGGCCGGAATGGCCTCCGGTCTCATCCTCGGCGTCGGCTTCGTAATGGGGGCGATCGGCGTGCCGATCATGGGCGCGATCGGCGACGCCTACGGGATCCAGAACGCGATGCGGTTCCAGGCGGTCGTCGCCTCCGGCACGATCGTCCTCGCCTGGTTCCTGCCGACGGAGGCGCGGATTCGCGAGTTGACCGCCCGTTCGTCGGGCGCGGCAATGGGCGGCGGGGACGGACGAGAGATTGCGACGGTTGACGCCGGGGCCGGACGGACCTGACGTCGTCGCCGACTGCGGCCGGCGATCGAGGTTGCCGCCCACGTCGCGGCCAAAGGAGATCGTTGTGGCGAATGATCCACCGCCGATCGGAGCGGACATCGAAGCGTGGCGGGATTGGGTCAGAAGAATGCCGGGCGCGGTGGTACACCGTCCCGATCGGCAGGTGCCTTACGTTCCCGATCTTCGGGTGATCAACGTGACCGACATCGACGAGTTGATCGGTCAGGACGATGATGACGGTGAGGGCGGCGCCAGTCGGTGATGGCTGAGAACCTGGGAGGCATCCGTATACTTCGGGGTGCCGTAGCGACGATCGACTCGCGGCCGGATCCCTCGGGACGATGCGTGCACCGGGCCGAAGAAGGGAGCCAGCAATGATCGAGACCACCGCACTGAACCGCCATCAGGCCGAGTTGTTGGCGACGTTGGTGAAGGCGCAGCAGGCAGTCGGCCCCGACTACATGGAGGGTTTCCGCGGGCCGACGTACGGGGGGATCCGGCAAATCACCCTCTACCATGCCGGGCTGCCCGAGGACGGCATCGAGGTCACCGGCACCGACGTCTATGCGCTGCGCGACGAGGGCCTGGTCGTGATCTCGCGCACGCCCGAGCGAACCTGGATGCGCATCGATCTGATGCCCGATGCGTATTCATACGTCGAAGCGTTCGAGCGCGGCACCACATCCGGGAACAACGGCCGCTCGTAACCGTCCTTGCCACGGGAGACTGCCCAACCATACCGTTCCAAGCGACGGTCTATCGAGTCCTGATCGCATCCCCGCCCGATGGGGCGAACGAGCGAATAGCCATCCGAAAGACCGTCTTCGAATGGAACAGTGGTCACGCGATTGAGCAACAGGCCGTTGTTCTGCCGGTGGTGTGGGAATTCGAGGCGGCACCGGAAATGGGTGAGTCGCCCCAGGAAATCCTCAATCGCCAACTTGTCCACAGTTCAGACATATTGATCGGCATCTTTTGGACGCGCCTCGGGACGCCGACGGGTCGCGAAGCATCGAGAACGGTTGAGGAAATCCAGGAGTTCCGGCAACAGCGGAAGCCGGTCCTGCTCTACTTTTCGTCGGTTCCGGTGGTCCCGAGCCACCTTGATCCCGAACAGTACCGGAAGTTGACCGAGTTCAAGCGCGAGTGTCGCCAGCAGGGAATCGTCTTCGACTACGAGTCGGTCGATGACCTCAAAGAGCTCGTTCGCCGCCATCTTCTCGCGACGGTGAGACGTCTGACGCCTCGCTCCTCGTGAGTCGAAGGGCATCGCTTGCCGCGTCCAACTCGTCGTCGCGACATCTGAAGAGGTCGGACCGGTCACTGGTCATCGTGCGGTGCTCCGGTCCGTGTCCCACCGCGCGATCTCGATCAGCGCCCGCCTGATCCGCTCGCGGAGCGCTTCCGCCGCGTCGGGCGGCCAGTCGTAGAAACCTTTGCCGCTCTTGTGGCCGAGGTCGCCGTGGGCAACCATGTCGTGCAGGAGGGCGGGGACCTCGGGGGAGGATTCGATGGCGGGGAAGAGTTGGGCGGCGACGGCGAGGACGGTGTCGAGACCGGCGGCGTCGCTGGTCTCGAAGGGGCCAGCGACCGCCCAGCGGCGGCCAAGACTGGTGCGGACGACGAGGTCGACGTCTTCGGGGGTGGCGAGTCCCTGGGCGACGATCGAGAGGGCTTCGCGCACCAGGGCGAGTTGGAGGCGGTTCCCGATGAAGCCGGGAGCCTCTTTCTGAACGACGACCGGGGATTTGCCGAGGTTTTTCAGGAGGGTGAAGGTGGCGGCGACGGTCGCGTCCGCGGTCTGCGGGCCGCGGACGACTTCGACCAACGGGACCAGAAAGGGCGGGTTGAAATAGTGGGTGACGAGAACGCGATCGGGGCGGCGCGTGGCCGATGCGAGCGAACTCGGGGTGAAGGTCGAGGTGTTGCTGGCGAGGATGGTCGCCGGTGAGCAGAGGCGGTCGAATTCGGCGAAGAGGTCGCGCTTCAGCGGCAGATGCTCCGGTGCGGCTTCGACGACATAGTCCGCATCGGCCGTCGCCTCGGCGAGCGTGGTGCTGGGGTGGATGCGAGTCGGTGCGGTCCCGGCGGCGTCGGGGGCGACGACACCCGCTGCCGCCAACCGGTCGAGATTGGCAGTGATGCGCGTGAGCCCCTCTTGCAGCCGCGCCTCGTCGACGTCGTAGAGACCGACCTCGAAGCCGGCCGCGGCGAACTCCTGGGCGATGCCGTGGCCCATGATGCCGGCGCCGATGACGGCGATGCGACGGATGGCCGTGGTCTCCACGAAGCGTGACTCCTTTCTTCCTGCGATA
>DATBFX010000175.1:0-25760 GCA_036558305.1 Thermomicrobiales bacterium | reverse complement strand
GTCAGATTGTACGCGCAGGAACTTGGTTTGTCAACAATTTCACGAAAGTACTGGCAACAACCACACCAAAGCGTTGGTTGCGGCAAACTTGACGACAACGTTCCGTTGCCTTGCCGTCACAATGGGTGTACGTAAACCCAGCGGGCTCGGATTCATCGCCGTCGGGCACCCGGGCGACCGCCCACTTTGCCCGTTCAAGGTGTCCCGCATCGGCGCCATTTCACCGCCCGTGGTCGGTCAGGCGGCGGTGCAAAAGTCCAGGGGTTGCTGAACAAAATTAGCTACCGGTGGTCATGCCGCGGATCGCCAGACCGGCGATGAAAAGCGATACGAGACTGTAGAACAGCAGGGACTGACGGGGCTGACGCTCCCTCGCGTATGACCAAACAAAGGGAAGGACGATCGCGGCGGTGACCCCGTAGAGCAGGTGGATCGAGGTGGCCGGTCGGAAACCGTCGGCGTACAAGACGGCTCCGAACAGTCCTTGCACGACGATGAGGATCTGGCCGATCACCAGGGCGCCCGACAGACTGCCCCCGAGGACTCCTCCCCGCACAAAACTCCACAGCCCCCAGAACCCGACCGCTGCCATGAACAGCAAGACTGTAGTCGCCATGCGATCGTGGATCAACAGGATCGTAGACAGTGGAGGCTCCCCGACGAATCACCGGCGGCCCACCGGTGAGGGCACCGACAACGCGCCGAGTATAGCCGGGCTTCGGCTCCCGGCCCGGGCGGTTGGGCACGGCATCCCAACCGGGTTCGTGGCCTCAAAACAGCGCCAGTTGCTGCGGTTGCGCCGGACTGCCGAGCGGAGCGTCCGAACGCCAAACCACCGGCGCTCCCTGGCGCGGCAGCGCCCGGATGTCGAAGGCGGCGTTGCCGCTGTCCGCCAGCGCCGTTGCCACCGTCGCCACCGCGAGATCGGGTCGGTTGTTGACCGCCGAGAGGTGGGCAAGCCAGATCGTCTTGTCACCGTCGGCCGCCGCGAGCGCACGCCGCAGCAGGAGCCCGCAATCGACGTTCGAGAGGTGTCCGGTCGCCGAGAGCACCCGGCGTTTCAGGTGCGCCGGATACGGTCCTGAGCGCAGCAATCGCTCGTCGTGGTTGGCTTCGAGCACGATCAGGTCGGAGGTCGCGATCCACTCGCACAGGTGGCTGTCCGCGGTTCCGAGGTCCGTGATCACGGTCAGACGCACGCCGTCGCCGTCGATGCAAAAACCGCAGGGTTCGGCGGCGTCGTGGGACACCCCGAGGGCGAGCACCCTCACCCCGAGATCGAGTTCCACGGTCTCGCCGTGGCGGATCGGCAGAAACGCCGCTCGACCGACGTCGAGCGCCCGCTGCGTTCCTTGTGTCGCGACGAGGGGTACGCCCACCTTGAGGAGTCGTTGCAGCCCCCGCACGTGATCGACGTGTTCGTGGCTGACCACCACCGCCGACAACGCTTCGAACCCGCGCCCGCCCAATTTCAAGCCGCGCGCAAGCGTCGCCGCGGAGAGTCCACAGTCGACGAGCAACGTCGTCCTGGCGGTCTCGACCACCAGCGCGTTGCCGGAACTGCCGCTGCCCAGGCTGCGAACGATCATCGGTATCGGTATCCCGGATGTACGAACGGCGTCGTCGCCCAAGGGAATGGTGGCACTTCGCGCGTTGGTTGGCCAGTCTGCCGGGATGGTACGATGGCCCGTCGGCGCTGCCGATCTCCGGGAACGACCGCGCCGGAGCGTCGATCGATGAAAAGGATCCTTCGCCGGTGGTCAAGCGGTTCCTGAGCCCGCGCCGAGTGCGTCCCGTTGAATCCCGGCCCGCCCCAACGCGACGATCGCTTCCTCGCCCCCACCTCTCTCCTTCGACAAAACGCATGCTGGTCGCCGCGGCGGTGATTGCCGCGATCGCGATCTTCATCTTCGCGAGCGCGGCGTTCTGGGTCAATTGGTGGTGGTACGGGAGCATGGGCTACCGCGGTGTCCTTACCACCCGGTATACCGCGCAGTTCGTCGCGTTTGTCCTCGGCGCGGTCCTCGCCACGGCGATCTTCGGTGGCAACCTGGCGCTGGCCCTCCGCCGGACGAGCGACACCCAAGCGGGCGGCCGAGTCGCCGCCCTCGCCGAACGGACGCTCCGCGTCGCGGTCGTCGCGGCGACCGCGATCGTCGCCGTCCTGTTCGGGGTCGCCGCTGCCAATCGGTGGGAAACCTGGCTCCTCTGGATACACGGGAACGCCTTCGGTCTGCGCGACCCCGTTTTCCACCGCGACGTCGGTTTCTACGTCTTCGCCCTGCCGGGGCTCCACGTCCTCCAAAACGGCGCGTTCGCCCTCCTGGTGGCGACGGCGATCGCCGTCGCCTTCGTCTACGCCGTGCGCCTCGGCATGACGGTGCGCAGCATCCGCGTCATTCCGCGGCAGCCACGGGTCCACCTCTTCGCGCTCGGCGGCGCCATTCTCGTCGTCGTCGCCTTCCGCAACGTCCTGGCGAGCTACGATCTCGTCTACTCGGATCGCGGTGTCGTCTTCGGCGCCAGCTACACCGACGTCCACGTCCAACGCTGGGCGAATTGGGTCCTGGCCGTGCTCACCCTGGGCATCGCCGGTCTGCTCCTCGTCAACGCCTTCGTCGGGCGGGTCCGCCTCCTCGTGGGCTCCGTCGTTCTCTGGGCCGTCGCGACCGTCGTCCTCGCTTTTCTCCTGCCGGCCGTCGTCCAGCAAGTCGTCGTCGAACCGAGCGAACTGACCCGCGAGCGTCCGTACATCGCCAACAACCTCGCAATGACGCGCGCCGGCTTCGGGCTCGACGGCGTGCCGGAGCGCGAGCTCACGGGCCAGGCACCCGTCACCGCATCGCTGCTCGCCCAGTATCCCGACACGCTACGGAACATCCGGCTGTGGGACTACCGCGTCATTCGCACCACCTACCAACAACTCCAGTCATTTACGTCCTATTACGTGTTCCGCGACGTCGACGTCGATCGGTATCGACCCGATGGGAGCATCCAACAGGTCGTCCTCTCGGCCCGCGAACTCGATCCCAACGGTTTGCAAGCCACGGCCCAGACCTGGACCAACCGGCACCTGGTCTACACCCACGGTTACGGCGCGGTCGTCAGTCCCGCCGGCGAAGTCTCCTCCCAGGGACTGCCGGTATTTCTCGTCGAGCGGATTCCGCCGACCGGCACCGGCATCTACACGATCGATCGGCCGGAAATCTACTTTGGCGAGGGAACCGAGGACTGGGCCGCGGTCCACACCGCTCAGACCGAGTTTGCCGGGACGATCGAGGCCGACAGTACGCAGGTCAGCGCCTACCAATACCAGGGCGACCCTCGCGGCGCGATCAAACTCGACAACTACCTTCGCCGGCTTCTCCTCGCCGTCCATCTCGGCGACCGAAAGATCCTCTTGAGCGGCACGCTCACGGACACCAGCGAAGTCCTGTTGCACCGCACCGTCGCCGATCGCGTCCAAACGATCGCTCCCTTTCTTCGCCTGGACGATGACCCGTATCTGGTGATCGCCGACGGCAAACTCTACTGGGTCGTCGATGCGTACACCGAATCGGATCGCTTCCCGGGCGCCACGCGCACCCGTGGCATCAACTACCTGCGCAACAGCGTCAAGATTGTCGTCGACGCCTACGACGGGACGACAACACTCTACCGGACCGCGGAGCCGGATCCGATCGCCGATTCCTACGGCGAGATCTTCGGCAACCTCTTCCGTCCGATCGCCGAAGCTCCGCCCGCGATCGCCGCGCACTGGCGCTACCCAGAAGTGCTCTTCGACGTGCAGTCCGACGTCTACGCATCCGTTCACGTCTCCGATCCGACCGCCTACTACAACGGCGAGGATCGGTGGGCGGTGCCGATGGAGCAGGTCAACGGGACGCCGCAGCGGATGGAACCCTATTACGTCACGATGACGCTCCCGACGGAGAGCAGTCCGGATTTCGCGCTGATCCGGCCCTTCACCCCCGGCGGCAATACCGATCGGCAAAACATGACCGCCTGGATGGCCGGCCGCGCGGGGACCGACGGTCGCCTGGCACTCGTCCTTTATCGCTTCCCACGCCAGGAGACCGTCTTCGGCCCGGCGCAAATCGAAGCCAGGATCGATCAGGAACCGGACATCTCGGCCCAGATCTCGCTCTGGAACCAATCGGGCTCACAGGTGATCCGTGGCAACCTGCTCGTGATTCCGATCGGGGAGAGCGTTCTGTACGTCCAGCCGCTCTACCTTCAAGCCACCGGCACCCAGGGCTCCCTGCCGGAATTGAAGCGCGTCATCGTCGCCTCGAACGAGCGCGTCGTGATGCGGGAAACGCTCGACGACGCGCTCGCCGCCCTCACCCAAGGGAGCGAGACCGTGACCGGACCGCTGGAAACCGCACCGGCAGCATCACCACCGGGAATGGCGGGGATAACGGACCTGGCGCAGCAGGCATTGGCGGCGTATCAGGACGGGCAAGCGGCACTGGCACGCGCCGACTGGGCGGCTTACGGGGACGCGCAGACCCGCCTCAAGAATCTGCTTGACCAGATCGCGACCGTCTCGTCTGGAACCGCTGCTCCGGCCGCCACGCCGGTGGCCGCGCCTCAAGCGAGCCCGGCCGGCGGTCGCTGACCCGAACGCGGACCGAGCTACCCCCCGAATATCGCCCGACCGACGCGGATGTGGGTCGCTCCTTCCTCGATCGCGATCGGGAAGTCGTTGGTCATCCCCATTGAGAGCACCGGAAGATCTCGACTCGGTACCGAAGCGCACAGCTCATCCCGCAATTCCCGCAATCGCCGAAAGACCGGACGCGTCTCCTCGGGATCGACGACAAGCGGCGCCATGGTCATCAAGCCGCGCAACCCCAGATGACCGCATTCTTCGATTCGCGCAACAAGGTCGCGCACCTCGGCCGGCGCGCAACCCGCCTTCTGTTCCTCGCCCGCGACGTTGATTTGGAGGAGCACCGAAAGGGACCGATCAAGTTTGGCGCCCTGACGTTCGAGCTCGTCGATCAGCGACGGCCGGTCGACGGACTCGATGAGATCGAACAGGCGGGCGGCAACTGCGGCCTTGTTGGTCTGAAGTTGCCCGATCAGGTGAAGCACCGTCTCCGCGGGCAGCGGCGGCGCGAATTTGGCGCGGGCATCCTGCACCCGATTCTCGCCGAAATGCCGGAGACCGAGCGCGTGGGCACGATCGACCGCGATGCGGTCGACGGTCTTCGAAACCGCGACGATCGTGACCGATTCCGGGTCCCGCCCCGACCGGATCGCCGCCTCCCTCACCTCGTCGCGCACTCGCTCGATCCGGGTCCGTAGCTCCTCGTAGGTCATCGCCTGGCACAACCTCATCGCTCCTGCAAGGCGATGACCGCGCCGAACCTGCCGGTCGATGGACCCTGGGCGCGATGCGAAAACCACTGGTCCGCCCGGCATTGCGTGCAGATCTCGCTCGTCTCGACGTTCCCCGGCCGCACGCCCCGCCGCACCAGACTCCAACGATTCGCGACGACCACGTCGAAGTGCCAGCGATCGCCCACGCGTGCGAGCGCGCGGGCCTTGTCGCCGGGATCGAACTCGAGCCAGGCGGCGACGACCTCGTCGCCGACTTCGTAGCAACAGCATCGATTCGCCGGTCCGAGATACGCGATTGTTCGATCCGACTCGGCACCGAAATCGTCGCACAGTGCCGCCATGACGCGTTCGGCGACACCCGCGACCGTTCCTCGCCATCCGGCGTGGACGGCCGCGACGACCGGTACCGCCGGGTCGCACAGCAGGATCGGCAAACAGTCGGCATGGAGGGTCATCAGGGCCACGCCCCGGTCCGGCGTCACGATGGCATCGGCATTCGCGAGTGGCGCGGACCCCACGGTGCCACCACACCCGGCGGCGTCGCGCGTGGCGACGGCGACGCCCGTCCCGTGAACCTGGTGGACCGTGACGAGCCGTTCCGCGTCAATCCCGACCGAGGCGCACCAGTGTTGCCGCATGCGCCAGGCGTCGTCTCGGTCGCGAGGCGACCCAAACCCGACGTTGCCGTCTGCCGCACCCAACCCAACGACTCTCCGGGTGACGCCGTGAATCACACCCGGCAACTGCGACAAGAGTCGGCTTCGCAGAACCGGCAGCGTCGAAACCGGGGGCGACTGCCGCTCGACTACGGCCGTCTGGATGGTGACGCTCAAGGATCTTCGCCCTTTCGTGCGGCGTCGACGATCATCTGATCGACGACCCATTCGACCGGTGCCAGGTCGTCGCTAAACACCGTCCCGCCCGGCGGCACCTCGCGCATGTTGCCACCGGCCAGACTCCAATCCGCCACGGTTCGCAACACCGAATCGGCGGAGAGGGCGGCTGCATTGTGTCCGAAGTTGCCCAAAGCGGATGCCTGCTTCGTGCCGATCACCATCGTGTTGTCATAACCACTGACGTCGATTTCGTAGACGTCCGGAAAGACGGCGCGCATCGTCGAAGCGATCACGTCGACCAGGCGGTAGTCCGTGCCGGCACGCCCGACGTTCACGACCACCGTGCCGTCCGGCGACAGATGAGCGGAAACCTCCTGGAAGAACTCCTTAGTGGTCAACTGGAACGGAATGTAGGGCTGCCGGTAGGCGTCGATGCCGATTAAGTCGTAGTGGCGATCGGTCCGGCGGAGGAAGTAGCGACCGTCGTCGACGACGATATTGACATCCGGCCGGTCGAGCGCGAAGTATTTCTTGGCCAGCCGCACGATTTCCGGATCGATCTCGACGCCGTCGATCCTCACGCCCGGGTACGCCGCCGCGGACTGGCGAGCCGCCGTGCCGCCGGCCAAACCGATGAACAGGGCATTCTTGACCGCCGTCGTGTCCGCTTGCGCATTGAACAGCGGCCCGACCATGAAATAGTCCCACGGTCCGCCGGTGAGGAGGCTATTGGGATCGTAGATCGAATGGATCGCGTGCCCCTCGTTCAGGGCCAGCAGATAGCGGTCACCCTCCTTGAGCACCTGGATGTAGTTGTACTCGGACTCCGCCTCTTCGACCAACTCCCCCCGGTACGGCGGTTTGATGCGTGCGTCCGCCTTCGTGGCACCGACGACGAGCAGGGCGACCGCCAGAAGCCCGGCGAGGCCCGCCCATCCCAACGCTCGCGCGTCGATCAGGGCCGCGATCGACAGCGCAAGCAAGGCGAGCGACAGGGTCAGAAAGGTCTTCGCGGTCCCAATCGTCGGTATCAACACGATGACCGGGAGGAAGCTACCGGCAATCGAGCCGATGGTCGAGAGCGCGTAGATCCGCCCGGCCGTGTTGCCGGCCTCGTCGACGTTGGCCAGGCGCAGCCGGATCGCGAACGGCGTCACGAACCCGAGCAGGGTCACCGGCACCGCAAACAACAGAATCACCCCGACCAGCGACCCGTAGAAGGCGCCGACCGCCAACCGGTCGAACGCGCTCAACGACGTCTCGAGAATCGGCCGCGAGACGAACGGGATGACGCCCGCCGCGAAAGCCGCGATCGCCGTCACGACATAAAGGAGCCACGGCTCGGGGCGACGGTCGGCAACGCGGCCGCCCACGTAGTAGCCGATCGCCAGGTAGGTCAGCGTGAGACCGATCAGGTTCGCCCAGATAAACGTCGAGTTGCCGAAATAGGGCGCCAGCAGCCGGGACGCGGCGAGCTCGATACCGATGCTGGTGAGTCCGCCGAAGAACACCAACGGGCTCAGCAGTCGCATGCCGGGCCGGCTGATCGTTGCGGCGACGGAGGACCGCGCGACCGATGCGTCAACGGTCGCGGCCATCGTTCGGGAATCGGCGATCGGTTCGGCCATGAGGTCCCACGCTCTCGACCGGCATCGGACGGCGCCCAGACAAATCGGGGGCGCTGGGCGGCGCCGCCAGTATAGCGGGGCGGAGCATCGCGGGACGTGCGTCGCGCTCGATTCGTTATGTCGCGTTGCCACGCCCCCTCGCACTCGGCGTCGTTCGCACAACGACGGTTATCCGCAATCCGATTTTGCGGTAGAATCCCGCCCTTCCCGGTCGCGGCCCAGGCTGGAATGCCGCGACGTGCGAACCCGTCCCGATCCGCCCGCCAGAATCGATTTCGACCCCGACGGATCGACCGGTCGCCTGGGCGACCTAGAGGGCTGGAGCGCCTCGTGCCACGCATCGCCGCCGACATCGTCGACGCCTACGTCTTCCGCCGCCTCAACGGCCGCGCCCAATTCCTGTTGTTGCGGCGGCGCGCCGACGTGTCGCTGGCCGGCACCTGGCAAGGTGTCCACGGCACCATCGAGGGCGACGAGTCGGCGGTCGACGCCGCCGAACGCGCCGTGCGGACGCGAACCGGCATCGCCGTGACCGACGCCTACTCCGCCGATTACGTCAACCAGTTCTACGACCACCACACCGACACCCTGATTCTCGCTCCCGTCTTCGCTTTTCCCGCTCCCAGCAACTCCCGCGTGATGATGGGCGAGGAGTATTCGGATTTTGCCTGGTGCGAACGCGACGAAGCGACCGGCCGCCTCCTCTTCGCCGGTCAGCGCTGGGCCATACGGCACATCGACGACGTGATCGCGCCCGGCGGCCCCGAGGCCGATTTCTATCGAATTCGTTAGGAGAGATTGCGTTCTGCAGAGCCCAAGGTCGTGACTGTCACCCGCGTCCCCGGTTATACTTAGCTGTTCCTCACGCCCGCTCCCGCGGGCGTCATCGCTCCCAGAGGTGTCTATGCCTGACTTCAAGATCGTGTCCGAACTGCGTCCAACCGGCGACCAACCGAAAGCCATCGACGAACTCGTCGATGGTCTCAACAGCGCCCTCAAGCGGCAAACGCTGCTCGGGGTCACCGGCTCCGGCAAGACCTTCACGATGGCCAACATCGTCGAGCACGTGAACCGGCCGACGCTGGTCCTCGCCCACAACAAAACGCTGGCGGCCCAACTCTACGCCGAATTCAAAGAGTTCTTTCCGAACAACGCGGTCGAGTACTTCGTCTCCTACTACGACTACTACCAACCCGAAGCCTACGTGCCGCGCACCGACACCTTCATCGAGAAAGACGCGGACATCAACGACGAAATCGACAAGTTGCGCCACGCCGCGACCCGCGCCCTCCTGACCCGGCGCGATACCCTGATCGTGGCGTCGGTCTCCTGCATCTACGGTCTCGGCTCGCCGGAGGAGTACCAGAACACGGTCGTGATGCTGCGACGCGGCGCCGCCACCCGGCGGGACAAGGTCGTCCGGCAATTGATCGACATCCAATACGACCGCAACGACATGACCTTGACGCGCGGCACGTTCCGCGTTCGCGGCGACACCCTCGAAATCTTCCCGGCTTACGAGGAGATCGCCGTCCGCGTCGAGTTCTTCGGCGACGAGGTCGAACGGATCGTCGAGGTCGATCCCCTGACCGGAGAACTCCTGGTCGAGCGCCTGGAAACCGACATCTTCCCCGCCAAACACTTCGTCACGACCTCCGACAAACTCCAGGTCGCCATCCGCGACATCCAGCAGGAGCTCGAGGAGCGGTTGCGGGAGTTGGAAGCCGAGGGGAAAGTCCTCGAGGCGGCGCGCCTGCGCCAGCGCACGATGTACGACCTGGAGATGATGCAGGAAGCGGGATACTGCTCCGGCATCGAAAACTACTCCATGCACCTCTCGCGGCGCCGGCCCGGCGAGCAACCGTCGACCTTGATGGACTACTTCCCCGACGACTTCCTGATGTTCATCGACGAATCGCACATTTCGATCCCGCAAGTCCGCGGCATGTTCGCCGGCGACCGCTCGCGCAAGGACGTCCTCGTCGAGCACGGTTTTCGCTTGCCGTCCGCCCGCGAGAACCGTCCGCTCACCTTCGGCGAGTTCGAGCGCATGCTCGATCAAGTGATCTTCGTCTCCGCCACGCCCGGCCCCTACGAGCAGGAGCACGCCGAGCGCGTCGTCGAGCAGGTGATTCGCCCGACCGGGCTGATCGACCCGGCCATCTCCGTCCGTCCCACCAAGGGCCAGATCGACGACCTCCTGCACGAGGTCAACCTGCGGATCGGTCGTGGCGAGCGCGTCCTGGTGACGACCCTGACCAAGCGGATGGCCGAAGACCTCTCCGACTATCTGAAGGAGATGGGTGTCCGCACCCACTACCTCCACAGCGAAATCGAGACCCTGGAACGGGTCGAGATCCTGCGCGATTTGCGTCTGGGCATCTACGACGTCGTCGTCGGGATCAACTTGCTGCGGGAAGGTCTCGATCTCCCCGAGGTGTCGCTGGTCGCCATCCTCGACGCGGACAAGGAGGGCTACCTCCGCTCCGAGGGCTCCCTCATCCAGACGATCGGCCGCGCCGCCCGGCACGTCGACGGCCAGGTCATCATGTACGCGGACACCATGACGCGCTCGATGAAGGCCGCCATCGACGAGACCTACCGGCGCCGTGCCATCCAGATCGCCCACAACGAGCAGCACGGCATCCAGCCGCGCGGAATCGTCAAGGAGATCAAGGATCTCACCGATCGCGTGCGCGCCGTGGCCGAGGAGCAGAGCGAGTACCGCGCGACCGGAACCGCCAAGACCGGCATCATCGCCGAGATGCCGAAGGACGAGCTCGCGAGATTGATTAAGGATCTCGAATCGCAGATGAAAACCGCGGCGCGAGACCTGGAATTCGAAAAGGCCGCGCTACTCCGCGACCAGATCGTCGAGTTGCGTCGGATCGTCGAGGTCGACCCGGTCGCCCGGTGACCGAGACGACACGATAGGAGTGGAGGAGGGAGACTTGAAGCGGGATCGTGTGCGATCGATTGGCGGCATGCTGTCGATCGCCGGTTGTCTTGTCTTGATCTTGACGGCGCTCCTGGCGCTCTACCCTGCGGGTGCGCTCGGGACGACCGAACCGCCGACGGCAACACCGACCGCCGGCGCCGGCGGCACCGCGCAGAGCGAAGTCACCTCGGAACTCCCCTCCCCCGACATCCCGACCTCCAACCAGCAGGGCTACACGTTCAACTTGAAAGCCTCGCTCAAGACCGACCTCGACGCGCTGCCGAAGGAGGCCAACGTTTACGAGCTGATCCGGTCGGCCCCGACACTCGACGAAGCGCAAAAGGTGGCCGACCGCCTGAAGATCGGCTCGCCGGTCCAGGACAAAGGGAACGGGACGTTCGAGGCGTCGGGAACCGGTCAGGTCTTCATCTCCGCCGACCTGGTCCAGTACTTCTCGCTGGCGGACGTCCTCCAAGGCGACCTGCCCGGCGATAGCGACGCCATCGCGTTCGCGCGCGAGTGGCTCCGGTTGACGGGGTTGATGCCACCCGACCTCGGCGATGCCCAGGTCGTCGGACGCGTCGAAGATTCCCAACGCGTCGTGGTCCAGTTTCTCCCCGAGGAACCGAAGGACGTGCTGTCGGGTTACCCGAGCATCACGGTCACGCTCGGTCCGACCGGGACCATCCTGGAAGCATCGCTCCGGTGGGCCGAGATCCGGCGCGGTGACGTCTACCAGCTCCGCCCGGCGCAGGAAGCCTGGAAGGACGTCGAAAGCGGTCAGGCTTACGTCGAAGTCGACCTTCCCGAGGACCAGGCGCCGGCGGGTACCGAGGTGAAAGGGGACGTGACCTACAGCAGCGTCGTCCTCGCCTACACCACGGCCGGACCGCCCGGTGGCCGCCAGTACCTGGAGCCGATCTACGTCTTCCGCGGCCGCATGCGACCCGACGGCAGCGACAAGACCTACCCGATCAAGACCTACGTCGCCGCCCTCGCCAACAGCGGCGCTCCGGTCGGCATGGTCGTTCCGGATCGGGTCTGATGCCGGAGCGTCGCATCGTCCTCCTGAACGGACCGAACCTGAATTTGCTCGGCACCCGCGAGCCTCAGCTCTACGGCCGCACGACTCTGGCCGACGTCGAAGCGTCACTGCGCACGATCGCCGCCGCCAAGACGCCCCCGGTCGAGCTCGTCGCCTTTCAGTCGAACCACGAAGGCGCCCTCGTCGACCAGATTCAGGAGTGCCGCGGTCGTGCCGCGGGCATCATCATCAATCCCGGCGCGTTGACCCATTACAGCATCGCCCTCCGGGATGCGATTGCCGCCTCCGACGTGCCGACCGTCGAGGTCCACTTGACGAACATCCACGCCCGCGAAGAGTTTCGGCATCACTCGGTGATCGCTCCGGTTGCCATCGGACAGATTGCCGGTTTCGGCGCCGACGGCTACGTGCTGGCACTCCAATACCTTTTGGCACGACTCGATGGGAGGGGATTGGTCACGTCATGACTGCACGCTTAGATCGACTTCGCGCGAAGCTCGCCGAGAGCGAACTCGACGGATTCATCGTCACCGACCCGTCGAACCGTTTTTATCTCAGCGGCTATTCGGCGCACGATCACGCGCCGAACGAATCGGCCGGCGTGCTCCTGATCGGCCCGGCCGACGCGGCCCTCCTCACCAGTCCGAACAATACCGAGTGGGCGGCATCGGAAGCGTCCGCCTTCGCGGTCGGCGCCTGGAAACGCCCCTGGACCGGCACCGTTTCCGAGCACATCAAGGGGCTGGGTTGGAAGCGCGTCGGGTTCGAGGACGACGCGATGCTCTACTCCACCCACCAGGAGTTGTCGTCATGCCTTGCAGGTGAGGCGGTCCTGCTATCGACGCACGGCCTCGTCGACGATCTCCGGCGAGTCAAAGACGCGGACGAGATTGTGGCTCTTGAGCGTGCACTCGGCCTCACCGACGAGGTCTTCACCTCAACCGTCGCCGCAATCCAGCCTGGTATGACCGAGCGCGAGATCGCCTGGATGACCGAAAAGGGTTTCCGCGAGGCGGGAGCCGACGGCGCCGCCTTCCCAACCAACGTCGCCTCGGGTCCGCACGCCGCGCGTCCCCACCACCGACCGAGCGACCGCCGGGTCCGCGAAGGCGAACCGATCACGATCGACATGGGCGCGCTCGTCGCCGGCTACAACGGGGACCTCACCCGCACCATCTGGCTCGGCGACCCGGATGATCGGCTCAAGGCCGTATACAATGTCGTCTTCGCGGCCCAGACCGCGGCGCTCGCCGGGCTACGCCCCGGTGTGAGCGGGACCGATGGCGACGCCTTGGCCCGCCGGGTGATCGAAGCCGCCGGACACAAGGACCACTTCGTCCACGGTTTGGGTCACGGACTCGGCGTCCGGGTCCACGAAGCGCCGAGCCTGGGAACGACGTCGACCGACGTCCTGCAACCGGGAGAGGTCGTGACGGTCGAACCCGGCGTCTACGTCCCCGGTTGGGGCGGGGTTCGCATCGAAGACGTCGTGGTTATCACCGCCGACGGATGCCGGAACCTGACCAGAGCGCCAAAGATGACGCCGGTTTGAACGACAAGGGAGAGCCCTCAGCATGATCGACACGGGTGACTTGCGGAAGGGCCTGACACTCGACTACGACGGTCGATTGGTCAAGGTCATCGAATTCGCGCACAACAAGCAGGGGCGTGGCTCGGCTCAGGTGCGCCTGACCCTGCGCGACCTTCGCACCGGTTCCATCACCCAGCATTCGGTGCAAGCCGGAGCCAAATTCCAGTCGGTCCGCCTGGAACGCAAACACGTCCAGTACCTCTATTCTGAGAGCGGCCGCTACCACTTCATGGACCTCGATACCTTCGAGCAGATCGAGCTGGACGAGTCCGCGGTCGGTCCGGCGATGAAGTTCATCAAGGAGAACGACACCGTCGACCTGATGACCTACAACGACTCGCCGATCGACCTCGAGTTGCCGACCGCGGTCGAACTCGTGGTGACCGAGACCGACCCGGGTCTCAAGGGCGACACTGCCACGGGAGGGACCAAACCGGCCACGCTGGAAACGGGTCTCGTCGTCAACGTGCCGCTGTTTGTCAACACCGGCGACCGGCTCAAGGTCGACACGCGCACCGGTGAATACCTCGAGCGCGTGAACTAGGCGTCGAACGAGGTGGCCACACGCGGGTCCAAGGATTACGGCGACGAGCCGACGTTGGATGAGGTGACCGATGCCGTTCGGTCGCTCGTCGAGGTCATGCGTACCAGCGGTCTGACCGAACTCGACGTCTCCGCCGGATCGGTCTCGATTCGCCTACGGACGCCCAAGGGAACCGGCGGCGCGAAGCGACAGCCCCCGAGCAGCGACGGCAAACTCGAACCGTCGCCGCCGACGGCAGACATCGCCGGCCACGTCGTGACCGCACCCATGATCGGTACCTTCTATGCCTCGCCGGCTCCGGGTGAGCCGCCGTTCGTCCGCGTCGGCGACCGCGTCGCGGCCGGGCAGACGATCGGCATCATCGAAGCGATGAAGATCATGAACGAGATCGTCGCCGATCATTCGGGCGTCGTCGTCGAGGTACTGGTCGACAACGCGCAGGCCGTCGAGTACGGGTCTCCCCTCCTCCGCCTCGACCTCGAAGGAGAAAGCGCGGAGTGACTCGACAGGTCGTCTCGGTCGGTCTCCTCACCTCCTATCTCCGCGCGTTGTTGGAATCGGACGAACTGCTCGCCGACCTCTGGGTCGAAGGCGAGATCGCCGATGCATTCGTGGCTCGATCCGGTCACACCTATTTCACGCTGCGCGACGGCGACGGCCAGCTCAAGTGCGTCGTCTTTCGGGCGCAAGCGCAACGGCTTCGCACTCCCCCGCGACCCGGTGATCAGGTCGCGGCGCACGGGCGAATCTCGGTCTACGAACGCGACGGCACCTACCAGTTGTACGTCGATCTCCTCCAACCCGCCGGGCTGGGCATCCTCGCCCTCCAACTCGAACTCTTGCGACAACAACTCGCCGCCGAGGGTCTTTTCGAGCCAAGCCGAAAGCGTCCGATTCCCTCGATGCCGTCATGCATCGGCGTCGTCACCTCGGCCGAAGGGGCCGTCTGGCACGACATCCAGAACGTCCTGCGGCGACGCTACCCCCTGGTCGACGTCCTGTTGGCGGCGGCCCCGGTGCAGGGTGACACGGCACCGGCCGGTATCGTCGCCGCCCTCCGAGCCCTCCAGACCGACGGCCGCGCTCAAGTCGTCATCCTTGCCCGTGGCGGCGGCTCGGCCGACGACCTCTGGTGCTTCAACGACGAACGCGTCGTCCGGGCCATCTTCGCATCCACGATCCCGGTAGTGACCGGGATCGGCCACGAGACCGACTGGACGCTGGCCGACGACGTCGCGGATCTGCGCGCTCCCACCCCGTCGGCCGCCGCCGAACTCTGTTCGCCGTCGGTCGTCGATCTCGCCGCGCGCCTGGTCGATGCCCAGCGGACCGCCGATTGGCTGATCGACGGGCGCCTGAAGCAGGCGAAGAGCGATCTCGACGCCGTTACGTCAAGCTGTCAGCGGCGATCGCCTCGTCGAGCGATTGCCGCCAGTCGAGTCGGTGTCGACGGACTGCGCGCCGCCCTCTGGCGGCACCGGGACCACGGCATCGCCGAGGCACGGGTGATGGTCGGTATGCGTCAAGGCCAAGCGAGACGGGCGATCGGCGACGCCCTCGCCAAACGGCGACACGGAATCGAGCTCGACCGGGCACGTCTCGTCGCGCTGGATCCCGGCAGCGTTCTTCGGCGGGGCTACGCCCATCTCACACCAGTCAACGAGACGGCTCCGATCACGACCGTGAGCGGCATTGCTGCGCGGGACCGCTTCTCGGCGCGGTTGGCGGACGGCGTAATCGTCGCCCGCGTCGAAGGCGTAGACCAGCGGACGATCGTTCCGGCGGGAGTGCCCGATGGCGGGCACTGAGTCGTTGGCGACGCGATTCGATCACTGGGAGTTCGTCCTGGCCGGCGGAACCTTCGAGGCGGCGTTGGCTGCGCTCGAGGAGATCGTCGAACGCCTCGACGATGGACGGCTCTCGCTCGAAGATTCGCTTCGTTGCTACGAGTTCGGTGTGCTGATCGGGCGCCGCTGTGAGAAGATGCTCGACGAGGCGGAGCTTCGCATATCCCGTCTCGAGACCGAAGTAGCCGAATCCGACCTCGACGACCAAGTCGACGAACCCGCCTATTGACGCGTGCCTAAGAGGTCGAACCAGAGCAGTGTGAAACCATGAGTGCACAGCCCGACGCGCTGCCGATTGGGAAACTCCCCGGAGATCTACTGGCCCGCTTGATCGCCGGTCACGTCCTCGCCGATCCCGCCGTCGTCGTCGGTCCCGGCATCGGTCGCGACGCCGCCGCGATCGAGATCGGCGACGTCGTCCTCGTCGTCAAGACCGATCCGATCACGTTCGCTTCGGAGACGGCCGCCCAATACCTGGTCGACGTCAACGCCAACGACCTCGCCTGCCTGGGCGCGACACCGCGGTGGCTGCTCGTGACCGCGCTCTTGCCTGAGGGCCGGACGACGCAGGCGAGCGTGGAATCGCTGTTTCGCGATCTGCAAAAAGCTTCCCAGCGCCGGGGTATTGCTCTCGTCGGCGGTCACACCGAGGTGACGGCGGGACTCGATCGTGTCATCCTCGTCGGCCAGTTGCTCGGACTTGCCCCAAAGGAACGCCTGCTCGTACCCGGCGGCGCCAAGCCTGGTGACCGTCTGCTTCTCACCAAGGCGTTGGCCATCGAAGGGACCGCCCTTTTGGCCCGCGAACGCCCGGTCGAATTGACGCGGGCGTTGGGTCGAGCCCTGGTCGACCGGGCGTCCGCGCTCCTCGTGGACCCCGGAATCTCGGTCGTCACGGACGCGGAGGTCGTTCGCTCCGCGGGCGGCGTCACCTCCCTGCACGACCCAACCGAGGGAGGATTCGCGACCGGAATTCGCGAACTCGCGCAGGCGTCCGGCTGCGGCGCGGTCGTCAACGAGAGCCTGATCCCGGTCCTTCCCGAAACCAGGGCAATCGCCGCCTACTACCGGATCGATCCGTTGGGCATGCTCGCGTCGGGCAGTCTGCTGGCGTCGGTTTCGCCCTCGGCCGTACCGGCGGTCGAACGGGCCTGCCTCGACCACGGCATCGCCTTCTCGTGGATCGGCAAGCTGACGTCGCCCGAGCGCGGGATCACCCTGCTGCGAGACGGCCGACCGGTCGAGTTGGCCCCGTTTACGTCGGACGAAGTCGCCCGCGCCCTCGCGGCATCCGCCCGCTAAAGCGCAACAACGGGAGGGGACGTGGAACCGATCGTCGTCGCGAGCACCAACGGTTCGGTCGGGATTCGGCAAGCGGTCGAGGTTTTGCGGTGCGGCGGTTCCGCCGTCGACGCCGTCGTCGCCGGTATCAAACCGGTCGAGGCGAATCCCGACGATCACAGCGTCGGTTACTCCGGCCTCCCAAACCTGCTGGGCGAAGTCGAACTCGATGCCAGCATCATGGATGGGCGGGGGCTGCGCGCCGGCTCCATCGGTGCCCTCAAGAACCACCAGGACGCGATCGAACTCGCCCGCCGCGTCATGGACGAGCTACCGCACGTTCTGATCGCGGGCGAGGGCGCGGAGCGGCTGGCAAGAGAGGTCGGCCTGCCGGCGACCGATCTGATGACGGATGCATCGCGGGCCGTCTGGCTCGCCCGTTTCGAGGGTCGCGACCCGCTCGCCTCGCTCCAATCGGCCTATTACACGCGCATCCGCGACATCGTCGGGCGGGTTAGCCGCGATCCCGAACTGTCCGAACCGCCCCACGGCACCGTCAACTTCATCGCACGCGATCGCGACGGCAATCTGGCCTGCGGCGTCAGCACCTCGGGATGGGCCTGGAAGTACCCCGGACGGTTGGGCGACTCGCCGATCATCGGCGCCGGGAACTACGCCGACAATCGCTGGGGCGCCGCCGCCTGCACCGGCCGCGGCGAAATGGCCCAGCGGGCCTGTACCGCCCACAGCGTCGTCACTTTTCTTCGCTTCGGTCAATCCCTCGACCAGGCGGTGACGGCCGCCATGACCGACCTCCGGTCACTCGACGACCCGTTCGCGAGCGAGATGAACATCGTCGCCCTCGACGCCGGCGGGCATCACGCGGCCGCCTCGACGTCCGCCGGTAAGACCTACGTCTACATGTCGACCGACATGGACGATTTCGTCGAAGCGCCCAGACTGCACGTGCCGCTGTACGGCTGAGTACCCCCACCACCCTGCCCTCCCCTACCCGACCGCCGAGCGGTGACGTCGCCAACGCGACCCCGGAATCACTTGACGGCGGAGTGGCAATTATTTATCCTTTCTTTGAGATGCGTGATTTCCATGCCATGTCTAGCCTTGCACAGGCCCTGTCCGACGAGACGCGTCTGCGTCTCCTGCACCTGTTGTTGAGCGGCGACGCGACGGTCAGCGAACTCGGCGCTCACCTTGGTCTGCCGCAACCGCGTATCTCGACCCACCTCGCGCTTTTGCGCGAAGCCGGTCTCGTCGCGGTCGAAACGCGCGGGCGCCAGCGAACGTACCGCGTCGATCCCGATCGCGTGAGATCGGTGCTCGACGCGCTCGACGCCGGTGCGCCCCCACGGGAGGATCAAGCCATGACCCCGCGACCACGCGTCGAAATCGACGCCACGCCGATCCGGCGTGCCCGCACCTGCTACGACCACCTCGCCGGTATCGCCGGTGTCCAACTGCTCGACGAATTGCTCCGCCGCAACTGGCTCACCGTTGCCGATGCCCATGCGAGCCGCCCCCAGTACGGTCTCACCCCCGCCGGCGTGCACGCCTTCCACGCGCGCGGCGTCGACCTCGGTGCGGCGGGAAAGGCGCGCCGCCTTTTCGCCTACGGTTGCCTCGACTGGTCGGAGCGTCGACCCCACCTTGCCGGCGCCCTCGGCGCGGCGGTCCTCGACGCCCTGCGCGCCGCCGGTATCGTCCGACCGGCGGACGATTCGCGCGCCGTCACCCTCTCCCGCCCGCTCGCCGATTGGCTCGACAAGCCGATCGCTGCCGCGGGTCCGGCGACGAGTCGGTAGCGCCCGACCGTGTCGGGAACGTCGAAGCGCCCGGTGGAAGACCTGGCGGACGCCGGCTACTTGGCTCGGTTGGACGCTCACTACGGTGCCCACAACCTCGACGACCGGATCCGCGCCGCGCTACGCGCCGCGGGAAAGCACGAGGCGCCGACGATCGACGATCTGGCACCGCTCGACCAATTCCACACCGGCGGCAAACACGCCACCCGGCAACTCGCCGAGCGTGCCGGTTTGCACGCCGGTCAATCCGTCCTCGACGCCGGCGGCGGGATCGGCGGTCCGGCCCGTACGCTCGCGGCCCTGTACGGTTGCGCCGTGACCGTGCTCGATTCGACCGAAGCGTATTGCCAGGCGGGCGCGATCCTGACCGCACTCACCGGTCTTTCGGATCGCGTCACCTTCCGCCATGGCAACGCGCTGGACATGCCATTTGCAGACGGGTCGTTCGACGTCGTCTGGACCCAGCACGCGACGATGAACGTCGACGACAAGGAGCGCCTCTTCGCGGAGGCGTTCCGGGTCCTCCGCCCGGGCGGACGACTCGTCCTCCACGAGATCATGGCCGGACCGGTCCGGCCGGTCCACTTCCCGGTTCCCTGGGCACGCGACGCCACGATGAGTTACCTGCGTCCGGCCGGGGAGATCCGGTCCTTGCTGGCAACGACTGCGTTCGTGGAGGTCGTCTGGGACGACGTCACCGCGTCGTCCCTCGCCTGGTTCGAGGCTCGAAACGGTGGGCCGGTGCCGTCCGGGCCGTCGCAACTCGGGCTCCACCTGCTGCTCGGTCCGGAGTTCCGCGAGATGGGTCAAAACATGCTCCGTAACCTCGCCGAAGGACGCATCGCCGTCGTGCAAGCGATCCTCGATCGCCGGTGATCCCTTGTCCCGACGCGGAACCGATGCGCCACCGCTCGGCGGGAGACTGGTCAGCGACCCGCCGGTGAGGTATCCGTCGACGGCCGCGGGGCGATCCCGGTGCCGTTCACCCACCCGTGAAAGGACATGCGTGAGCATCTTCGGCGCGACGACGACGGACGCTCCCCGCTTCGACGACGAGGCGCGACGGTACGACGCCTTGTTGGTCCTCTCGTTCGGCGGTCCCGAGGGGCCGGACGACGTCCGACCGTTCCTTCAAAACGTTACCGCCGGTCGAAACGTCCCGGCGGAGCGCCTGGAGGAGGTCGCGCAGCACTATCTCCACTTCGGCGGCGTCAGTCCGATCAACGCGCAGAACCGCTCGCTGATCGCGGCCCTCGACGCCGAGTTGCGGGCACACGGCCCGCAATTGCCGATCTACTTCGGCAATCGCAACTGGCACCCCTTCGTCACCGACACGATCCGGCTGATGCGCGACGACGGAGTCGCGCGGGCCCTCGTCTTTGTCACCTCGGCCTTCAGCTCCTACTCGGGATGCCGCCAATACCGCGAGGACGTCATTCGCGCGCTGGACACGCTCGATACGGCAACGCCCCAATTCGACAAACTGCGCGTGTTCTACAACCATCCCGGATTCATCGAACCGATGATCGCGCGAACGCTCGCCGCGCTTGGGCGAGTACCCGAGGAGCGCCGAGACGCGGCTCGCCTCGCCTTCACCGCCCACAGCATCCCGCTGGCGATGTCCCGCCACTGCGCGTACGAGGCGCAGCTTCGCGAGGCGAGCCGGCTCATTGCGCAAGGCGTCGGCGTCGGCAGCCACCTCCTCGCCTACCAGAGCCGGAGCGGTCCACCCCACATTCCCTGGTTGGAACCGGACGTCCTCGACGTTTTGACGGCGCTGCGGGGCGAAGGCGCCACCGACGTCGTCGCCGTGCCGCTCGGGTTCATTTCCGACCACATGGAAGTCCTCTTCGACCTCGACACCGAGGCGCGAGAGGCAGCCTCACGACTCGGACTAACCCTGATCCGCGCCCAGACCGTCGGCACCGATCCCGCATTTGTCCGGATGATCCGCGACCTGGTTGCGGAGCGGATGACCGCCTTCCCCGAGCGGCAAGCATTGGGCAACCGCGGCCCGAACCACGACGTCTGCCCGCTGAATTGTTGCCTGATCGGCACCGGCCGACCGACGAAGAGTGCCGCGGCCGACTGAATGTCCGATCAACCGACCCGATCACTTGCCAGGTCTATAATGTCTGGCAGTTTGGACCGCCGTCTCCTGCCCCGTCCGTGCCAAGCCAAAGGTGGACTATGTGTGCGATCACACGACGTGAACTCTGCCGCAACATCGCACTTTCGGGCGCGGCATCGGTCTGGCTACGGCCATCATCGAGCGGGAGGGCGGTTTCCGCTGCCACGACGGATGCCAGCGTCACCATCGCCACCAACCGCGCACCGTCCGATCTCGACCCGCAATCGGCCTACGACGCCGGATCGGGTGTCCCGCTGCAAGGTCCATTCGAGTCGCTGATCCGCCTCAAACCCGGCAGCATCGTCGAGTACACCCCGCTGCTTGCCGAGCGGTGGCAATCGAACGCCGATCAGAGTGTCTGGACCTTCACGCTCCGTCCCGACCTGACATTCCAAGATGGGACCCCGTGTGACGCGGCGGCCGTGCGCGACTCGTTTCAGCGACTTTTCACCCTCGGGCTCGCGCCGTCAACGGTCCTCGGGCGCTTTCTCCAGGACGCGACCCAGATTGCGACCCCCGATCCGCAGACGGTGGTCTTCGACCTCGAACGTCCGCAGCCGCTTTTCGAGGCGGCGATCGCTGCGCCGTACGGCGCGGCGATCGTCAACGCCCGCGCCGCCAAAGCGCACGAAGTCGATGGCGACTGGGGGCACGGCTGGGCGCAAACGAGTGCCGACGGCATGGGCACCGGCCCGTATCGCATCACCCGGTTCGATCCTGCCGACGCCGTCGTACTCGACCGGTTTGATGGCTACTGGGGTGGATGGGAAGGGCAGCACCTCGATCGCGTCGTCATCCGGATCGTTGCCGAGGGCGAGACGCGGCGGCAGTTGATCGAAAACGGCGCGGTCGACGTCGCCGAGAACGTCCCCCCGAGTGCGATTCCGGCATTGGAAAAGAATTCCGACGTCGTCGTCATCCACCGGTACAACCTGGCAGTCAACTACGTGGCGATGACGGTCGCCGGACCCCTCGAGTCGCCGGCGGCGCGTCAAGCACTCTGCTGGGCCTTCCCGTACGACGACGTCATCAAGGGTGTTCTCGATGGGTTCGCGAAGCGCGCGATCGGTCCGGTGGCCGAGTTGTGCCGGGGCTTCGACCCGGCGACCTTCGTCTACCAGACCGATTTGGATCGGGCGCGCGGCCTCCTCGATCAAGCTGGTATCGCCGGCAACACGACCTTGACCATGCTCCTCTTGAGCGGCAACCAGCGCTTCGAGCAAATCTTTGAGCTCCTCGGCGCGAACCTCGAAACGCTCGGACTCAAGCTGGAGCCGACGACCGTCGACTTCGCGACCTACCTCGCGATCGCGACCGGCGATCAACCCGCGGCGGAGCGCCCCCATTTGGTCCCCTCGTTCTGGCAACCGGACTACAACGACGCCTGGAACCATCTCTGGCCGCAACTCTCCTGTCAGGCATGGACAGTGGGCAACATCGGCCACTACTGCAACGCGCAGGTCGAGGACCTCCTCGCTCGCGCCCGCGACGCGGCCGACGACCAGACCTATCGCCGGGCGCTCTCGACGATCCAACAGATCGTCACCCGCGACGACCCGGCCGCCATCTATTACGCCCAGCCGGAATGGATCACCGTCCTCCGCAAGGATCTCGGCGGTCTCGTCTTGAACCCGATCGTCTCGGAGATTCACGACTTCTACGGTCTCCACCGGACGGATTAGTCGGATGGCCGGTCGCGCCCGTCACCTCGAACACGAGCGGGGCGCGGTAACGCGCGGTCCCGCTTTCGCAGTCGACGGCTCCGCAATGGCGGCGGCGAGCGCGAATCAGGGCGCGGCAGAGCCAGCGGAGCCACGCCCACGAGACATTGTCCGGCGCGCAAAGTTGCTGAGACCACGAATCGGCGCCGGCGTCGGGACGCGGCCACGTCTCCTCGCCGGTCTCAACGCGGCCCTCAAATGCCCACTGATCCTCGTGATCGGCCCTGCCGGTTACGGCAAAACGACGCTGCTCAGCACCTGGTTGGCCGAGAGCCCACTCCCCTCGGCCTGGCTTGCGCTCGACGAAGGCGACGACGACCTCGTCTCCTTCGTCGCCCACGTCATTGCCGCCCTGCAGACATCGGTACCCGGTGTCGGCACCGCGACGCTCGAACTCATCAACCTCCCCCAGGTGCCGTCGCCAGTGGTCGTCGGGGCGACGCTCTGCGACGAACTGCTCGACCTCGACAACAACGTGATTCTCGTTCTTGACGACTACCACGTGATCGATCAGCCGGTCATCCACGAATTCCTGGTCGCGCTGCTTCGCCACCCCGCGCCGGCCCTCCACCTCGTGATCAGCGCCCGCCGCGATCCCCACCTGCCGGTGGCGCGGCTACGACTCCGCGGGCTCGTCGCCGAAGTACGGACGGCCGACCTTCGGTTCACCGGCGAGGAGACCCAGGCGTTCCTCAGTAGCCAGGTCGACACGGATCTCACCGGCGATACGATCGGCATCCTGCAACGGCAGACCGAAGGTTGGATCGCCGGGCTGCGGCTCGCCGCCCTGGCCCTGCGGGCCGAACCGAACGCCGACAACCTGCTGCGCGCATTCGAACTCCACGGTCGCCAGCACGTGATGGACATCCTGCTCGACGAAGTGCTCGCGCGCGAACCGGTCCAAGTTCAGGCATTCCTGGTGCGGACCGCCGTCGTCGACCGGATCTGCCCCTCGATGGCGGACGCGCTGTTGGACAGCCCGCTCGGTCTCGGCGGCGGACTCGCCCTGCTGGAAGGGCTGGCGCGGGACAACCTCTTCGTGGTTTCGCTGGGCGAGGACGGCATCTGGTTCCGCTACCACCACCTCTTCCGCGAGTTGCTCCGCACCCGCCTCGTGTTTGAGGTGGGAAAGTCCGGCGTGGCGGCACTGCATGCGCGCGCAAGCGCCTGGTACGAACAGCAGGACGCGATCGAAGACGCGATTCGCCACGCGCTCGCGGCCGGCGATCCGGTGCGGGCCGGCACGATCGTGGAGAGCCATACGAATCGGGCACTGGAGAGCGAGGGCTTTGGGACCCTGGGTCGTTGGCTGTCGCTGCTCCCGGAGAACCTCATCTACGACCGACCCGGTTTGCTGGTATCGCTTGGCTGGAGTATGCAGCGGCGAGCCCACTCCGCGGCGATTCGCCCGCTCCTCCTCGCCGCGCAATCCCTGATCGACGACGGCCGGGCCGACCTCGATCCGGCGACCGCTCGGGCCTACGAAGGCCACCTTGCCGCGTTGAGCATCATGGCGGGGGTGCCAAGCGACCACCCAACGCAGATGGTAATTTCGGCGCGCACGGCACTCGATCTGTTGCCGAGCGAGGACCACGATGCGCGGGGCTTCGCCGTCGTGACGCTCGGAATCGGGTTGCGTATGACCGGGGCCGCCGAGGAGGCAGAGCGGCAGTTGGCCCGGTTCGCCGACGAAAGCGGACCGCGGGATGCCTCGACCCACACGCGGGCCCTGTTGAGTCTCGCCGCCGGACACCTGATTGGCGCCGATCTCCGGGCAGCCGAGCAAGCAGCGCGCAGGCTGCTCGGATTTGGCATCGAACGAAACCACACGTGGGCCACGCACTGGGGTCACCTGGTTCTGGGCCAGGCGAGCTACCAGAGAAATGCCGTGGACGATGCGATCGACCACCTGGCTCTCGTCGTCGGCAACCGCCCGCACCCCGGTTTCACGATCCTCCGCGACGGCATGATCGGGCTCGGCCTGGCCTATCAAGCCAATGGGCAACAGCTTGACGCCCAGATGACCGCCGCCCGGCTGGTGGAGACCCTGGTCGAGACGGAAGATCTGGAGAACTCCGCGATCGCGAACGCGTTTGGCGCGGAACTGGCCTTGCTCCAGGGCGACGACGACCAGGCATTTCGGATGCTGGAGTCCTTGGCACCGGTGTTCGACAACGAAGTCATCGCCTGTCTCGCGGTTCCGGCGTTGGCGCGCCTCCGCATTTTGCTCGCCCGCGGGCTGAGCAACGACGTCGACCGGGCGCTTGAGGAGGGGACCGCTGCCCTCGAACGCTTCCGAGATCGCCACAACCGGCGCGGCGAGATCGAAACCTTGGCCCTGTTGGCGATGGCCCTGCGAGCGCACGGACAGCAGGACGCCTCCTCTGACATGCTTGCGGAAGCCGTCGATCTGGCCGCGCCGGGCGGATTGGTGCGCGTCTTTGTCGACCTGGGTCCGACGATGGCGGCACTCCTACGCGAGCAACCCCAGCCGTCTGCCCACTCCTCCTTCCTCAACGGGGTGCTCTCCGCCATCGAGGAGGCGGAGAACAAGACGCCGGCTATCCACCCGAATCGGCTTGTGGCGACTTTGCCCTTCGCACCTGGCCGATCGGATCGCGAGGTCCTGCCAGAACGCTTGACCGAGCGCGAGATGGAGGTGCTGGAACGGTTGCATCGCCGGCTCTCCAACAAGGAGATCGCCGAGGAACTCTTCATCTCGCCGCTCACCGTCAAGCGCCACGCCAGCAACATCTACGGCAAGCTCGGCGTCCAGAGCCGCCGCCAGGCGATCCGCCGCTCCAGAGAACTCGCTTTGCTTCCCCAAGCCTGACCCTGGCCCGCCGCGGTCGGGGGTACGGCGACCGACCGTCGCCCCCGTGGGTCATTGGCTATTGGCGGGCGAGGTACATCTTCATCTTCGCCGCCTTGTCCTCGATCGGCTCGCCCGACACGTCCACCAGCACCTTCTTCACCGTGCCGGTAAACGCGAACGGCGCCGCGTAGTCGGTCATCACCGGCGCCCCGGA
>DATBFX010000174.1:0-21471 GCA_036558305.1 Thermomicrobiales bacterium | reverse complement strand
CGTTCGCGCCGTCAGGATCAGGTCCCCGGCGGGAACCGAGACCGTCGCCGCCGGCCGGCGACCGTCCCTGGGTGGTCCCGCGGCCAGTTCGTCGGGGGTGAGGCGGGCGATCTCGTAGCAGCGGATCGCGCGGGCGCCGATAAGGTCGGCCGGCCAGGTGGTGATCCGGAGCCAATCGTCTTCGAAAGCGGGGCGCAGGTAGTCGATCTCGTGGCGGCGGGCGATGAAGACGCCACCCAATTCGCGCAGGGGTGCGGCGCCGTAGCCTTCGGCGGCGGCGTGGTCGATCGCGGTCTGTTCCAGGTAGGTCAGGTAGACGGCGTTGTTGACGTGGCCGAGGGGATCGACCTCGTTGAAGCGGACGCGGAAGTGGGCGAGGTAGACGTGGCGGGCGCGGGACTGGCGCCAGGGGGCGGTGCTGGCGGTCATCGGGAGGCGGGAGGAGTCGGTTTGAGGATGCCGGTTTGGGCGAAGAGGCGGCGGAGGATGGCGATCGTGGAGGCGTAGGTCGAGTCCATGCCGTAGTAGGAGAGACCGCGGGCGCCGAGGGTTTGGGCGCGGGTGTAGGGGGTGTCCGAGGCGTAGTGGATGACGCCGAGGTCGAGGCGGTGGGGGGTGTGTTGCTGGAGGTTGATCGCCTCGCCGGCGGGATGGCGGCGGAGGGAGAGGTCTTCGAAGACGGCGTTCAGGTAGGGACCGACTTCCATCTCGACGACCGTGAAATTCTCCCGGTAGTAGAAATCGAGGTAACCCTGGTTCTGGAGGTAGGTGCCCTTGACGGTGACGGCTTTCTGGTTGTCGAGAGCGGCGCCGTAGACGAGGTAGGGGGCGAGGTCGTCGTAGGCGAAACAGTTGTCGAGCCAGTAGGTGTTGCCGGAGTGCTCGTCGTAGACGACGTTGGCGATCATGACGTCGCCGATGCGGCCGTTGAGGGTGGCGGCTTTGCCGAGGATGTAGACGCCGCGGAGTTGGTCGGTCGTCATCGCCAGTTGGCTCATGATGTGGTAGGCGGCGAGACCGAGCGGGTAGTTGATGTTGACGACGATGGCGTCGGTGGCTTTCGGATCGAGGCATTCTCCGGGGCCGCAGAGGCGGGGGTCGAAACTGGCGGGATCGAGTTTGGCGAGGTCGATCACCTGGATGCCGACGTCGAGGACGCCGCGGCCGTCGACGTGGTAGATGCCGCGTTCGCGCTCTTCCTCGCTGCGGCGGCGGCGCTCGGTTTCCATGCCCGGTTCGGCGAAGTGGTGGCGGGCGGCGAAGTAGAGGAGGTTTTCCCAGGAGGAGCGGCTGCGGCCGGCTTCGAGGGCCTGCAGTTCCGGGAGGAGTTCGGTGTGGCCGGTGCGGCGGATGTAGTCGGCGAGGGCGTCTTTGCGGCGGCGGACGGCACCGGAGAGGACGTTGACGATGCCGTGGGTGTTGGAGGAGATGAAGTAGACCTCGCGGTCGTGCAGTTTCTTTTCTGTTAATAGATGGGCGACGGGCATCCACCACTGGCGGGTGGAGCGGTTGTAGCCGATGTAGCTGCCGCCGAGCATGCGGAGGGTGTAGCGCTTGCGCTCGGTGGCGACCTTGGCGAGGTTGGTCCAGGTGGCGGCGCCCCAGATGCCGCGGAGGCGCGACCAGTCGGCGGGGCTCAGCAGGAGGCGTTCGCCGATCCAGGTGATCTGGTCGCCGTGGGGTTGGTGGTCGGGATTGGCGGCGGTGCGGATCGCTTCGGCGAGGTCGGGATCGCCGAGGATGAGGCGGTGGATTTTGTTCCACTCGATCTGGTAGGCGACGATGGTCGGGATGAGGTCGTCCAGATCCGAGGCGGAGGCGATGTAGGCGGCGAGGCTTTCGCGGCCGTCGTAGAGCCATTTGCGGCGGCGACCGGGGGCGCTCTGGGTTTGCCAGTGGGACATGTCGTGGAGACCGCCGCGGGCGAAGGCTTGCTGGGATTGGCCGAGGACGATCTGGCGGACGTCGACGATGCAGGCGGGGAGGCGGAGACTGGAGTAGGCGAAGGCGTTCATGTCGGGGGCGGGTTCGGCGGCGCCGGCGTGGAGGGAGGGGGCGGCGGTGAGGTGGGCCGGTTCGAGACTGGAGACGCCGATGGCACCGGAACTCTGCAGGAGCGTGGTGTAGGTGCGGACGTAGAGATCGACTTCGCGCTTGCCGGGACCGAGCGGGTGATCGACGACGGGCGAGCGGAAGGAGGCGTCGTCGACCGCGTCGGTCTCCAATCCTCGCTCCCTTGTCGCCATCGTCGCTGCCACGGTGCGGGCGGATCCTTTCGCTCCGCGGAAGTATAGGGGCTGGGGCTGGGGGCTGGGGGCTAGGGGTCGGGACGAACGGCGTGCTCTCTGACCCCTAGCCCCTGCCCCCCGACCCCCAGCCCCTTCGTCAGCGGCTCATCTCGTCGTAGCGGAGTTGGCGGTCGGTGAGGTTGCGGTCGATCATGAGGTCGATGACCATCCAGAGGGAGCGGGCGAAGGGGAAGAAGAGGATGGGGAGGATGACGGCGAGGGGGATGAAGATGAATTCGAGGGTGACCCAGGAGTAGGCGGTTCGGACGAGGAAGTAGACGAGGAGGGCGATGGTGATGAATTCGGCGGCGATCAGGTTGACGGCGTAGGCGCCGAGGAAGTAGCCCTCTTCGCGTTCGAAGCGGTAGCCGCAGCGGGGGCATTGGTCGCGGAGGGAGAGGTAGGTGCGGAAGATGCCGCGGGCGCCGCACTGGGGGCAGCGGCGGGTGAGGGCGCGCTTGAGGAGGGTCCGGAAGCGCGGCCAACCGGAGGGCGGGAGGTCGCGGCGGGAGGCGGGGTCGGACATTGGGCCCCCTAACCCCCCGGCCCCCTTCCCCCGACCGTCGGGGGAAGGGGGAGAACGGGGCGGTCGGCGTGGTTGTCGCATGTATCATGCCCGAGGGGTGGGTGGTTTGTCAGGGGAAGGGGGGGAGGGGCGAGATGGAGGCGGGGGAGACGGTGTTTGAGACGGAGCGGTTGCGGGTGCGGCCGTGGCGGTTGGAGGATGCGGCGGCGGCGTTTGCGATCTATGGGGATGCGGAGGTATGGCGGTACATGGGTGGCGGTGCGGGCGATACGGACGTGGAGCGGTCGCGGGCGCGGATCGGGCGGTTCATCGAGCGGTGCAGGGAGATGCCGGGGTTCGGGATGTGGGCGGTGGTGGAGAAGGCGACGGGCGAGGTGGTGGGGACGGTGGAGTTGGTGCCGTTGGACGGTGGGCCGGAGATAGAGGCCGGGTATCACCTGGCCCGGCGCCATTTGGGGAGGGGGATCGCGACGGAGGTGGCGCGGGGTGCGGTGAGGTACGGATTCGAGGCGCTGGGGTTGCGGCGGATCGTGGGGGTGGTCGATCCGGCGAACGTGGCGTCGCGGCGGGTACTGGAGAAGTGCGGGATGGTGTTTGAGAAGCACGGCGTGTGGTATGGGTGGGAACTCGATCTGTTGGCGGTGGAGCGTGAGACGGACAGACGGACAGACGGACAGTAGGGAATAGTCGGTAGTCGGTGTGGTAGTTGGCAGGTGGGACGAAGCGGGTTCGGTGCGGGTGGGCACCGACGGGACCGGTGCGTCGCTCCCACCGGACGACCCTCACCCCCGACCCCTCTCCCGCGCACCGGGAGAGGGGAGCGTGTAGATGGGACGGGGTGCCTCATCGGGGCTGGTGGGGGGCGCTGGGGCGGGCGGTCGCCTGCGCGGCATCGGCACTCCTGCCGATGGTGAGGGCCGATCCGCCGTTCCCGTCGTCCGCGGCGAATAGGTACGCATACGGATGGCGTGGCCGCGGCCGTCCCCTATGGTGTCGCGATCGGGCCGAGGGACGGCGCGATCGCGAACGACGAGACAGGAGACGGCGATGACGACCAGGACGAAGTCGGTGGCGCGCATGGGTCTGCTCGGGGTATTCGTCGGCGTGCTGCTCTTCGCGGCGCTGGCGGGGACGGTGCGGCCGACCTCGGCGCAGCCGATCACCACGAGCTCGGACGGGTGGACCAAGGCGAACTTCGCGTCGAGCTGCCAGAAGGCGGGCGGGAAGGCGTACGAGATCGACGAGGGCGACATCAACTACAGCTACTGCACGTTCCCGGACGGCACCAGGAACCGGTGCGACTGGATCAAGAAGACCTGCACCTTTGGCGAGATCGTCGCTCAGCCGCAGGGTCGGCGGGCCAATGTCGGCGGGACCATCGGCAACGTGACGACTGCCGGCTGAACGGCTGGGGCGACGTCCGTCAGCCGGTTGGCGGCGGTCTGATCCTCTCGGCGGCCGACGACGAGCCGTAGCGCTCCGGTACTCAACGCGGCTGGATACCGACGTCCCCGGGTCATCGCCGGGGGCGTCGGTATGTCCGCGATGCCAAGGGGATGTGGGGTGGGCGGTCGCGAAGGAACCGGCGGCTTTGCGGATGGCGTGGCGGCGCAAGCGTGGGCGGTCGGCGAGGTAATCGGGATGAGCGTGCGGGCGGCGAAGCTGCAGGAGACGGCGCGAATGGTGGGCGGGGAGGGTCGTGATGGCGAGATCTGGTCATCCATGCTCGGGCTTACTCTCGCAAGTAGGAGGCGACACTCACAATCGGTGATCAGGTTGTGCTAGCGTCCCGTTAAGCGTGTAAGTCCGCGTGGTTCTCCCCTGTAGGGCCGATCCTTGCTTGACGCGCGCACAATTATCTGCGTTATGGGCCGCCCGAGGCATCGCAGGGGCACTGATCGAATATCGCTAGGGCAGGGTGACGATATGCGAGAGGCGCCTTTCAGACCCGTGGTGCCTGCCTCACATGAATCGCAGGGGTGCCGTATCGATCGAGCCTGGCCCCTTCTCTATCCGCTTGGCAGCGACCAACTCTTTCACCGCTTGACGGAAGTGCTTCTTCATGAATCGACCGAGTTGCTCGAAGCAGAAGTGTTCGATTATCTCCTCGCGACTGCATCTCTGATGCGCTAGGCCATACGCATGGATGTCCTCTTTCAAGGCCGGGATGCGCCCTTGGCGAGCGAGTTCCGGCAAGTCTTGGTCGGATAGCAATGACATTTGGCCGCGGGCCTGTGCGGCGAGATCCTCGCGATTGGGCAAGTCGTCCTCTGCAGCGCAGATCAAGTCATTCATCACCGGGAAAGCCTTCAGCGATCGACTTGCAAAGACGAGATAGTATTCGACGCCCCCACCCTTCCATTGTCGAACGGGATACGCCATCCCATAGCGAAGATGCGGACTCGCTGCTTGCACGCGCTGCATGTAGCGCCTTACTGTCCACTCCTCCCACTGAGCGGTCGTCGATAGCTGTTCGCGCATCTGCAGCCACTCGGGATTGGGGTTATCAGGATCTTCCCCAAGTGTTCGGCTCAACTGCCGGAATTTGCCGGGGGCTTCCTTGGCGTCGCTCGTGGCAGAGCCGGCCAGGCGATGCAGCGTTCGGGAATTGAGATTGAGCAGGAACTCGGTGTCTGATCGCACGAGAAGCGGACGGAGATCACCGGGCGAGATGCCGACGACGCCGAAGGGATCGAGGAAGCACACCGCTGGGGCGTTGCCCTTCATTATTTCGAGGATGCCCGGCAAATGCACATTGAAAGCGCCGCAGAACACCCTCACCAACTTGGGATCAAACTCAGCCAGGCACTTTTGCAACTCAAGGCAGCGCTTCTTGCGCAGTTCGACGTTCAGGCAGACGAGGCTGTAGCCCCTCCTCTCCTCTGCAATGCGCTGGGCGAAGCGAGCCATGATGAGAGGTGAGCCCTCTTCCTTCTCCTTGCCGTAGGTGCCCTGTCCCGCAAAGCCGTCGACGTAGTAGAAGACGGGATGGCGGCCAAAGCTTCGAATCTTCACATACGAATCGATGTAGTCCCTGAGAAGCCTTAGCTTGATTCTCGACCAGAATTGGAGCTCATGAAAGAAATCTGCTGAATCTTCGATATGTTCGATCTCTTCCATCCCGCGTTGACCTCGATGTCAGGGAACTCGTCCCACGTTCGCCCATCCAAGAGCCGACCTCCGGCCTTTGGTGTGCGGCCGCCCCATTGCTTGTGGAAGTACGCAACGTTTTGAGCGAGACAGCGGTCGCGGGCGTTTCGCACCCACTCAGGACGGCAGAGCCGAAATCCGGCGCCGCTCTCACCGCCCGTAATGAGCCAGTGGATACCTTCGAGGTTCAGTTGATCCACCGGACCCAGGAGCGGCTCAGCACTGATGAATCGCACGGCGGCAGGAACCTTCCTCAGGAAATCAGCGCGCCATGCGTACTCATTCGATTCTACGGAAACGCCAGCCCAAATGTGCGTGGGCCATGGCAGACTATTGGCCATCCTCGCGAGACGCTGAGGACGTTTGGTCAGCACCTGATAGATGTGCCAATCCGCTTTCTCCATGGTCGCGAACACCGCTCGGATAAACTCCTCTGGCACATCCGCGTGGAACAAGTCGGACATTGAGTTGACGAAAATCCGGCGGGGTCTCTTCCATTGCAATGGAAGTTCGAGGCGAGACTCCCAAAGGCGCAGATCAAAGCCCTGTTCGTAATGGTGACCGGGAATGCCCCGGAAGCGCTCTGCAAACGTCAGTGCGTAGCAGTGGTCGCAACCCGGTGAGACCTGGGTGCATCCGGTCACCGGATTCCAGGTTGCGTCGGTCCATTCAATGGAAGTGCTGCTTGCCATGGCTGTACTTTAGAACATTTGTCCGGCGAAGTCAACTGACTTCAACACGATAACTACAGGCGTCGTTATGATTGACTGATGCAGGTCGAGTGGGGCGACGCCAAGCGCCCGTTCGATGGCCGCCCGTGGCAACCGCGCAGAGTCCGTACCCAGAAGAAGAGCGCTACCTCACAATCGGCATCATCGATGAGCGCTTCGTGACCGCCGTCTGGATGCGCCGCAACGCCGCGATCCGCATCATCTCGGCAAGGAGGGCCCGCGATGAAGAAGCAAGAACATACCGTGCCCTACACGGCGGACGAACTTGACGAGATGCTCCGCCGCGGCGAAAGCCAGACCGACTGGGTGCGCGTCGATGCCCCTAACCGAAGAGGAACTCGAAGCCTCAATCGACCGCGACGACGAGGCCGAGTTCGACTGGAGCACCGTCCAGGTCGGCATCCCGGGGCCCAAGCGGCAATTGACCGTGCGGTTCGACGCCGACGTCGTCGACTGGTTCAAGGCGCAGGGTGCTGGGTATCAGACGCGGATGAACGCCGTGTTGCGGTCCTACGTCGAGGCCAAAAAGCGCTGACGCGGCCGACTCGGTTCCGGCTTCCCCTTGCCGCTCCCGAAAATCCTGACAGGGTTGTCCGTTCGTTTCACTTCGGTCTGTACGGTCGTCGTCAGAGCGTAGGTCACATTTGCCCGGCGCCGGCTGTCGCCCGACTTCGCCTCAGGACATCCTCCCAATTGCTGTTCCGCGGATCCACCTTGAAATCTCGGATCAGCAACTCGGCGATGGCCTCGATCGTGATCCACCCGGTCGGAAGGTGAAATTTTCCGAGATGGGTCTTCTCGGACGATTGCCTTGAGCCGGCTCGCTGCGGGAGCACCAGAGAGGGTGCTGCCGGGACGTGAAGATGTGGCATCCGCACCGGGCTGATGCCCTCGGGCTCCCAATGATAGACGACGAGCTCGTTCTCTTCGCGGTCGAGAATCCGGTAGTGGTAGAACGATGTGCGGACCTCGTAGGCACCGCGTTGGTCACCGCGGGGCACGGGGACGTCTGCGTAGAGGTGGACAAGCTGGAAGAGGAGGTCGCCTTCACCGCCATGCGTCGAGAGGCGGGCGACGTTCGGGGACGACTGACCTTCGGTGTACAGGGTCAAACCGTGGCGGCGTCCGACCGCGTTCCCGCTACCGAAGACCGTGCCCGTCAGGATGCACGCCAAAGTCTCGCGGAGGGGCTCGACAAAGTCGTCGACCGCTTCTTCAGGTGTCTTGCCGGCCAAAGGGGATCAGTAACGCCAGATAGGCGATCTTGCGACCTTCCGGCGTGTCGTCAAGATCGCGGAACTCGCCGGCATCCCACTTCTTCAGAAACTCGTCCCCGGACATGCCCGCCAGGCGCCGGGCTTCCCCATCGAAGAGGGCGACGGCTTGCTCGGAGGGCAAGACCGAAGCCGGTTTCTTGGTCGTTTTGTCGAGCGTGAGTGCCACCGTCGAAACCTCCTAGACGACAGCATAGCGCAAGCGAAGGATACGGACCACTGAACGGCTTTCCCTTTCTCCCGAAATGCCATGCGGGTATTGACGAGACCTTCACATCCCCATCGTTGACAGCCTGCACCCGGACGCGTAGGCTGACACCGAACCCAACGCGGTTCGTCGTCGCACGGTGCGCGGCCGCGCCGTGGGCGCCCGGCGCCGGGGTGAGGCGCCGATTTGACTCACTGACTGTCTGACTCCCGGTCTTGATTTAGCCCCCTGCCGCGCGAGGGACGAGGGAGCCGGCGATGAGCGTGACAACGCACGACGACCCGGAGCTCCGGGTGCGGTCGCGCGCGTCCGTCCTCATGGGAAGCGGGCGGTTCGTCGGGCGCGGGCGCGAGTTGGAGGCGCTGGCAGCGCGGTTGCAGGATGCCCGCGTCGGCACGGGGGGGATCGTCGCGGTCGCCGGCGAGGCGGGGATCGGGAAGACTCGGCTCCTCCACGAGTTCGCGGCGGAGGCGCGGGGGCGCGAGGTCCGGGTGCTCTGGGGGCGGTGCTACGAGGGGGAGTGGACGGGACCGCTGGCGCCCTGGATCGAGGTGCTGCGGGGGGCGACCGCGGCGTTCGAAACCGAGGCGTTGACCGAGGCGATCGGGTTGGGGGCGCCGACGCTGGCGCACCTGGTACCGGAGATCGCGGCCCTGATGCCGGAGTCGGGCGAACCGGTTTCGCTTGGGCCGGCCGACGAGCGGTTCCGGGTCTTCGACGCGATCGCCGAGTTCCTCGTCCGCCTGGCCGCGATCCAACCGATCCTGGTCGTGTTGGACGATCTGCACTGGGCGGACGGCGGGTCGCTCGGTCTGCTCGAACACCTGGCGCGGTTTGCCGGCACCCAGGCACTGCTCGTTGTCGCGACCTATCGAGATGCCGAACTGCGGCAGGGGCATCCGCTCGACGAGTTGCTCGCCGGGCTCCGCCGCGAGCGCTGTTTCCAACGGGTGCGGCTGCGCGGTCTCGGCCGGGCGGAGGTCGGCCAACTCATCACCGCGACGACGCAGCGGACGCTGCCGGCGGCGGTCGCGGACGCGATCGCGCAGGAGACCGGCGGCAATCCGTTCTTCGTCGAGGAGCTCGCCAGATACCTCCTCGAAGAGGGGAAGCTGGACGCGGTCGCGGCGGCAGACCGGCTCGATCTGCGGGCGTTGCGGGTGCCGGAGGGGGTGCGGCAGGTGGTCAGGGGGCGGTTGGCGCGGTTGTCGCCGGATGCCCACCGGTTGCTGACGCACGCGGTCGTCTTCACCGGCGGGATCGATTTCCGGGTGTTGCAGGCCTTAACGGATCTCTCGGAAGACGCCCTCCTCGATGCCCTCGACGAGGCGCTGGCCGCCCACCTGATCCAACCGGTGAACGGGCCGGCCGAGACCTACGACTACGTCCACGCCATCGTCCGCTACGCGCTCTACGACGAGTGGAGTCCTTCCCGGCGCGTCCGGTTGCACCGGCGGTTGGCGAAGGCGCTGGAGCAGGTCTACGCCGGGCGGGAACGGGAGCGCGCCGCCGAGCTCGCCGCCCAGTACCACGCCTCGATCACTCTGCCCGGTGCCGAGCGCGGTCTGCCCCACGCCCTGGCGGCGGCGGAACAGGCGCGGGCGGCCTACGCGGGGGCGCGGGCGGTCGGGTTCCTCCGGATGGCGGTCGATTTTGCGGCGACCGATCCAGTCAAGCGGGCGGAGGTCTGGTGCCAACTCGCGATCGCCGAGGCCGAGGCGCTGCTGCTGACCGACGCTTGCCGCTCGGTCGAGGAAGCGTTGGAGGCGCTGGCGGCGACGGAGGCGGGACCGGGCGAGATTGCCGCGTTCCTGGCGCGCGCGGCGGCGGCGCTCAAGGACGGAGGGGCGCCGCAAACCGCCTGGCGGCCGTTCGTCGAGCGAGGTCTGGCGCTGGTTCCGGCGGATGAGGAGTTGACGTGGGCGCGTTTGACCTTGCTGGTCGAGCGCTACCAACCGGTCTCGACCGGGATCATCAACGCGACGCGCTGGTTGGGCGCCGATCCCAAGGCGGTCGAGATCGCGCGCGCGCGAGGTACCGAAGCGGACTACGTGCGGACGCTGCGGCCCTTCACCGAGAACGACGGCGATTGGAACGCCGAGGTGATGCGGCTCGTCCACTCCTGGCGGCAACCGAGCGCGATCATCCGGGCGATGATCGTCTGCGGCAACGACTGGCTCTACGACCACGGCGAATTCCGCGCCGTCATCGCGCACTACCGGGAGATCCTCGCCATCGGCGAGCGGCACGGCTCGATCCTCGGCCAGGCCGATGCGCAGGTACGCCTCGCCCTCGCCCACACCGCGCTCGGCGAGTTCGCGGCGGCCGAAGACGCGGAGGCGCGGGGGCGCGATCTCGTTCCCCGGCTCGGTCCCGACCACCGGTTGCACGCCAGTCTCCGCTGGTTGGAGGCGCTCCACATCGAATACCTCGGCGGCGACTGGCCCGCGTTTGCGACGGCCTGGACGCGGGCGACGAGCGATCCGCGGTTGCATCTCCGCACCAACTGGTTGCACGATGCGGCGCTGGTCGCCTTCGCCCACGCCCGCGCCGGCGACGAGGTCGAGGCGCGGCGGATGCTCGACGCCCTGACCCGCCTCCTCGCCACGGTCGAACCGCCGCTGTGGTTGACGAACGGTGCGGTCGCGTTCGGCGGCGCAGCGGTCTGGCTCCTCGGTGCGGCCGATCACGCCCCGCACTACCGGACCGTCGCCCTCCGCCTGATCCGCGATGGCCGGGCCGATTACCCCTGCGGTTCGCTGGAGTTGACGGTGGCGCGGATGGCGTCGCTGCTCGGCGACCACCACGAGGCGGAGACGTATTTCGCCCGTGCCCGTCTTCGGCTGGAGGCGACCGGGCAACCCCCGTTGCGTGCGATCGTCGATCTGGACGAGGCGACGGCGCTGGCCAGAACGGGGCGAGGCGATCCGTTGCGGCGCGAGCATCTGTTGACGTCGGCATTGGATGTGTTCAAGGCGCTGGGGATGGCGCCCTGGGTCGAAACGGCAGAGGCGGCGTTGCAGCAGACGGCGCGGGAAGAGCGGCACCGCGCGGGGGCGCGGCCGGGCGGGTTGACCGACCGCGAGATTGAGGTCGTCCAACTCGTCGCCAAGGGCTACTCGGACCGGCAGATCGGCGACGAACTCTACGTCAGCCCGCGCACGGTCAACGCCCACATCCGCAACATCCTCGGCAAAACCGACCGCGGCAACCGGACCGAACTCTCCGTCTGGGCCGCCGAGCAGGGGCTCATCGCCGACGCGGCCGACAAACGACCCACGATCCCCGCCGGGATGCTCGAACAGGGCGGGCAGCGGCAGGTGTTCGCGGACGGCGATTGAATCGAAGGCTCAATCGGTACGATCGATCGTTGACAGGATAAATGAGGACACGTAGGCTGACCCCAGACATAACGACGTAGGGCGATGCACGGTGCGGCGCGGTTTCGTCGTTCGGCACGCCGCACCGATCTGCCGCTCGCTGCGATCCGCCCCCGATGCGCGAAGGACGAGGGAGCCGCGATGACCTGGCCGACGCACGACGACCCGGAGGTCCGGGTGCGGTCGCGTGCGCCCTGGCTCGCCGGTTCCGGCCGCTTCGTCGGGCGGACGCGGGAATTCGACGCCCTGCGCGCCCGCCTCGACGACGCCCACTTCGGCAAGGGCGGGATCGTGATGATCGCCGGCGAGGCCGGGATCGGCAAAACGCGAATCGCCCACGAGTTCGCCCTCCACGCCCGCTCCTACGAGATCCCCGTCCTCTGGGGTCGCTCCTACGAGGGCGATTGGTCGCCGCCGTACGCGCCCTGGGTCGAAGTCCTCAGCGCCGCGGCGAAGGCGTTCCCGACGGAGACCTTCCGGGAGGCGCTCGGCCGCGAAGGACCGACGCTGGCGCGGTTGGTCCCGGACATCCGCGCCGCCCATCCGGAGATCGCCGCGCCGGCCCCGCTCAGTCCCGGCGACGAGCGGTTCCGGCTCTTCGACGCCGTCGTCGAAGTCCTCCTCCGCCTCGGCGCGGCCAAACCGCTCGTACTCGTCCTCGACGATCTCCACTGGTCGGACGCCGCCTCGTTGGGCGTGCTCGGGCACCTGGGGCGGTTCGCCGGCACCAGCAGTGTGCTCGTCGTGGGTACCTACCGCGATACCGAACTCCACCGCCAGCATCCGCTCGACGAGGTGCTGGCGGGTCTTCGCCGCGAGCGGAGTTTCCAACGACTCCGGCTGCACGGGTTCAACCGGCAGGAGGTCGCGCAATTCCTGGCGCCCGCGGGGACCGTGCCGCCGACGCTGCCGCCGGCACTGGCGGTGGTGATCTCCGAGGAGACGAACGGCAACCCCTTCTTCATCGAGGAGGTGATGCGGCACCTGCTCGAAGAGGGGAAACTCGGCGGCGGCCGCGCCGATCTGCGGGAGCTCGGTATCCCGGAGGGGGTCCGCCAGGTGGTGCGGCGGCGGATGGCCCGCCTCTCGCCGGCGGCGAACCGGCTGCTCTCGTACGCGGTCGTCTTCACCGGCGGTTTCGACTTCCGCGTTCTCCAGGCGCTGACCGAACTGCCCGAGGACGATCTCCTCGACGCGCTCGACGAGGCCCTGGCCGCCCACCTGATCGAACCGGTGCGCGGTGCGCCGGAGACCTACGACTTCGTCCACGCCATCGTCCGCCATGCCCTCTACGAGGAGTGGAGTCCGTCCCGCCGCGTCCGCCTCCACCGGCGCCTGGCCGAAGCGTTGGAGGAGGTCGCGGCGGGGCGCGAACGGGAGCGCGCCGCCGAGCTCGCCGCGCAGTTCCACGCCTCGGCGTCGCTGCCGGGGGCGGAACGGGGGATCGACCATGCCCTGATCGCCGCCGAGCAGGCGAAGGGATCGTACGCGCGCGAGCGCGCGGTCACCTTTTTGCGGATGGCGCGCGACCTGGCCGCCGCTGCCCCCGCCTCGACCCGAGCCGAGGTGCTGCCGCGCCTGGCGGTGGCGGAAGCTGAGGCGCTGCTGCTGAGGGACGCGCAGACCTCGATCGAGGAGGCACTGGCGGCCCTGGAAGCGACGGGGGCGTCGCCGGTCGCGGTGGCGGCGTTTCTCGGCGAGGCGGCGGCGGCGCTGAAGGACGGGGGGGCGCCTCAGGGGGGGTGGCAACCGTTCGTCGAACGCGGCTTGGCGATCGTCCCGTCCTGCGAGGAGCTGGTCTGGGCGCGGTTGGCGCTCCTGCAGGAGCGGTTCGAACCGGTCGCCTCCGGTCTGATCCACGCCTCGCGCTGGTTGGGCACCGACCCTCGCGCGGTCGCGCTGGCGCGTGAGCGCGGTGACGAGAACGACTACGCGCGGACGCTGCAACCGTTCGACGACTGGAGCCGGGAGTGGACGGAGTCGTTGCTGCACCGGGTGGAGTCGTGGCAGCAACCGACGGCGATCGTGCGGGCGCTGATCATCGCCGGCGCCTACTTCCTCTACCATCGCGGCGAGTTCCGGCGGGCGGTCGAGCTGTTCGACCAACTCCTGGCGATCGCCGAACGCCACGGGTCGATCCTCGGCCAGGCGGAGGCGCACGTCCGCTCGGCCGTGGCCCGGGTAGCGCTCGGGGACCTGACGGCCGCGCAGGACGCGGAGGCACGGGCGCGGGATCTGGTCTTCCGGCTGGGACCGGGGCACCGGTTGCACGCGAGCGCGGCCTGGATCACGGCGCTGCTGGCGGAGTACCTCGGCGGCGATTGGGCGGCGATCGGCGACTATTGGACGCGGGTCGTCGGCGATCCCCGGCTCGGGGAGCGGACGATCGGTCTGGACGACGCGGCGCTGGCGGCGCTGGCGCAGGTGCGGGCCGGCAACCCGGCGGCGGCGCGCCAGATCCTCGAAGCGCTGACCCCGGTCGTGGCGGCGATGGAACCGACACTCTGGTTGCTCAACGGCGCCGTCGACTTCGGCGGCGCCGCGGTTTGGGCGCTCGGCGCGGCCGACCTCGCCCCGGTCTACCGAACGGCCGCGCGGGCGCTGATCGAGGTCGGGCACGGCGATTACCCCGGCGGCTCGCACGAATTGACGGTGGCGCGGATGGATTCCGTGCTCGGCAACCACGCCGAAGCCGAGACCTACTTCGCGCGCGCCCGGTTGCGGCTGGAAGCGACCGGTCAGCGGCCCCTGCGGGCGATCGTCGACCTCGACGAGGCGACGGCGCTGGCCGCGGCCGACCGGGGCGACCCGCTGCGGCGGGAGCACCTGCTCGAATCGGCGCTCGCGGTGTTCCGCGAGCTCGGGATGGCACCGTGGATCGGGCTGGCGGAGGCGGCGCTCAACCAGGCGGTCCGGCACGACCACCGGCGCGGCGAGGCGCGACCGGGCGGTTTGACCGACCGCGAGATCGAGGTCGTCCGGTTGGTGGCGCGCGGCCACTCCGACCGCCAGATCAGCGACGAGCTCTACGTCAGCCCGCGCACGGTCAACGCCCACATCCGCAACATCCTCGGCAAGACCGAGTGTGGCAACCGGACCGAACTCTCCGTCTGGGCGCTGGAAAATGGGGTCTTCCCGGATCCGACGACCGGCCGCGAGGATGCCGAATGAGCGGGCCTCAGCACGACGATGATGAGGCGCAAGATGCCGGGCACGTTCATGACCATGACGATCACCATCACGAGCACGGTCATGACCACGAACACGGCGGCGTCCGCGGGTTCCTGACCGATCTGTTCCGGCCGCACAGCCACGACGCGGCGGACAGTCTCGACGACGCGCTGGCCGGGTCGGCGGAGGGGATTCGGGCGGTCAAGATGTCGCTGCTGATCCTCGGCGTGACGGCGGTGATGCAACTCGTCGTCGCGATGGTCAGCGGGTCGGCGGGATTGCTGGCCGACACGATCCACAACTTCGCCGACGCGGCGACGGCGTTGCCGCTCTGGCTCGCCTTCACCTTGAGCCGGCGGCCGCCGGACCGGCGCTACGGCTACGGGTTCGGGCGGGCCGAGGATCTGGCGGGGGTCTTCGTCGTCCTGGTGATCGCGGTCTCGTCGGCGATCGCCGCCTGGCAATCGCTCGACAAACTGATCCATCGCCACGAGGTGGAGCACGTTGCCTGGGTCGCCGTCGCCGCCATCCTTGGGTTCGCGGGCAACGAAGTGGTCGCCCGAATCCGCATCCGGACCGGGCAACGGATCGGCAGCGCCGCCCTCGTCGCCGACGGCTACCACGCCCGGACCGACGGGTTCACCTCGCTGGCGGTGCTGATCGGGGCGATCGGGTCGTGGCTCGGGGTGTCGATCCTAGACCCGCTGGTCGGTCTCGCGATCACCGTGGCGATCCTGGTGATCCTGAAGGGTGCAGTCGTCCAGATTTGGCGCCGGTTGCTGGACGCGGTCGATCCGGACCTGCTCGACCGCGCCCGCGCGGCGGCGGCCGGTGCCGATGGCGTGCAGGGTGTCCCGATGATCCGGGCGCGCTGGATCGGCCACAGCCTGCACGCCGAGGCGAACGTCGCCGCCGATCGCGATCTGACGCTGGTCGAGGGGCACGAGATCGCGGAGCGGGCCCGCCACGCGATGCTGCACGCGGTCCCGAAACTGGCGAGCGCCACGGTCCACGTCGATCCGTGCGAGCACGACGGGATCGATCCCCACGCCGACCTCGCCCACCACGACGAACACGACCCACTGCGCACGCGGTTGTCCGGCACAAACGCATAGATCCGCACTTACAGCGTATTTCAGAGCAAACGGCCCCGTGATCGTGTAGGGGCGGACCGGGTGCCCTCTGGGCGCTGTCCGCCCTCGGCGTGCGCTGCATTCGGGGAGGGCGGACACGGCGGTCCGCCCCTACGGAGTCGACTCCTCTGCAACGCGCCGTAAGAACGGTTCGCGGTGACGCTGCCGGCGCGTCACCCACCCCTGCCAGCGGCGCTTTGGGTCAGCGTCGAGCGGAACAGGTATCGCCCCGATCCCACACCGAAGGTCACGCGCTCATCATCGCTGCCTACGACCGTCGGCGCAGACGGGTCATCGGTCGAAGTCGGTTCGTCGACGAGTGTCACGGATGCGGGGGATGTGGTCGGGACGAGGACGGTGGCGGTTGAGTTGGCGGGGATGGTGGCGGTGAGGAGGAAGGTGTCGCCGTCGCGGCGCCATTCGCTGGCGACCAGACCACGGACGGAGCGGTAGGACGCGCCGGCGTGGGTGAGACCGCCGCCGGGGAAGGGGCGGACGACGACGTGTTCGTAGCCAGGGCGGTCGGGATCGAGGTCGATGCCGGCGACGTAGCGGTAGAGCCAGTCGCCGATGGCGCCGAAGGCGTAGTGGTTGAAGGAATTCATCTGCGGGGTCTGGAAACCGCGCTCCTCGGTCCAGCCGTCCCACCGCTCCCACATCGTCGTCGCGCCGCGGGCGATCATGTAGCCCCAGGAGGGAAAGGTCTCGTTCAGCAAAAGGCGGTAGGCAACGTCGCCGTAGCCCGCTTCGGTCAGGACCGGGCAGAGGTGGGAGACGCCGACGAAACCGGTCGTCAGGTGCCAATCGTGGCGGGCGATGTTGGCGACGAGGTGCCGGGCGGCCGCCGGCCGCAAGGCGGAGGGGAGGAGGTCCATGGCGAGGGCGAGGGCATAGGCGGTCTGCGAGTCGCCGGCGACGCGGCCGGTGTCGTCGACGTAGGCGGCGCGGAAGGCGGACGTGATGCGGGCGAAGAGGTCGTCGTACCGCGCACCGTCATCGGTCCGACCGATCGCGCGGGCCATCCGCGCCAGGAGGCGGGCGTCCTGGGCGAAGAAGGCGGTGCCGATCAGGTCTTTCGGGGTGGATTCGCCGACGGCGAGCCAATCGCCGTAGTCGTTGCCGCGACGGTTGGTCCAGAGGAGGTCGGGGTTGGCGTCCTGCAGGTAGGTCAACCACGCGGCCATCGCCTCGTAGTGCTCTTCGATGAGGCGGCGGTCGCCGTAGCATTGGTAGAGGGTCCACGGGACGATGACGCCGGCGTTGCCCCAGGCGGGGGCGCCGTCGGTGGTGACGATCAACCGGGGTGCGACATCGGGGAAGGCGCCTTCCGGCGAGCGGGCGTCGGCGACGTCGGTCAGCCACTTGGTCCAGAAGGGGGCGGCGGCGGCGTTGAAGCAGGAGGTGCGGACGAAGACCTGGGCGTCGCCGAGCCAGCCGAGCCGCTCGTCGCGCTGCGGGCAGTCGGTCGGGACCGAGAGGAAGTTGCCGCGCTGACCCCAGACGATGTTGCGCTGGAGCTGGTTGACCATATCGTTGGAGCAGCGGAAGTCGCCCGTCGTGGGGAGATCGGAGCCGACGACGCGACCGGTGATCGCGTCCGTGGTCAACTCGCCCGGGTAGCCGGTGACTTCGACGTACTGAAACCCGTGGAAGGTGAAGCGGGGCTCGTAGGTCTCATCGTCGCCACCGCGGAGGGTGTAGAAGTCGGTCTGGTGGGCGGTGCGCATGTTCTCGATGTAGAGGGTGCCGTCCGGGTTGAGGCGCTCGCCGAAGCGGAGGCGGACGGTCGTGCCCGCCGGGCCCCGCACGCGCAAGCGGACCCAGCCCGTGATGTTCTGGCCGAGGTCGACGATCGCGAGATCGGGTGGGCGTTGGGCGATCGACCGTGGTGGAAGCTCAGCGATGACGCGGACCGGTTCGGCCCGGTCCGCGACCAGCAGGACATCGTCGCGGGGTTCGGCGGTGACGGGCTGCCAGCCGCGGTCGTCGTAGCCGGGGAGGTCCCAACCGGGTAACTCGGCCCGCGCGTCGTAGGACTCGCCCATGAGGAGGTCGGAGTACCGAATCGGGCCGGTCGCGACGCGCCAGCTCTCGTCGCTGACGACGGTCGTGGTCGAACCGTCGTCGTGTTCGACGATGAGGTGGACCAAGAGCTCCGGGCGCACCCCGTAGTGCTTGTTTTCGCCGTGCCAACCGATGTAGCCGGCGTACCAGCCGGTACCCAGGATCGCACCGAGGGCGTTGTCTCCCGCACTGAGGAGGTCGGACACGTCGTAGGTCTGGTACTGGATGCGGTGCCCGTAATCGGTCCAGCCGGGCGCGAGGACCGCGTCGCCGGCGCGCCGGCCGTTGAGACGGAGCTCGTAGACGCCGCGGGCGGTCGCGTAGAGGCGGGCGCGCCGGACCGGACGCGGCAGGGCAAAGGTCGTGCGGAGGTAGGGGCAGGGCGGCAGGTCGAGTTCCGCGAGGTCGCGACGGGCGCCGGGCGGCAGGTCCGGAGCCGGGCGGCGCGCCTCGTCCGCCCGGCGCAGACCGATCCAGGACCCGCGCCAATCGTCCGGTTGGAGCAGGCCCATCTCCCAGCAGGCGGGCGGACTGAAGGGCGATGCCGCGCCGTTCTGGTCCCAGACCCGGACGGTCCACCACACCCGTTGGCGGGAACCGAGGGGTGAACCGCCGTAGACGACGTGGGCCGATTCGCTGCCGAGCACCTTGCCGGAGTCCCAGAGATCGCCGGCTTCCGCTGCGAGGCGATCCGGATGGGAGGCGGCGACGATCTGGTGGGCGGTCTGCCGGAGTCCCCTCCCCTCGCCGTCGAGGACCCAACTCAGACGAGGCCACGCGACGTCGATCCCGAGCGGGTCGACGAGGTATTCACAACGCAGGTCCACCGGTGCGATGCTGTCGGTCATACGGGCGACTCCGTTTTGTCTTGCGAAAAGGCGATCGATCGAGCAAGGGAACCCTGCCGAATTAAAGCGGTTGGCGTGCGGCCGGGGCAAGGCCGGCGGGTGCGAGGAAGCGCCGCGTCGCCCATCCACCGGACGGATTGCGTGGCCGCCTCTGCGATCGATCCAGGCTGTCTGGCGGTCTATTCGCTTCACTGGTCGAATGCGGATTATTTCCCTCCGGTCCCCCGTATCCTGTTTGCCCCGATCTCCGTCTACACCGCTGCACGTGCGCGATCGATCGGGGAGGGACGAGATGCCACGGCCGGGTTTCCAGCAAACCGGTCCCCCCACGGCGGAGGCGTGGCCTCCTGGTCCCTTCGCGACCGACCACGATGCGGCGATGGTCGCGCGGGCGAAGCTGGATCCGGCGTCGTTCGCGCTGCGCTACCGCCGCTACGTGACCGCGGTCTACCGCTACTGCTACCACCGCCTCGGTACCGCCGAAGCCGCGGAAGATGCGACCAGCGGCGTCTTCCTGAAGGCGCTGGTGGCGCTGCCGCGACACCGGGACAACCAGTCGTTCCGCTCCTGGCTCTTTGCGATCGCCCACAACGTCGTGACCGACAGCTATCGCGCCCGGCGGCCGAGTGAGCCGCTGGATTCGGCCCCGGACGTCGTCGCTGCCGCACCAAGCCCGGAGGATTTGGCCCTGGCGGCCGAAGGGGACCGGGCGGTGCAGGCACTGCTGACCCAGCTTGCTCCCGATCAGGCGCGGGTGCTGGAACTTCGCCTGGCGGGACTGACCGGACCAGAAGTCGCGCGCGTCCTCGGCCGGACGCACGCCGCCGTCAAGATCGCCCAGGTCCGTGGCTACGCCCGGCTGTGCAAGCTGCTCGGGGCGGGGAGTCGAACGGAGGTGCGCGATGGCGATCGATGAGCGCGACGACCGCGACGCGATGGATCGCCTGGATCGCTACCTCGACCGGCTGGCGGACAGCACTAGCGGATCGCCGGAGGACCGGGCGCTCGACGCGGAGTTGACGGAGACGATTCGCCGCTTCCGCACGCTCGGCAACCGGCCGACTCCGAACCCGGCGTTCGTCGCCAACCTGGAGAAGAAGATCGTGGATACGGCAGCACTCACCGGCTCGGTCTTCCCGAGCCCGCCTCTCATTCCAGGATTGAACGGGCGCGCGGCCGGGCGCTGGCCAGCCCTCCCGGCCCTGCCTTCGTCGCGACCGCGACGGGTGTGGCCGCTTGCCCAAATCAGTTCGGCGGCGCTGTTCGTCGTCGTTCTCCTCGCCTCCGTCCTCGTGCTAACGCGGGAGGTGTCTGGACCCGGCCCGATCGGCAACGTGCCGATGTTCCGTGGCGGTGCCGCCAGGACCGGCGAGCAACCGGGACCGGGACCGCACGGCCGACCGACGACGCGCTGGACCTTCACGACCGGAGGCCGCGCCCTCGGGTCGCCGTCGGTGGCCGACGGAATCGTCTACGCCGGCGCCGACGACGGCGTGCTCCACGCGCTCGACGCGCGGACGGGGGTCGAGCGCTGGCGGGTTGCGCTTGGTGAGGGAGCCGACACCTCGCCGGTCGTCGCCGGCGGGATGGTCTTCGTCGGCTCGATCGCCGAACCGACGAAGAGCGCCCTCGTCACCGCGCTCGGCGACAGCCGCTGATCCAACACCGCAACACACTCGTCGCTGGACATCGAGGAGGAAGAGCGTGGCCAACCCCCGGCGTGGTCCGCCATGCCCGCCGCAGCGAGGAACCCCGACCGTTCGCGGTCACAATCCAAACAGGGAAGGAGCCCACGATGCACCGTTCACAGCTTCGTCTCCCGATCCGTCCCCGTCTCCTCGTCCCGACGTTCTCGCTCCTGTTCGCCCTCATCGCCCTAGGCCCATCGTGGGCCGTAGCGCGTCAGGCTTCGCCGGCCGCGTCCGTCCGCTACAAGGTGGTCGATTTGGGCACGCTCGGGGGAGCGAACAGTTTCGGCTACTGCTTGAACGCCAACGGCCACGTCGTCGGCGATTCCGAGATCGCGGTTCCGACCGGCGGCACGCCTGGTGCCGCGTCCGCGGATGCCCCGCCGCCGAGGCACGCCTTCCTCTGGCGCGACGGGACGATGATCGACCTCGGCACGCTCGGCGGTCCCAGCAGTGTCGCCAGCGGTCTCAACGACACCGGCCAGGTCGTCGGCGGGGCAGAGACCGGGCCAGGGACTGCCGATACGCCGGCCCCGCAGCATGGCTTTCTGTGGGAGAACGGCGTGATGACCGACGTCAATGCTCTGCTCGTCCCGGGGAGCGGATGGGAGATCACCAACGTCCGCACTCTCAACGACGCGGGTCAGATCGCGGGCGAGGCCGTCGCCAACGGCGTCACGCACGCGCTGCTGCTGACACCGCAGACGTAGGCTGCCCTGCTTTCCGAGGAATCGCCTTCCGCCTGTGGCGCCGCGCCCGAAAAAGACGCCTCCGCTACCGCTCCGGGAGATTCCTCGGCAAGCTGCTGTGAAAAACTCCCCGATACCCGCGTACATACGCGGGGTCGGTTTTCATGCCGCCGTGGCGCGCCGACGGGGCATGAGGACTCGGAATGACGGGTGGGAGAGGCCGCGTGCATTCCTATTCGTCCAGCCTCGCCCGTAACGTCGGGACGACCTCTCGGGCGAACACCTCGACCTGCCGGAGTTCGTCGCCGGCGACGGGCCAGA
>DATBFX010000173.1:0-18359 GCA_036558305.1 Thermomicrobiales bacterium | reverse complement strand
CTGCCTCCACTCGACCTCAATCGGCAAGGCGATCCTCGCTTTCCTGCCGGAGCCGGACCGGGAGGCGTTGCTTGCCAACCTGGCGTGGACGGCGGTGACCCCGAAGACGATCACCAATCTCGACGACTTGCGCCATGAATTGGAGCGGACCCGACTGCGCGGCTACGCGACCGACAACGAGGAGAACGAGATCGGCGCCCGCTGCGTGGGCGTGCCGATTCTCGACGGCGCCGGCCGGCCGCTGGCTGCGATCAGCATCTCCGGTCCAACGGCGCGCATCGACAACGGCGCCCTCGGCGCGATGTCCGAACGCCTCTGGAAGGCGAGCCGGGAAATTTCGTCCCGCCTCGGCTTCGACGTCGCGACCGCGAACGGCGCATCACCGCATCCACGCCGCGTTGGCGGGGTATGAAGGAAAGGAGGCGAGCCACTCACACCGCTTATCGCCGGCGCTTTTCCGTCCGCTCCCGTTGGGCGGACGCCGCGCATCACGATCAGAAGGAGCAGAGAATGAACGAGATTTCGGTCACCCGGCGGCGATTGCTGACCACGACCACGGCCGCGCTTGGCGGCGCCGTGCTGACTGGCCCGGCGACGTCGCTCGTCGCCGCCGCCCAATCCGCCACCCCCGAGACCGGCCCGGCGCCGGGCTCAGGGCCGCTCGGCGGGCAGGTCAAATTCGCTTATGCGACGCCGGCCACCCTCAATCCGCTCTTCTCAACCGCCGGCGTTGACCAGGGCGTTTCGCGTCAGGTCTATGGCGCGCTCGTCGCCATGACGGATGCGCCCGACGTTGAGATGGATTTGGCCGAGTCGGTCGACATCTCGGAAGATGCCACGACCTACACCTTCCATCTGCGCGACGGCCTCAAGTTCCCGGATGGCACCCCCCTGACCTCGAAGGATGTGCTCTTCACGTTTACGCGGGCTATTGACCCGCGCACCGGCAGTTTCTGGCGCAGTCGCTTCCTCGCGATCGATGGCGCCGAGGCGTACGACGGCGTCACCGTCACGGATATCCCGGGGCTCCAGGCGCCGGATGACAAGACGGTCACCATGAAGCTCTCCGCCCCGGACGTGACCTGGCTCATTACCCTGGGTGATTTCGCGGGCTTCTCCATCCTGCCGGAGCATGCCTTCGGGTCTATCCCGCCGGATCAGCTTCAGAAGGCGCCGTTCTCCTTCGCACCCGGGCCCGGAGCCGGGGCCTTCACCTTCGGCGAGTACCTGGCCGACCAATATGTGTCGCTCAATCGAAACGACGCATATCAGCCGCCGAAGGCGAACATCGACCAGCTCTACTTGCCGATTCTGCCACAGACCGTGACCGCGCTGTCGCAGCTCCAGAACGGCGAGCTCGACATCGCGCAGGTCCTGATTCCGGATATGGCCTCCGTACAGGGCAACCCCGACTTGACGGTCTCGAGCGAACCGTCGGTCATGATGCAGTTCATGGTGCCGAACTTGACGCGGCCCGAATTCGCGGACAAGCGCGTGCGCCAGGCCATGATCTATGCGCTCGACCGCGCGTCGATCGTCAAGGAGATCATGCTCGACCAGGTGACGGTGATCAACTCCTGCTTCTTCGGCTGGCAATGGGAAAACGTCGAGCCGGAGGGGCTCAACACGTACCCCTACGACCCCGACAAGGCGCGGCAACTGCTCCAAGAGGCAAACTGGGACAGCAACACCAAGGTCGTCTCCCACTACATCCCAGGCAACCAGTTGGAAGAGTCGCTGCTCAACATCTTCGTGCAGCAATACAAAGACGTCGGTATCAACGTCGAGCTGCAAGCGGTTGATGTGCCTGACTACACCAACCGCATCGTCAGTGGCGCCAAGGACGGCCAAACGGGCGATTTCCAGCTCATGCTCGGCAGCGGCGGCGTGATGGGTCAGGACCCGAACATCACGGTGAAATACATCACCACCAACGCCGCGACCCCGACGGGTTCCAACTACAACCACTTCTCCAACGCCCAGGTCGATGAACTGATGATCCAGGGACGGGCCACGAAGGACGTGGAGGAGCGCAAGCGGATCTACACCGAGGTCGCCAAGATCGTGAACGATGAGGCGGTGTGGATCTTCCTGTGGCGGCTCAACTCGATCTACGGCGTCAACAAGCGCGTGCAAGGATTCAAGGCTCCGGGCCACCCGGGCCGCGTGATCTCCAGCGCGCACAAGTGGTCGGTCGTCCAGCAATAGCGGTTGCGTCCACGGTGACCGGCTCGCGCCGCGGAACGTGGAGCGACCCGGTCGCCGGCGCCGCGGGGCGGCGTGGCGCGAGCGTCGCCCGTTGACGTGGATCCGCCCGTCCTGCCGCTCGGGGGTCTGAACCCCGAGCGGCAGGACGAGTCGGATCGTTTCCACGGGCGGCGGCGCGGCGCCGGATCGTTCCGTGAAGAACCTCGCCGTCTGGTTCGTGGCGTGTTGTTCAAGATCAATTCGCACCGAGATTCGGGGGTGGGAATCGGTTCATGAAGATCACCGAAGTCAAAACGTTCGGTTGCACCGCGCACAGCTCCAACTTCGTCTTCGTCCGCATCGACACCGACGAGGGCATCGGCGGCGTCGGCGAAGCCACACTCGAAAGCAAGGAGCTTTCCGTGCTCGGCGCGATCCAGGAGTGCTCCCGCGCGATCCTGGGCAAAGATCCGCGCGACATCGAGCTCAACTGGGTGACGATGAATCGGCTGGCTCCCTGGAAGGGCGCCGCCCACTTCACCGCGATGAGTGCGCTCGAGCATGCGATGTGGGACATCGCCGGCAAGGCCGCAAATCTGCCCGTCTATCGCCTGCTCGGCGGCCCGGTGCGGCAAAGCATTCGCGCCTACACCTGGCCCTGCCCGTATTCGTCTCCCGAGGAACTGGGCGAGGCGGCGCTGAAGGCGCGCGAGGAGTTCGGCTACAACGACTTCAAGCTCGATCCCTTCACCAGCTACTTCACCGTCACCGCCAGGGAACTCGGTTACCTCGATCGATGCATGCAGGCGTTGCGGGACGCGGTCGGCCCCGAAGCCGGGATCGCGGTCGACGGCCATTGGCGATTTAACCCGCCTGCCGCCGTCCAGATCGCGAAGGTGATCGAGCCCTACAACCCGCTCTTTTTCGAGGAGCCATGCCTCTCCGACAACGACGAGGCGCTGGCCGCCGTGCGGCGGCGCGTCAACGTGCCGCTCGCGACGGGCGAGCGCGGCTACACCCGCTGGGCCTTCTGGAACATGCTCAAGCTCGGCCTGGTCGACATCATTCAACCCGATCTCTGCCACGCCGGGGGTATCCTCGAAACGCGCAAGATCGCGGCGATGGCCGAGCCGACCGGGGTGATGGTCGCGCCCCACAACCCGAACGGGCCGGTCTCGCTGGCGGCGACGGTCCATTTCGCAGCCTGCACGCCCAATTTCCTGATCACGGAGTCGGTCCACACCCGCAACGACGTCGCCTACAAGATCGTCAAGGAGCCGCTGACGGTGGTCGACGGCGCCATTCCGCTGCCGACCGCACCGGGCCTCGGCGTGGAACTGGACGACGATGCGATTGCGGAGATTCCGATGGAGTCGCGCGAATTGCTGCCGCTCGACACGAGGGTCGTCGTCTGAGCAGCCTGGACACCCGCCGGCGCGTCGGATTGGTCACGCGCCGGCGGAGCCGAGGGGAAACCAACCGTGAGACGATATCTGCTGCGGCGGCTCGCCATCAGCATCCCGGTTCTGATCGGGATCTCCATATTCACCTTCGCGATGGTCGCCGTCGCGCCGGGCAACGCGGTGACGGCGATGATCAACCCCGAATCGGCGGGTATGCTCGGACCGGATTGGGTCAAGCAGCAAGAGGCGAAATTGGGACTCGACCAGCCCCTGCCGATCCGGTACTTGCGCTGGAGCGAGCAGATCCTGAAGGGCAACCTCGGCTATTCGGCCGCCGACCAGCAGCCGATTTCGAAAAAGATCGGCGTGCGGATCAAGCCGACGCTGCTCTTGATGGGCACCGCTCTCCTGATCAGCCTCCTCATCGCGTTGCCGGTCGGCGTCCTCTCCGCGATCAAGCAGTATTCGATCATCGACTACCTGGCGACGATCCTCGGCTTCGCGGCGATCTCGATCCCGTCGTTTTTTCTGGCGCTCGCGGGCATCTTCATCTTCGGGCTCAAGCTGGGCTGGTTGCCGGTCGCCGGCATGCACACGATCGGCGGACGGGACACGTTCGGCGATTTGATCCATCACCTCCTGTTACCCGCCTTCGTGCTCGGGCTGGCGAACGCGGCCCCGCTGATTCGCTACATCCGGTCGAGCATGCTCGAAGTGATTCATCAGCCCTACGTCAGCGTCGCCCGCGCCAAGGGTCTCTCGGAGCGGGTGGTGATTTCTCGCCACGCGGCGCGCAACGCGCTCATTCCGGTCATCACCGTCGTCGCGCTGGCGCTGCCGAGTTTGCTCGGCGGCACGGTCATCATCGAAACGATCTTCGCCTGGCCGGGTATGGGCCAGCTTGCGATCACGGCGGTGCGCGGACGCGATTTCCCGATGATCTTGGCGCTCAATCTGCTCATCGCCACCCTGATCTTGCTCTGCAACCTCCTGGCCGATCTCTTGTACGGGGTCGTCGATCCTCGGATCACCTACTCCTAAGAATGACCGGCCAGAAGCAGTGTTTCGTTCGGCGGATCGCGAATCGGGCCGACGGATCACACGGAAGCCGCGAACTAAGCGACTCCGTCGAAGCCTTCGTCCAACATCCGCCCCCGGCCTGCTACCGGCCGCTCTTGGCGCGAAGGCACCTGGGAGAACGTCATGAGCGGCGCGGCTGAATCGATCGGACTGGCCGGGGCGACGGAATCGGGGCCGTTGGAGGAGCGTCGCCGCCGGGCGGGCGCCTGGCGGCGTTTCCGCCATCACCGCCTCGCGGTGCTCGGCGTCGTCATCCTCGCCCTCCTGACCATCTCCGCGGTCGCCGCGCCGGTGATCGCCCGCCAGGACCCGAACCACACCAGCATCCGCCTCTACCGCAAGCCGCCCTCGACGGCGCACATCCTCGGCTCCGACGCCTCCGGCCGCGATGTCTTTAGCCGGCTGCTCTACGCCGGGCGCATCTCGCTTTCGGTCGGGCTCGTCTCGGTCGCGATCTACACGGCGATCGGCGTCGTCCTTGGCGCCTTCGCCGGCTACTACGGAGGATGGGTCGATTCGTCGATCATGCGGCTGGCGGACATCTTTCTCGCCTTTCCCGCTCTAATCATCATCATCACGCTCGTCTCGTTATTGGGGCCGAGTGTCTGGAACATCATGCTGGTGATCGGCTTTCTCGGCTGGCCGCCGATCGCCCGCATCCTCCGCGGTCAGTTCCTCTACTTGCGCGAACAGGAGTTCGTCGTCGCCTCGCGGGCGATGGGCGCCAGCAACCGTCGGCTCATCTTCCGCCACCTGCTGCCGAACGCGCTGGCACCGATCATCGTCGCGGCGACCTTTGGCATGGCGGGCGCGATCCTGCTCGAAGCGGGTCTGAGCTTTCTCGGTCTGGGCGTGCAGCCGCCGACGGCGAGTTGGGGCAACATGCTCAACGACGCGCAATCGCTGCCGATCCTGCAATCGATGCCTTGGCTCTGGTTGCCGCCCGGCGTGATGATCGCCCTGGCCGTGCTCTCGATCAACTTCATCGGCGACGGTCTCCGCGACGCCTTCGATCCGCACCATGTGCGATGAGCCTGCAGTCGGCTCGAGCGCGATTAGTTCACCCGGCTCAACCTGATCCGCTTCGTGCCGTCCATTCGCATTCTGCGGCAAGCGTCCGCGAACGCATCGAGTCCGGCGTCGATCTTGCCCCAAACGCTGCCGCGCCAGCCTTCCTCCGTTGGCAGACGAAGATTCGCTGCACCGTAGGCGAAGAAGAGTTCGTGAACGTCGTCGCCGGGACGCAGCCATTCGGGGTCGAACTCTTCGAGAGAGCGCAAGCCGTTCCACGGTTGGAAGAAGTAGAGGATGTCGCCGGCTCTCGGATAGATCGTGTGGTTCTCGATGGGCAGGTTCCTGGCGTCGCGGAGCGCGGGGAAGTCGTAGAAGAAGACGACCGGGCCCGTGGTTGCGGTATGGATCAGCCGGCGTTCCACCGGGCTTTCGAGCGCGTCCCAAATGGCGGCGCAGGTCAGCGGCGCTCGCTCCACCGACATCCGGACAGAGGCCGAAAGGCCCAGTTCGGGAATCGCCAGTGCGATCCGGCGGTCCATCAGGAGGGGCCTCCTTTCTTTCTCGTTTCGACTCTGCGTGTGGCGTCTCGTCGAACCGGAACGCGGCGTGGGCGGCGTTTCGGAAGCGGCCGGTTCACTTTCGCCCGACGCCCGAACGGCTGGGTTGGATCGAGCGTCATCGTAGCATCGGGGTCCGGTCGTCGTTTGCATGGGCGAACTCCATGTCGACCGCGCGTCTCGAACGACGGCCGGGTGTGCCGTCTGGATGATTCCCGCGCCAGTCTGGCAGAAGCGGTCGACCGTGTGGATCGCCCAATTCGTCCGGGTATCTGGGCCGGATTCCCGATTGCGGAGAAACGAAAGGGAGCTCTTGTGAGACAGACAACCGGCGCAGAGACTGGGAATTGGCGGCAGCAGTCACCGAGTCTCGAAAACGGCCATTTCTCGGATCTCTGGCGACCTCCGCCCGCCTGGGCTGGTTTGCCGATGGTAGGCGACGACGAGCAGGCAGGCCACCACGCTCGTCTTGTGGATGTCAAGGCCGCAACACCGCTCAACCAGCACGCCCATCGCGCTCCGCTCCTCGCACGAGCGGCCGAGGGGGCGCCCGCGTCTCACGGAGCATGGTCTGCGTGCTCGCGGCGACAATCGGCGGTGCCTCGGGGCACCAGGGGGTCAACTTGTTGAGCGGTTTCGCGGCACCGCACAGGCCCGACCTCCGTCCGCTCGGCCGCACCGACGCGCAGCATACCGCCGGCCCGCCATTTTCATGCCCCGGCGGCACCCCGCCGGGGCATGGGCACTTGTTGGGCACATCATTCATGTGCGCAGTGTGGCGAAGCGTTAGGGTTGGCCGCGTCGTCGGCGCGAGCCGTTGGCCGATCGGCACGCGTTTTGCGGCGGGGGAGATCGGGAGACGATGATGGGCGAGAGCAGGGCGGAAGCGCAGAGCGAGATCGGCTTTCACTTCATCGAGGTGGCGTCGATGCAATCTTTCCCGGCAAGCGACGCGCCGGCATGGGCAAGCGGCCGGACCCGCCGGACGACCGTCGGGACGGGCGAAGCCGGGCGGGGCACCAAATTGGGAGGCCGCCTGCGCCAGACCGAAAGCGGGCGGCAAGCTGGGGACTCCCTGGCCGATGGCACCCCCGCCGGGACCGGCAGGGCGATCCGCGACCGGCGGGAGGACGCTGCACATGTATGAGCGGATGCTGGTTCCGCTGGACGGCTCGGAACTCGGGGCGGTGGCCCTCCCGTTCGCCGAGTTGATCCCCAGTCGGCACGTGCGGCTGCTGGCGGTCGAGCCGGTCCTCCTGACCCCGGCCCGCCGGCGGACCGCGGCCGCCCCAGTGCCCCCGTCGGGCTCGTGGCACGGATTGACCGCGGCCGCCTACCTCGACAGCATCGCCGCGCGGTACCGGCGACAGGGACGGGACGTCGAGCTCGTCGTGGAATCGGGCGCCCCCGGGGAGCGCATCGTCGCTGCGGCGGTCGACGCAGACTTGATCGTTATGGGAACCCGTGGCCGCGGCGCGGGCGGGCGGGCGCTCTTCGGCAGCGTCGCCGACCACGTCGCCCGCCACGCTTCTGCCCCGACCCTGCTGGTGCGCGGGACCGACCCCGAGGTCGTCCCGGCGGTCGCGCGCATCGTGGTCCCGCTCGACGGCTCAACCACCGCCGAGGCCGCCCTGGCAGCCGCGGCCACACTGAGCGACACGCTCGGCGTCCGGCCCCACCTCGTGCGGGTCGTCGACGCGTCGACGCGGTCGGCGAACGCGGAGAGGCTCGAACGCGAGGCGGCGGCCTACCTTGAGGGGCAGACCGCCCAGTTCCGGGCGCGTGACATCATGGCGACAAGCCAGGTGCTACACGGCCCGGTGGCGCCGACCCTGCTCGCGACGATCGGGTCCGGAGACCTCGTCGTGATGACACCGCGTGGACAATCTCGGGTGCGGCGCGCGCTCCTCGGCAGCGTTGCGGAGCGGCTGGTACGCGAGGCATCGGCATCCGTTCTCATCGTTCGCCCGGACCAGCAGCCGCAATGACGCCGACGTCGCGATCTTTGCTGGTCGTGCCGGCGTTCTACGCCGCGCACGGTCTGCGGGAAGGGGCCGGTATTGAATGCTCAGTCGGTTCTTGCTTCACCGGTCCTGGTACTGCACGACGGTTCGGCCCTGGCCGACCAGGCGTTCCCCTACGCGCTGGCGCTGGTCGATCGTGGCGCCGCCATCATCTTGCTCGGGGTAATTCCCGCCCCGGAGCCGGTGCACGATCACTCCGGGTAGGTCCTCGTTTCCGCCGACGCGGTCCTCGCCACGAACGCGGGGTGGTCGCTTACGGGGCGGAGTATCCGTTCAAGCGAAAGGCTGGCGGGGCGCTGCGCCGCCACCAGGCGCGCGCCGACGAGCGGCGCGATCAGTTTGCGCGCGCCGTCGCCGGCGGCAGCCGGCAAACGCTGGACGAAGCCGGCATCGGCGTGCTGGTCATCGCCGGGGACGAGGTGACCGCCTTGAAGCACGTCGGGGTCGAGACCCTCGTCATGCCCGACGACTTCTCCGCGTCCGGCGGGGCGGACTGCTGGGCCGATGTCCCGGGCGTCGGACCGATCCCCGACCAGCACCCGACAGGCGGCAACCGCGGCCAGATCGTACCGATCCGCGTCGAAGACGAGATGATCCGGCGGGCCGTTTTGACGGGGGCGAAGATCGAGATCGTTCGGACCGACGTTGCCGCCCCCCAGGTCGAGGACGGTGTGCCGAAGGGCGGCGAACCGCTGCCGCGCCGGTGATGGCCGGTCTGCCGCTTGACGTGCGAACCACCAGGACCGCGCTCGGCACGTGACGCACGAGCCGGCCAGAGACGCTGCCAAGCCCCAGCCGCCGCGTCGGCCCGCGGCGCTCGCGGGCGCCCACGACCACGAGGGAGGCGTCGAGCGCCGCGGCTTGGTCGAGGAACGTGGGCGCGATGTCGCCGCTGACGTCGAAGGGCGAGGGGTTGACCTCGCCGCGGACGACGCGCGCCTCGACGCGGCGATCCGGCGCCGCCGCCCGGATCCGTTCGACGAAGCGTTGCCCCACCGCTTCCGACTCGCTGCGGTCCTCCTCGGCGCACTCGTGCAGCAGCGCGTCCAGCCGACCCGCGGCGAAGGCGTCGCGACCGGGGCGGACGTGGGGCAGCGGCACGCTGACGGTCACCGCCGCCACCGTCGCCTCGGGCGGGAGCGGCAACCGCAGGCAGTACTCCGACAGGCGATCGGCGTCCTCCGGCGAGCGCACGGCGGCCAGCACGGTGGTGACCGCCGCCGGCGCCTGACGCACGATCAGCGTCGGGCAGGGCGCATCCGTGGCCAGCGCCTCGCTGACGCGGCCGAGGAGGACCCCGCGCAGTACGGCACAGCGGCGCGCACCTGCGATGACCAGGTCCGCATCGACCGCCTCGATCTGGCCGACCAGTTCGGCGGTTGGCTCGCCGAAGCGGACGACCTCCTCGACGGTGACCGACGGGTGGCGATTGCGCAACTCCGCGGCCGTGTCGGCGATGTGCCCTACGGCCCGGTCGCGCGCGTCGAAGCGGCTCGGCTCGAGCACACGGCGCCAGCCGGCGATCCCCTTGGCCGCCATGCGGCCGATGGCCGGTTCGCTGGGCGACGGCACGTCGACGACACTGGCGACCCAGATCGTGGCCCCGGCCGGCCAGGCGAAGGCGCCGGCGAAGTCGAGCGCCGCTCGCGCGTGCTCGGAGCCGTCGGTGGCGAGTATCACCCGGAGAATCGGCAGGGGCGCTCCATCTGTCACCTCCTCGCCTGGATAGGCAACACCGGCTCAGGGCGAGCCTTCGGCCTTTAGTGACTCCCGTCCAGTATCCTGACATGCCCGCACGGGCCGGCGGTCGCGGCCGTTGAAGTAGTCAAAGAACCAGCACTGCGGGGCCAGGCCCGCCTCGTCCACGACGAGATGCGCGTAGGCGATGGGAGACCGGTCCCCCATCCGCGCCCGAAAACGTCGGTCGAAGACGCCTTGGACCAGGGCGTAGGCGCCGAAGAGCCAGATCAGGGCCCCGAGCGTCTGACCGGGCCAAATCCCGTCCGCAGTGCCGAGCAGTACCACGAGCAGGCCGCGGACGACAAACGCCCACCAGTTGCGCGCGATGGAGGGCTCATCCCGGTCGACGTCGGTCCCCTCGCCCGCGCCCGGCAACTGGAGGGGCTGCGCTACCTCGGCATCACCGTCCAGCAGCCCCTGGGACTCAACTTCGCGAGCGCCTGGAAGCTCCTGTCCTAACGGGGCCGGCGGTGTCATCATGGCGTCGACGAACCGGCGGGCGGTTCGGCGTTCGCGGTCCGGCGCGTCGTCGCGGACGTTGAGCGCGACGACCGGTGCCCCGACCGGGATCGCGCGGGCGTCGTGCGGATCGTCCGTCACCGTCCTTCCTCCGATCGGCTGGTGGAACACCCGATGAGCGACCATCGACACCGCGAAACCGATCCGGCCACGGTCGCGCCGCACGGGCACGCCGCCATCGATCAGGCGGTTGGCATGACCCACCGCGGTGACCTCGGCGACGCGCCCGACATAGCCCATCGGGCGATGGCCCACGAGGACCACGCCGCGCATGAGGGCGATCCCCATGCCCGGCATGACAAGCATGCCGGGCACAGCGTGGCGATGTTCCGCGACCGCTTCTGGGTCTGCCTCATCCTCACGATCCCCGTCGTCCTCTTCAGCGAGATGGTCCAGGACTGGCTCGGCTTCTCGCTGCCCGATTTTCCGGGCGACAATCTGATCGCGCCGGTGCTCGGTACGGTCGTCTTCCTGTACGGCGGTCGCGTCTTCCTCGAAGGCGGTTGGGCGGAGCTGAAGGCGCGCCAGCCGGGGATGATGCTCCTCATCTCGCTGGCGATCGTGGTCGCCTTCGTCGCCAGCCTGGCCAGCAGCCTGGGCTTCCTTGACCTGGAGTTCTGGTGGGAACTGGCGCTCCTCGTCACGATCATGCTCCTCGGCCACTGGCAGGAGATGAAGGCCATCGGCCAGGCTCAAGGGGCACTCGCCGCCCTGGCGGCGCTCCTGCCGGACGAGGCCGAGCGCGTCACGGTCCATGGCACCGAAATGGTCCCGGTCGCCGATCTGCGGAAGGGCGACGTCGTCCTCGTTCGCCCCGGCGCCCGCGTCCCTGCGGACGGGACGATCGCCGAGGGGCAGGCCGAACTCGACGAGTCGATGATCACCGGCGAATCGCGCCCGGTCGCGAAGGGGGTCGGCGATCGCGTCGTCGCCGGCACCGTCGTCGCCGGTTCCGCGATCCGCGCCCGGGTCGAGGCCGTCGGCGAGGAGACCGCCCTCGCCGGGATCCAGCGGTTGGTCGCCGCTGCCCAGGCATCCCGCTCCCGCGCCCAGGCCCTGGCCGATCGCTTCGCCGCCGGGCTCTTCTACCTGGCGCTCGCCGCCGGCGTCGTCACCTTCGTCGTCTGGCTGGCGTTGGGCGAATCCAACGACGCGATCACCCACACCGTGACCGTCCTGGTCATCTCCTGCCCCCACGCCTTGGGACTGGCGATCCCCCTGGTGATCGCGATCTCGACCGCCATCGCGGCCCGGCAGGGCATCCTGGTCAAGGACCGCCTGGCCTTGGAGCGGATGCGACTGGTCGACACCGTCCTGTTCGACAAGACCGGCACGCTGACCCGCGGCGAACACGTCGTCAGCGGCGTCGCCGCGGTCGACGGCGACGAGCGGCAGTTGCTGGCCCTGGCCGCCGCCGTCGAGGCCGATTCCGAGCATCCGCTCGCCCGTGCCATCGTCGCGGCGGCACGGGAGCGGCAAGTGACGCTGCCGGGGGCGTCGGCCTTCCGCGCCATCGCCGGCCGGGGCGTCGAGGCCACCGTCACGGGGAGCACGGTTGCCGTCGGCGGGCCGACGATGCTGCGGGAGCGGGCACTACCGATTCCGGACGAGTTGGCCGCGCGGACGGCGGCCTGGACGGAGCGCGGGGCGGCCGTCCTGCACGTCGTGCGCGACGGCCGGGTCGTCGGCGCGCTGGCCCTCGAAGACCAGGTCCGGCCCGAGTCGCGCGACGCCGTCGGGGACCTCCACGGGCAAGGCGTCCGGGTGGTGATGATCACGGGCGATGCCCGGCCGGTGGCCGAAGCGGTCGCCAACGACCTCGGGATCGACGAGGTCTTCGCCGAGGTCCTGCCCGAGGACAAGGCGGGGAAAGTCGCGGAGTTGCAGCGGCGCGGCGAGACCGTGGCGATGGTCGGCGACGGCGTCAACGACGCGCCGGCCCTGGCGCGGGCCGACGTCGGGATCGCGATCGGGGCCGGCACCGACGTGGCGATCGAGTCGGCCGGCGTCATCCTCGCCTCCAGCGATCCGCGGGCCGTCGTCGGCGTCCGCGCGCTCTCCCGTGCCTCGTACCGCAAGATGGTCCAGAACCTCGCCTGGGCCGCCGGCTACAACCTGGTCACCATCCCCCTGGCCGCCGGCGTCCTGGCGCCCATCGGCGTCACCCTGCCGCCCGCGGTCGGCGCCGTCCTGATGAGCGCCTCGACGCTGGTGGTGGCGCTCAACGCCCAACTGCTGCGCCGGCTCGACCTGCGACCCCGCTAGCCGCAGGGCCGAGAGAAGGACCCGCGGCGCGCGCCTCGCCACATGTGCACGCTCGACCATGGCAGAAAAGTCGGCGTCGATCGACACGACGTGAGCAGGGCCATCGCTGACTGCAAACATGTGTCACGCACGGCGGCTCTTCCGCAATCCCGCAACTGCTGGCGAAATCAGCGCGGCTGTGCCACGAGGACGGCGAATCGCGACGGCCGGGTGTGCGCCCGCGGGACGTCGGCCGGCCAGTCGGCGGCCCGCACGAACTTCAGCGCGCCGGCGGTCAGCACGTGCCCCCGGTGGGTCTTGGCCAGCCCCGCGTACCGGGAGCGCCGCCGCCTGGACGGGCAGCGGGCCGGGAGGGTGTCGGGATCGAGGCCAGCGCCAGCGGCGGAGACACGCCGCGTCCCCGTCAGTGAGGCTGGGCGGGCCGGCGCCGCGGCGGCCCGGACACCTTGTGACCTTTGCCTGCCAACAGGGCGAGGGGTGGAACGACTGGAGATTGGACGTGCGAGAATTTCGGACCGTCATGGCGACAGGCATGGAGGTCGCGGTCGCGGCCGTGAGCCTGCGGGCCGCGGGCCCCGCCCCCGACGCCATGGAAGGAGCCGGCCCTTGACTGCGTTGACGGCCAGCCCCGACCGCATACTGGTCCCGCTGGACCGGTCGTCGCTCGCCGAGCACGCCATCCCGTACGCAGCGGCGCTGGCAGGCCCCGGTGGCCGGCTCCTCCTCCTCGAGGTCGTGCCCGATCCGGAGCCCGCCTACGGTCTCTTCGGCAAAACCGTCATCGAGGAGGACCTGCTCCTGCGGGTCTGCGTTGACGGCGCGCGGGGCGCCCTGGAGGTCGCCGCCCGCCGCTGGGGTGGCTTGGCGCCGGGCACGGACATCGAGGTGGCGGTCGGCGACCCGGCCGACGAAATCCTCCGCGTCGCCACCGAGCGGCGCTGCGGCGTGATCGCGATGGCGAGCCACGGGCGCGGCAGCCTGGGCCGCTGGACCTACGGCAGCGTGGCGGACCGGGTGGTGCGCGCCGCCGACCGCCCCGTCCTGGTCGTCCGGGCCCACGACCGCGAGCCGGCGTTGGCCCTACCGACCATCAACCGCCTGGTCGTGCCGCTCGACGGGTCTGCGGTCGCGGAGCGCGCGCTCCCGGTGGCGGCCGTGGCGGCGGACCGCCTGCGCGTCCCGCTCCGGCTGGTCCTGGCCCTGGACGTCAGGACGCTCGCGGACGCCGCGAGCACGGGCGTCTACCCCGAGACGGTCCTCCTGCGTTCGCTGGATCCGTTGCGCGCCGCCGCGACGGGATACCTCCAGGGCCAAGCGGAGCGCTTGGAAGCGAGCGGCCACCGGGTGTCGCACGAGGTACGGGAGGGTTCACCAGGGGACGAGTTGCTCGCCGCCACCGAACCGACGGACCTGGTCGCGATGACCACCCACGGCCGCGGCGGGGTCCACCGCTGGCTGCTCGGGAGCGTCGCCGATAAGCTGGTCCGGCACGGCCGCGCGCCGGTCCTTCTCGTGCGCGCCGGGGCCACGCCGGACGCCGCGCCACCCGGTGGCGGCGATCACGAAGGACCGGAGGGGCACGGTGCGCACGTCGAAGGACGCGATGGGGCCTGATCGACGATCGGCGACCGGGTCCCTTCTGGGTTCAGATCGGTTCGTCCTACCCCAGCACCGGACCGTGGACGGGGGGACGGAGCACAACACCGCCAACACCTCGCCCACCGACCCGCTACGCCTCTCCACCATCGAGGCCCCGCCGGAGCACCCCGACGGCACGGTCAACCGGACCAAGCAAGACGCCGTCGCGTACGAACGCCAGCGTCATGGCCGCGAGAGCCGAGCCGTCACCTCTGAACGGCCTATCGCCCGTTCGAGCAGCTTCTTGCCCTCGTCGGCCCACAGGACGACGCTCGCCAGCCCGGTGCAGATTAGCCAGTCGTCGATCGGGAGCGGGGCGGTGCCGAAGGCGTCGTTCAGGAACGAGAGCTGCACCACCGCGACCTGGAGCACGACCGACAGCGCGATGGCGCCCCACAGCAGCGGGTTCGTGAAGAGGTGACGAAATGCGCTCCTGCGGTCGGACCGGGCGTTGAAGCAGTTGAAGAGCTGGGCGAAGACGAGCGTGGTGAACGCCATCGTCCGGGCCTCCTCGATGGTGCCCGATCCCCGCAGGATGCCGCCGGCGAGGCGAAGGTCGAGCGCCGCCAGCGTCACCGCCGCCATCACGAGCCCCACCCAGAAGATGCCGATCCACATCTCGCGGTCGATGACCCGGTCGGTCAAGCGGCGCGGCGGCCGCCGCATGACGTGGTCGGGCGGCGGGTCGACGCCCAGCGCCAGGGCCGGGGCGGTGTCGGTCAGCAGGTTAATCCAGAGGAGCTGGGTGGCGAGGAGCGGCACCGCGATCGCTTCCCCGGTCTCGTCGAGGCCGATCACCCCCGCCAGCACCACGCCGAAGAACATCGTCAGCACCTCGCCGATGTTCGACGACAGCAGGAAGCGCAGGAACTTGCGGATGTTGGCGAAGATGGCGCGGCCCTCGCGGACGGCGGCGACGATCGTGGCGAAGTTGTCGTCGGCGAGGATCATGTCCGCCGCCTCCTTCGTCACGTCGGTGCCGGCGATCCCCATCGCCACGCCGATGTCGGCCGCCTTCAGCGCCGGGGCGTCGTTCACCCCGTCGCCGGTCATGGCCACGATCTGCTGGTGTGCCTGGAGGGCGGCGACGATCCGCAGCTTGTGCTCCGGCGCCACGCGGGCGTAGACCGAAATCTCGCCGACTGCCGTCCTGAGCCCCTCGTCGTCGAGGGTTTCGAGGTCGGCGCCGGTCAGCGCCCGCGCATCGCGGTCGACGATCCCGAGGTCGCCGGCGATGCGGGCGGCGGTGCGGGGGTGATCGCCGGTGATCATGATGACCCGCATCCCGGCGGCGCGCGCCTCGGCGATCGCCGTGCGCGCCTCCGGACGCGGCGGGTCGATAATCCCGACGACGCCGAGGCAGACAAGGGCCTGTTCGATCGACTCGTCCGGCTCCGCCCGCTCGCCGCTGGCGAGCGGCCGGTAGGCGACAGCCAGCGTGCGCAGGGCGAGGTCGGCCAACCGGTCGACGGAGGCGAGGATGTCGCGCCGGCGGGTATCCGTAAGCGGACGGACGTCCCCGGCGACGCGCTCCGCCGTGCAACGCGCGAGCAGCACGTCGGGCGCCCCCTTGGTGACGACTGCGACGCCGCCGTCGCGCTCGACATCGGTGGCCAGGGCACTCATCAGCTTGCGTTCGGAGGTGAACGGGATCTCGCCGATCCGCTCAAACCGCGCCGCGCGTGCTTTGGGTAGTCCCTCGATCTTCGCCTCCGCGACCAGGAAGGCGGCATCGGTGGGGTCGCCCTGGATGGCCCATTCCCCGCCGTCTTCGCGCAGCACCGCGTCGTTGACGAGACTGCCGCCCGCGAGCACGGCGCGGACCTCCCCGACGAGGACGGGGTCGTCGAGCGGGTGGCCGTTTACGCGCAACTCGCCCTCGGGCCGGTAGCCGGTGCCGGTGACGTCCACCACACCGGAGGCCGTCACGACCTTCTCGATCGTCATCTCGTTCTTGGTCAGCGTCCCGGTCTTGTCGGAGCAGACCACCGACGCCGACCCCAGCGTCTCCACCGACGACAGTCTCTTGACGATCGCCCGCTGGCGGGCCATCCGCTGCACGCCGAGGGCGAGCACCACCGAGAGCACGGCCGGCAATCCTTCCGGCACCGCGGCGACGGCCAGCGAGACGCCGACGAGCAGCACGTCGACGAGGTCGGACGCACCGTCGATGTCGGCGGTCAGCAGGATGGCGGCCACGACGACGAAGGCAATGACGATGACGGCGATCCCGAGCGCGCGCCCGATGCGGTCGATCTCGCGCTGGAGGGGCGTGCGCGCCTCCTCGGTCCGGCCGAGCAGGCGCGCGATGTTCCCCATCTCGGTGTCCATGCCGGTCGCGGTCACCACCGCCCGCCCTCGCCCGCGGGTCACGGCGGTGCCGTCGAAGACCATGTTGACCCGGTCGCCGAGGCCCGCCGACCCGGCCAGGGAAGCGACGTCCTTCAGCACTGCTTCGCTCTCGCCGGTGAGCGAGGCCTCGGCCACCGTCAGCGAGGCGGCCTCCACCAGGCGGGCGTCGGCGCTGACCGCGTCCCCCTCCGCCAGCACCAGGACGTCCCCGGGGACGACGTCGGTGGCCGGAACCCGCTCCTCACGGCCGTCCCGGACGACAGCCGCCGTTGCCGCCGCCATCCGTTGCAGGGCGGCGACCGCCCGCTCGGCGCGCGCCTCCTGCACGTAGCCGAGCACGGCGTTGAAGACGACGATCACCAGGATGACGACGGCGTCGTACGGGGCGCCCTCCGCCCCTTCGAAGACCCAGGCGACGACGGAGACCGCGACCGCGACGAGGAGGAGGTAGATCAGCGGGTTGGCGAACTGGGCGAGGAGTTTGCGCCACGCCGGTACCGTCGCCGCGGCCTCGAGTTGGTTCGGTCCGTAGCGCGCCAGGCGAGCGGTCGCCTCGGCCCAGCTCAGCCCACGCCGGAGGTCTGTACCCAGCTCGGCGGCAACCTCGGCCGCGTCGCGGTGCCACGGCGCCGGCCCGACCGGTGCAACCATCGGTTCTCCCATGCTTCATCGACGACGGCCGGCGTCCGCCAGTGCTCGAAGCAGTGCTTGGTTGCCCAGGACGCGACCGCGAATGGTCGCCGCTCGCACGCCCGAGCGCTGCGCAAAGCCGGTGCCACGTCTGGTCGACGTCAACGCGATCGAGGAATTCGTCGGCGCGCGGGAATCGGCCCGGTCGATGATCGCCGCCGACCGGAATCGTCGTTACGTGGTCTCCGCCCTTCGCTAACCGAGCGCCGCACGGATGCGCGATTCGGCGTCGTCCGGCAGGGTGGTTCGGATCACATTCCCGCCGTACGGGCGCAACTCGGCGAGGGTCTTCTCGGGGTCGGCCTTGCGCACGAGCATCAGGATCGCCGAGCTGCCGGGCGGCATGCTGTCGCCGACCTGCAGCACGAAGTCGTCGATGCGGTAGAGGTCGCCGATGTTGCCCACCAAAGCACCACCGGCGCCGCCGAGGGTGCCGCCGATGAGCGCCCCGATCACGGGCGCGAACAAGACCAGGCCGACCAGGGTGCCCAAGAAGAACCCACCGGCAATACCGGCGGCCGTGCGGCTGGTCGCGCCTTCGAGCTTGACCCGCCCCTCGCCGTCCTTCGACACGGCCGCGGCATCGTCCAGGTCGATCGCGCCGTGGGCGTGCAGCCGCCTCATCGCGGCCATCACCTCTGCCGCGCGGGTCTCCTCCGGGTAGGCGATGGCGACCAAATGACTCATCCGGCGCCTCCTTCCTTCCTCGATCGGGGATGGCGATCCCCCGCGCTGATCCAGACAGGCGATTGACGTCGGTCAGTTCGCTTCGGCGCCCCCGTCCTGACCCCACGGCGCTTTCGGTTGCCCGGAGACGGCCGATGCGAGCCGCTGCTCGGCGCCCCTCGGCAGGTCGGTGTGCAAGACCGTCCCGCCAAAGCGCCGCAACT
>DATBFX010000172.1:0-15663 GCA_036558305.1 Thermomicrobiales bacterium | reverse complement strand
CCTCGGTCGTCGCCCCGAGGCGCGGTTCCAGGAGAGCGAAACCTACCTCACCACGACCGACGTCACCCGCGACGAACTGAACTACGTCGCCGAGCGCATCGGCCACTTCGGCGACGACAACCGGGCCGGCATCGAGCGCACCCTGCACCGCATCTCCGCCATCCGCAACCGCAGCGGCGAGATCGTCGGCCTGACCTGCCGCATCGGCCGTGCGGTGTACGGCACGATCGCCATAATTCGAGATTTGATTGAATCGGGCGAAAGCATCCTTCTGCTTGGACGCCCCGGTGTTGGAAAGACAACGATGTTGCGAGAAATGGCCAGGGTTCTCGCCGAAGATCTCCACAAGCGCGTCATCGTCGTCGACACCAGCAACGAGATCGCCGGCGACGGCGACATCCCGCACCCGGCGATCGGCCGCGCCCGCCGCATGCAGGTGCCGACGCCGACCGCCCAGCACGCGGTGATGATCGAAGCGGTCGAGAACCACATGCCGGAAGTGATCGTCATCGACGAAATCGGCACCGAACTGGAAGCGATGGCCGCCCGCACCATCGCCGAGCGCGGCGTCCAGTTGATCGGCACCGCCCACGGCAACACCCTCGAAAACCTGATGATGAACCCGACGCTGGCCGACCTCATCGGCGGCATCCAGTCGGTCACCCTTTCGGACGAGGAGGCCCGCCGCCGCGGCACCCAGAAGTCGATCCTGGAGCGCAAGGCGCCGCCCACGTTCAACGTCATGGTCGAGATCGTCAGCCGCGACGAGGTCGCCGTCCACCGCGACGTCGCCTCCACCGTCGATGCCATCCTGCGCAACGCCACCGTCCGGCCCGAAACGCGCGAGCGAACCGACGACGGTCGCGTCGTCATCGCCACCTCGGACGATCGGCGGCGCGACCCCTCGATTCCGGCGCGTCCGATCGGCACCGGTCACGGGCAACCCGCGCCCAAACGCGGGATCGTCGACATCGCGAGTCGCCAGCAGCCGCGGGCGGGCCTCGCCGAAGACGTCCGCCATGCCGATCCGCAGGACGAGGTGAACCGGCCCGTCCCGCTCGCCCCCGCCACGCCGCGCGGCCGGGGGACCGAGGCCAAGCCGCTCCGCATCTACCCGTTCGGCGTCAGCCGTAACCGCCTGGAGCACGCGATTCAGCAACTCGGGGTTCCCGCCACCATCGTCCGTGACCCGCGCGACGCCGACCTCGTGATGACGCTCAAGAACTACTACCGAACCAAACCGCAGCCGATCCGCGACGCGGAGGCGCGCGGCACCGCGGTTTACGTGCTCCGCTCCAACACCGGTCTCCAGATGGAAAGCCTGCTGACGAGTTTGCTGCCGCAGGCGGTACGCCGGGGCGACCCGCAACAGGGCAACGGTTCCCAGGGCGGTTCAGGCGGATCGGACGAGGTCTCCGATGCGCTCTTCGAGGCCGAGGAGGCCATCTCCGCCGTCATGGACGGCGCCTCCCCGATCGCGCTCGCTCCGCAGGGCGCCTACGTGCGGCGGCTCCAGCATCAGTTGGCCGATCGCTACAATCTGGGTTCCCGCAGCCGGGGAAAGGAGCCGAACCGCCGGGTCGAGATCTTCCGCGAAGGTCTGCAATAGCCCGTGGACGGCGTGTTTATCGCCTTCGAGGGCCCGGAGGGGGCCGGCAAGAGCACGCAGGCCCGCCTCCTCGCCGCCCGCCTCAAAGACGAAGGCCGCGACGTCGTTCTCACCCGCGAACCGGGTGGCACACCGATCGCCGAACAGGTCCGAACGATCCTTTTGGACCAAGCCAACTGTGCTATGCTGCCGGAGACCGAGGCCCTGCTCTACTCGGCGGCGCGGGCACAACACGTCGGCGACGTGATCCGGCCGGCACTGGAGCGGGGAGCGGTCGTCGTCTGCGATCGGTTCGCCGATTCCACCCTCGCCTATCAGGGAGGTGGGCGCGGGTTGTCGATGGAGGACTTGCGCGCCGTTCAGCGACTGGCGACCGGTGGTCTGTGGCCGACCCTGAGGATCCTGGTCGACGTGCCGGTGGAGGTGGGGCTTCGCCGCCGTTTCGGTGCCGGGGAAGAGGTCAACCGGCTCGACGTTGCCGGTCTCGATTTTCACCGTCGCGTTCGGGCAACCTACCTCGCATTGGCGGCCGAGGACGAGTCGTCGTGGGTCGTCGTCGACGGCAACGACGGGGTCGCCGCGGTCGAGGAACGGATCGTGCGTGAGGTCGCGCGGCGGACCGACCTGGGACTCGCGCTCAGGGCATGATCCCGCAAGGCAACGACCGGCCGTGAGGGGTTTCGTCGGCCGATGAAACTGATCGTCGCGGTCGTTCACGTCAGGGATGCCGATGGTCTGGCGAGGTCGTTGGCAAGCCGGGGATTCGGAGCCACCATCATCGACAGTTCGGGTGGTCTCCTCCGGCAAGGAAACGTAACCTTGCTGATCGGCGTTCAAGAGGCGTTGGTCGCGGACGCGCTGGGACTCGTCAAGCGTCATTGCCAGGTGCGATCGCGCCACGTCAACCCGCTCTTACCGGTTGCGGAACCGGGAGAGGTCTACGTCTCGAACCCCGTCGAGGTTCAGGTCGGCGGTGCGACGGTCTTCGTCGTCAGCGTTGAGCGGTACGAGCGAATTGCGTAACCGATGCGAGCTCCCCGCGCCAACTCGCCGACCACGGGGGTAACCTGACCGGATGGAAGAGATCATCGCACGGCTTATCCAGGCGCTGCTGGCCCTTTCCGGGGCTTACCTGGTCGCGCTCTGGTTCGTCCTGGTCGTCTGGACCTTCCGCGACATCGAAACCCGCAGCCGCAGCGTCATCACGCAGGTGTTCTCGACCCTCCTGGTGGTCCTCTTCTACGTCCCCGGCGTGCTCCTCTACATGATCCTCCGCCCCAAGGAGACGCTCGACGGTACCTTCCAGCGCTCGCTCGAAGAGGAATACCTCCTCCAGGACCTGGAAGAACTCCCGCTCTGTCAGAGCTGCCAGCGGTACGTCGAAGACGACTTCATCCTCTGCCCCCACTGCCACACCACGCTCCGCGAGCCCTGCGTCAGTTGCGGGCGTCTCGTTCATCTGCGCTGGTCGCTCTGTCCCTACTGCGGGATCGAACAGAGCGAGAAAGCCGCCGCCGCCCGCGAACGGGTCGAGAAACCCGCCGCCCGGTGGCGGTCCGATGCGGTGCCGCGCCGGCGCACGACCCCTGCCATCGTCGCCCATCCGGCTACGGTCGCGGCGAGACCCGAGTTCCCGATTCCTCAGGGCGCCGATTTGACGCCGCCGGCAGTCGCGGACGCGACCATGCCTGCGCTGAGCGTCGTTCGCGATGGCGCCGGTGGACCTCCCGTTCGTCTCTTCGACCGCAAGAAGACCCGCGCCGCCCAGAAGAACGGCTCCGATCGTTCGCTGGCCGAACGCGATTCCGGGTCCGCACGCATGCGCGCGAATGGCAACGGCCACGCCGCGGCGGCCTCTTCCGATCACCACGCTCCGTATCTGGTCGAGACGCCGACGAACCAAAACGCTCACGCTCCGAACGGGTCAAACGGTTCGGACCTCGGCAGCCCACGAGAGAAGGTCGGCGCACAGTCCGCGGTTGACGCGGATTAGGAGACCATCGCGTCTCCGGGCGATTGATCACCCCCTCACGCTCGAAAATCCCAGGCGCCCCTTAGCTGACCGGTGGCCGCGATGGTACCGCATCCGGCCGGATGCGGAAGTTGAACTTCGAGCGAAATGCCTCGTAGAAATTCGTCGTGCTGAACGAGACCAGTCGGAACGAGTGCGCCCCGCGCCGGACCAGGATCAGGTCGCCGAAACGGAGGTCGGCCGTCGGCCGGCCGTCCAGAATCAGCGATGCCTCGTGGCGCGAGGCAACCAACAGTTCGATCCGCGTCGACTCCGCGACGACGAACGGCGTGCGAATCGGCGAATGGCAGGAGATCGGCACGATCGCGAAACCGCGAACCCCGGCCGTCAGGATCGGACCGCCGGCCGCCAGGCAGTAGGCGGTGCTCCCCCGCGGCGTGGCGACGATCATGCCGTCGCCGGGATAGGTATTGACGAAGTGTCCATCGATGTAGACCTCGACGTCGATCATCCGCACGCCGCTCCGGATCACGACGTCGTTGATCGCCCAGCCCTGATCGAGCGTGTTTCCGTCTCGCTCGATCGCTCCTTCCAGCGTTGCTCCTTCCTCGATCGTGAACTCGTCGGCAAGGAGCGATGCGAGCGCCGCCTCCCAGTCGCGCCGTTCGACCATCGCCAGGAATCCGACCTTGCCGAAGTTGATGCCGAGGAGCGGCACGTCGGGGTAGGCGTTGGCCGAACGCATCATCAACCCATCGCCGCCAAGCACGACGATCGCATCGATCTCGGAGAGCCGATCCGGGGCCAGTTCGTGCTCCTGGAAGACACGGCAACCCCGCGAACGCAGCCACGCCTCGACCTCGACCGCCAACGCGCCGGCCTCGTCCTTGCTTTGGGCGGCAACAACACCGATCGTTCGCACCCGAGGACTCCCGATGAGAATCGGCCTCAACCCCCGTCCGTTCGGGGAGGCGTCAGGTAGGTTGCGGGGTCGTGCTCGGCGCGGAACCGGTAGAGCGCCGCCGGCCGGTGCGAACCTTCGCGCCGCTTCGCGTCCGTCGCCGCGAGAATCCCCGAGGCGATCATCCGGCGCCGGAAATTGCGCTTGTCCAACCGCCGCCCAAGAATCGTCTCGTAGGCGCTTTGCAACTCGGTCAGCGAGAAGGTCTCCGGAAGGAGGTGGAAGGCGATGTTGCTGTAGCCGATTTTCGCCCGCAGGCGCAGCAGCGCGTACTCCACCACCATTCTGTCCGTGTCGGAGAGCGCCGGGAGCAACGACGAGTCGTGCCAGATCGCCCCGACGACCGCGGGCGGGCGCTGTCCGGCGCAGATCAGCGCGATGTAGCCGACGATCACCGCCCAGGTCGGCGGTTCGCCGATGCTGAACGTGTAGAGCTGCTCGAGATACTGTTCCCGCAGATCGGTCGTCTGGCGGATGATCCGCCTCGCCGCCGAGTCCAGCGGCTCGGCTGGGCTCGGTACCCCGCGCGGCAGTCGCCACTCGGCGCCATCGCGTTCGAGCGCGACGAGCAGCGCCCCCTCGCTCACGGTGAACAGAACGACGCGCACGTCGACCGCGGGCAAGCCCGAATTGGGCGTTGCGCCGACGTCTCGCCGGTCGAGTGCGTCCTCGTCCCCGCCCTGTTCCCGGTGAATCACGGAGCCACGCCTGGTAACGGCCACGACGCCCGTCTCCCGTGCCAAGACCGCCCAACCGAGCCGAGTGTACGCCAGTGCGAGTAGGGCAGCAATCGACGCTCCTGGCGTCCCTCTCGACGGCAAACAGGTGGTAGGCTTCGGCGTCGTGGCGATCCGGAGGCGTCCAAGTGGTGGAGAGTAGCGTGAGTACTGCACAGCGGATACAGGAGCATGGCATCGTCGCGGTCGTGCGATTGGATGACCTTGCCCGCGCCGTCCCGTTGACCGAGGCGCTCATCGCCGGTGGGGTTTGTGCCGTGGAGTTCACCTTCACGAATCCCAAAGCGGCAAACGCCATCGAGACGGTCAAATCGGCGGTCGGCGAACGGGGGTTCATCGGCGCCGGTACCGTCCTCGATGCCGAAACGGCCCGCGCCGCGATCCTCGCCGGCGCCGAATACGTCGTCACCCCGACCTGCAAACGCGAGACGATCGAACTCTGCAACCGCTACGGAATCCCGACCGTGATCGGCGCCTTCACCGCCACCGAGATGCTGACCGCCTGGGAAGCGGGTGCTTCTTACATCAAGGTCCACCCCGCCAGTCTCGGCGGTCCGCGCTACTTCAAAGACATCCTCGGTCCGCTTCCTCAGCTCAAACTCATCCCGTCCGGCGGCGTCTCGATCGACAACGCCGCCGACTTCATCCGCGCCGGCGCGGTCGCCGTCGCCCTCGGCGGCAACCTCGTCGATCAGAAAACGGTCGCCGCGGCCGATTGGGCCACGCTGACGGACCGCGCCCGCCGGCTCAGCGAAGCCGTCGCCGCCGCCAGAGGTTGATCCGGCGGCAGCCTCGCGACCTGCCAGATGCGTGGAATACGCCCACCTCAAGCCGTCTTCGGCAAGATCGATTCGGCGTTCGCGATTGCCTGGTCGGCGCTCATCTCCGAGAGCACGATCTTGCGGACCGTCCCGGATTCGTCGATGAAGATGTGGGTAGGGAAGTTGAAGATTGGGTACGCCTTCGAGGTCAGCGTCCGGTTCGGGTCCAGCAGGACCGTGAACGTGACATGGTTCCTCGCCGCAAACTGTGCCGCCTGGTCGGGCGCGTCGCCGAGACTCACGGCAAGCAGGACCAACCCTTTCGGGGCCAGTTGCTCGTAGGCGGCCTGGATGTCCGGCATCTCCGCCCGGCACGGCGGACACCACGAACCCCAGAAGTTCAACCAGACCGGTTTCCCGCGATAGTCCGAGAGCGAGACGACGTCGGCCGAGAGACTGACCGCCGTGAAGTCCGGTGCTTGCTGGCCGACTTTCGGCAGCAGGTCCTGGTTCTCACCGCCCCGTCCGATCTGGTCGAAACCCGATCGCCCGCCGATGTACCAGGCACCGCCGACGATCGCCGAGGCCAACCCGAGACCGAGCACCGCGCGTCGCGTCTCGACGCGTCGTTTCGGTGCCACGGGCCGTGCAGGCGTCGAGGAACTGCCCGCGGTCTCGCTCATCGCCGCACCAATGTCGTCGCCGGCGGCGCTACTGCACGCCGCCGTAGGCGTGGAGGCCGCCGAAGAAGTAGTTGCCGTAATAGGTGAACATGACCGCGGCGAAACCGAGGAGGAGAATCACCGCGCTCCGCGTCCCCCGCCAACCGCGCAGGGTGCGGGTGTGGAGGTAGACGCCATAGACGAGCCAGGTGAAGAGCGCCGAGGTCTCCTTCGGGTCCCACGACCAGTAGGAGCCCCAGGCCCGGTACGCCCACACCGAGCCGAGAATGAGCACCAGCGCCAGCATCGGAAACCCGAGCGTGACCGCGCGGTAGCCGATGTCGTCCAGCATCTCCGGGCTCGGCAACCATGAGATGCGGCGCCGGCTCGCGATCAGGTAGAGCACCGCAGCGGCGAAGGAGACGGCGAACGTGGCGTACGCCAGGATCGCCATCGAGACGTGCGCCGTCATCAGCGGTTGGTTCTGGAGGGCGGGATTGAGCGCATCGACCTCGCGCATCGCGGCCGGCAGCGTCCAGACGTAAAGCGCCATCCCGAAGGCGATCGTGATGACGATCGCCCCAAGCTGCTTGACCTCGTACATCCGCTCGAAAATCATGTAGATCAGGGTGACCGCGAAGATGAAGGCCAGCGAGAACTCGTACATGTTGCTGTACGGTCCCCGTCCCGCCGCGATCGTCCGGAACAGAACTGCCAGCCCTTGGAAAAAGACCGCGAACCAGGCCAGCAGCGTCCCGAACCGCCCTGCACCGACCGACCCCGGTCCGAACTCGGCCGAAGTGGTCGTCATTGTCGTCCCGGCCGAGGTGGCCAGCATCGCCTGGCGGACCCGAATCCGGCCGATGGCGTAGACGAGGTAGCAGACCGTCGCCCCGGCCAGGGCGATCGACGCCGCCGTGAAGCAATAGAACGAGAGCTTGACAAGTCCTTCCATCGCTCTCCTGGCTCCTCGTCTGCGTTCACCGGCGCGTGAGACGCGATCGCCCCACGGCGCATTCTACGCCGTGGACTCGACCAGTGCCGGGTAGTCCGGGCGTCCCTTCACGACCGGTTTCGTTCCCAGTCGCGCCTCCAACGCGTCGACGCACCGGAAGAAGTCCCGCTGACCGCTCCAATCGCGTTTCGCCAGCGGCGCCAGCTTCGCCAGACTGGTACCGGGCAGATTCGCGTTGGCCGCGACGATTGCCCTGATCCGGCGATGTGGGAAGTAGAACGTTACCGCCAGACCGCCGACGAGGAGGATGGCCGCGCTCCAAAAGATCGGAATCCCGGGGTTGCGGGCGATCTGCAACGAGGTGAACCGGCGCTCGCGGACGAATTGGATGTTGATCCCGCCCAGCGTCACCGCGTCGCCCTGCCCGACCACCGCGCCCTGGACTTGCTGCGTCGCCGCGTTCGGTCCGATCGGTTGGATCTGGACGTACATCTCGCCGGAGTTCAACTTGATGTTGTTGACCTCGGGCCGCCCGTCCAGGGCCTCGTTCGGCGCGATCACGTTGAGTTGGTAGCCGACCTGCGGCAGTTCTTGCACGCCGGCGGGCGCGTTCGGATTGGTGGTCGAGTGGAATTCGCCGAGCGGGATCGAATCGTCGAAGAGCGACGCCCCCGACGAGTCCGTGACCTTTATCGAAACCGCCTGCCCAAAACTTGACTGGTAGAGGACCACGGTCCCGTAGGTCATCGGGTGGTTCACCCGGATCGAGCCCCGCTTGACTTCTTTGCCGTTCTTGTAGAGCACCAGGTCGCTCCGGTAGTCCTCCGGCATCGCGTTTTCCCGGTAACTGTCGTTGAACTGCTCAAGTTTCACGCTCAGCCCGGTACCGTGGCCGACGTCACGAGTCGACTGCTCGGGAACGATGAACTGGTTGTCGCGGAAACCGTAGCGCGCCCCGACGATGCCGCCGACCAGGATCATGATCAGCGCCAGGTGAAACGGAAATGTCCCCAACTTCGCGTACCGGTTGCGGTCGCCGTAGATGTGGATCTCCTCGCCTCGCGTCTCGGTCAGGACCCTGTACCGTTTCGACCGCAGCGTGTCGACGATCGACATCGCCAGTTCGTCCGATGCCTGGGCGCTGGCGAAGGAGGCCGAGGCGTCGGTACCGTTCAAGAACCCGTGCGTCGTCGTCACCGTCGGATTCGAAATCGTCTGCCAGATCGATGGTGCCCGGTTGATCGTACAGATCGCGATCGCGACCGAGACGAGTGCGAGCATGAACATGAACGGAAACGAGTGAAAAAAGTCGTAGGCATACCAGCGGTCCGTCGCGGGTTTCAGGAAGGGCAGCGCCTCCTGGATCGAATTCGGGACCGAACTCCCGCGCAACGTCCCCAGCAGCGTCAAGACCGCCAGAATTGCGATCTCGTAGACCGCGGCCCGGACCGAACAGAAGAATCGCCAAATACGATCGACCACGTATTCGATGGGCGATCTGCCTGCTGCTCGGCTGGTCGCGGTGACCTGCGCCATCGTGCTCCCTCAGACGGGTTGCGGTTAAATTCTTGGTTCCCAAGGCGTCCAAGGGACGACCGCGGCAAGCTTGACGAAGATCTCTTCGTAGATGCCGAGGATCATGATCATCCCCACCGCTAGCATGACCGACCCGGCGACCGCCGACAACGCGTGCAATCGGGGTGCCAGGCGACGAATCACGCCTGCCGACGTTCCAAACAGTGCCGCGGCGAGGAACGGTACCGCAAGTCCGGCGGAATAGGCAGCCAGCAATACCGCTGCCCGGCCCGGGTCGCCCTGCCCTGCCGCCATCGTCAGGATCGCTCCCAGGATCGGTCCCGCGCACGGCGACCAACCCGCGCCGAACGATGCACCGACGACGAAGGACGACGTCAGATCGCCGGTCGGCACCCGATGCGGGAGCAACCGTCGATCGCGTTCCAGAAACGGTAACCGCACGAGACCGATCTGGTGCAGTCCCAGGAAGACGAGCAGCGCACCGCCGAGGCGAACGAGCCAGTAGCGGTGCTCCGCGACGACCGACCCGGTCGCGACGAGGGCACCCGCCGCGCCCAATGCGACACCGACCGCGACGAAAACGACCGAGAACCCCAGCACGTACGCCGCCGCGTTGGCCAGCACCCGTCCGCGTGCGGGCATGCCGTCGTCCGTTGTCGAGACGCCGGCAAGGTGCGTCAGATAGAGCGGCACGAGCGGCAGAACGCAGGGAGAAGAGATCGAAAGGACACCGGCGGCGAAAGCGGCGAGGAGGGAAACATCGGGCGTCATTGCCGAAATCTACCGCTCGTCAGATTGCTATGTCAATTGCGATCGGGCGGCGTCGAGCGGAAGTGATGCCCAGCCCAAACGTGGTAAAATTGGACATAACGTTCAGTTCCGTGATGAGAGTGTGACCGTGCCAACCCGCGACCGCGAGCGCATCTATCGGACCGAAGCGGTCGTCCTTGGCCGCATGGACTTCGGCGAGGCCGACCGGATCCTGACGATCTTCACGCCCCGCTACGGCAAGCTGCGGATCATTGCCAAGGGTGTCCGCCGGCCGATGAGCAAACTCGGACCCCACCTCGAATACTTTACGCGGTCCCAACTGATGATGGCGAAGGGGAGGGATCTCGACCTCGTCACCGGTGCCGAAACGCTCGACCCGTTTTTGCCGATCCGGTCCAACCTCGATGCGCTCGGTCACGCCTCGCACATGGCCGAGCTGCTCAACCGTCTGACCGAAGACCGGCAGGAGAACGCGCGCGCCTACGACCTGCTCGTCCGCTCGCTCCGCCTGCTTGCCGATGGCGTCGATCCGTTCGCGGTCACCCGCCACTACGAAATGGCGCTGCTCGGCATCCTCGGTTTTCGCCCGGAGCTTTATCGCTGCGTCCAGTGCTCGTCCGAAATCCAGGCGATCCCCAATGCGTTCAGCGTCCGCCTTGGCGGCATGCTCTGCGCCGCCTGCCGCGGCAGCGACGTCGCCGCCCGCCAACTCTGCGTTAACGCACAGAAGTACCTGCGCACCCTCGACCGCGCCGGTTTGAGTAGCGCCGTCGCCCTCCGGATCGACGAGTCGCTTGCCGCTGAAATCGAAGGCGCCTTCGCCGCTTACATCAGGCACGTCGCCGAGCGCGACCTCTCCAGCCTGCGCGTCTGGCGCGCGTTGCAGGAGCCTGTGCCGGCGACGAGCTGAATCTGAAATGGAGCCGCAACGCGTGTAGGGGCGGACCGCCGTGTCCGCCCTCTTTCGATTGCGCGTACGTAGGAGGGCGGACACGGCGGTCCGCCCCTACAAGTCGTGTCAAATACGCCCGCGCGAGGTTCTACAAATCCACGAAATACGTCTGGCAGGCCCGATCCAGCAACTGCTGCGACAGCGTCGGCGGCAAATCGTGATAGCGGGCGATCCCCACCAGCGTCCGCAGGATATCCCGAGGGTGCACGGAGCGCAGTTCCCGTTTGGGCTTGACGTAATACTCGCGGAGCAGGTAAACCAGTCCGTTTTGGTCGAACGGCACGCCGAGCGCCTCGCACTGCCGCCGGAAAATCTCGCGGTAGATCTCGACCGTCGGATTGGTGACGTGGATCTTGTTCTGGATGCGGCGGAGGAATGCCTCGTCGACCAGATCCTTCGGCGCCAGGTTGGTCGAGAAGACGACCAGCTGGTCGAACGGAATTTCGATCTTCTTCCCGGTGTGCAGGGTCATGAAGTCGACGCGCTTTTCCAACGGCACGATCCAGCGGTTGAGCAGTTGCCGCGGTTGGACCTGCTGCCGGCCGAAGTCGTCGATCAGCAGCATGCCGCCGTTCGCCTTCATCTGCAACGGCGCCTCGTAGATGCGCGCGAAGCGGTCGTAGACGAGGTCGAGGACCTCCAGGGTCAACTCTCCGCCCGTAATCAGCGCCGGTCGCCTGCAGAGGACGAAGCGGCGGTCCCAATCGGGGCGTCCGTTGAGGGGAATCGGTACGTGGTTGTGCAGGTCGAGGACCTTGATGATCTGCCCGTCGATCGTGAAGCAGTAGGGGATGAGGACGGCACCGCCGAGCAGGCTGATGATGTGCTCGGCCAGGATCGTCTTGCCGTTGCCCGGCGGGCCGAAAAGGAAGAGCGAGCGGCCGGTGTTGACCGCCTGCCCCATCGCGTCGATGACGTTGTCCTCCAGCACCAGATCGGCCAGGGCCTCGCGCACGTCGCGCGGCCCGACTCGGACCTCGGCGATCGCCTGCTCCTTGACGACCGCCTTGTACTGGTCGAGGGTGACCGGCGCCGGCCCGACGTAGGTCGTCCGTTCCAGCAGGCTGTGGACGCGCAGACCGCCCTTCGGCGTGATCGAGTACTGGTAGGCCAACTCGCCGAAACCGTTGCTGCCGGCGACCTCGATCAACTCCTCTTTCTTCAGCATGATCAGCGATTTGTCGACCACGTTGTAGAAGGGCAGGCAGAGCTCGTCGGCGATCGTCTGCGCCGTGATCTGGTTGTTGTAGAAGATCAGCTTCAGCGCGAGGTCCGCGATGAGCGAGAGATCGAGCCCCGTTTGCTCGACCGACGTTGGTTCACGCGCTACCGCCGCCGCGGCGGGACCCCGCTCGATGAGCCCGGTGGCCATTGATCGACTTCGCTCCTCGCTGCTGGAGAGCTCCGAAAAACGGTGCGTCGCCCTGTGGAGCCGGTACGGGCGACCCGGTCGTGGAAGGGTCACTGCGGGCTCGGGACAAGCCATCGCTCTCGCGATAGTCGGAGCCTAGCAGCGGTATTCGGCGCCTTCTATAGTGCCAAGGTACCGACCTGTGCGCTTCCGTCCGTGCGTCTCCCCCCGGCCCGAAGGAATGCGGGAACCTACGCCGTCCCGTTCCGGCGATCCGTCGGCGCGTCGGGAAGATTCGGCGGCTGCACGAGGAGATCGGGTCGCCAGCGGGCCGTCCGTGCCAACGACCTGGCCCACCGCCATTGCGCGGTCCGCGCGTGGTGGCCTTGGAGGAGTGCGTCGGGAACCCGCCTGCCGCGGAATTCGACCGGGCGGGTGTAGTGGGGATATTCAACGAGTGGCGCGGCGTGGGATTCCTCTTCGATCGATGCGGCCTCGATCACGCCGGGCCGGAGCCGGCAGACCGCGTCGATCACGACCAACGCCGGCAACTCCCCGCCTGTCACGACGTAATCGCCGATCGAGATTTGGTCGGCCGCCAGGACCTCGGCGACCCGCTCGTCGATGCCCTCGTAGCGTCCGCAGATCAAGGCGAACCGCTGCTCGCCGGCCAGGCGCTGGGCCACGTCCTGGGTGAATCGTCTGCCGCCTGCCGAAAGCACGAGGATCGGGACCCGGCCGAGATTGCCCCCCAGGGTCGCCTCGACGGCCGCAACGATGGGAGGCGCGACCATGACCATCCCGGCACCTCCGCCGTACGGCGTGTCGTCGACGGTTCGATGGCGATCCTCGGTCCAATCGCGGATGTCGTGGACGTCGATCCGGACCAGTTCGCGCTCCTGCGCTCGCCGCAAAATGCTCTCGTCCAACGGACCGCGGAATATCGCCGGAAAGAGCGTGAACACGTCGATCCGCAACGGTGAGCCCTCGGGGAACCGGTCGCCGGCGGCGGAGGGCGAGCCGGGTCTCATTTGCTCGCCGCCAGGACGTTCATGATCTGGGGCGCCGCGTTTTCGAGCGAGGAGACGACGAGATCGGGGCCGTGGCCGTCCCACCCCGACGGGTCGTGTTCCGCGGCGACCAACACCGTCCGCATGCCGGCGCGTTGGGCGCCGATGACGTCAAACCGCCACGAATCCCCGACGTGGACCGATCGCGCCGGGTCCGCCTCGAGTTGTTGCAGCGTTTGCCAGTAGATCTCCGGCCGTGACTTGTAAAAGCCGGCCGAGGCCGACGTCGTCACCACCCTGAACGCGTCGCGGATCCCGAACTGCTCAAGCGTCCATTCGAGGAACGGGTGGTAGACCGCGCTGGAAACGATGCCGAGTGCGACCCCATCGCCCGCCAGACTCCGCACCGTCTCAACCGCACCGACCATCGGCGTTGCCGAGCGCAACGCCGTCCGCATCAACTCGTCGACGCCCCGGTCGATTTCGGCAGGACCGAGGCGTAGCCCCAGGCGATCGAGCACCGTCGCCACGCAGCGTTCGGCCGGCAGTTCGTGACCGTGCACATGGATCGCCTGCCGCAACCGACGGTAGGCGGCGTCGGCCGCGTCGGTCAGGGCGGTGCCGTAAACCCTGCCGTTGGACCCGGCTTCCCAGGCGAGAAACGCGCTGACCAGATGCCTGACTTCCAGTTGAAACCAGGAATCGCAGGCCGCGATCGTGTTGTGGAAGTCGAAGGTGATGCCGCGAACCGTCACGCGCGCCTCGCACCGCTCAGGCAGGCCGTCCCGGCGCACCCTACCACCTGGCGTGGACGGCGGGCAACAGGGACGAGGCGTTTCCCTACGCGGCCGGCACGGCGGTCACCGCCGCCTCGGCGGACGTATCGGCGGTTTTGGTGATCTGCACCGCAACCGGCCCGCGCATCGCACGGTCGAATGCCTCGACGATCTGGGGATCGAACTGGACACCGCAGTTGCGGCGGATCTCGGCCAGTGCGGCCTCGAAGGTCATCGCGCGCCGGTAAGGCCGGTCGGAGGTCATGGCGTCGAAGGAGTCGGCGACCGCGATGATCCGCGCCCCGAGCGGTATCTGGTCGCTCGCGATTCCGTCCGGGTATCCTCGCCCGTCCCACCGCTCGTGGTGATGCCGCACGATCGGCACGCTCCGGCGGTACATCTCCAGGTTGCCGATCAATTCGGCGCCGATCGCGGCGTGACGCTTGATCTCCTCGTACTCCTCGTCGGTCAGCTTGCCCGGTTTGAGCAAGGCATTGTCCCGCACCCCCATCTTGCCGATGTCGTGGATGCGGGCGGCATTGGCGATCATCTGCCGAGTTGCAACCGGGATCTGTGGCATCTCTTCGAGAATGGCCTGAACGTATTCGGTCACGCGAACCGAATGGTTGTGCGTGTAGGTGTCCCGCACCTCAAGCGCATCGACAAGACTCTCAATCGTCGCCTTGGTCTCTTGCTGCACTTTCCTGAGCGCCCGCTGCGCCAGGTGCGATCCGATCAGCGGCACCATCAACACGAACAGAGCCAGCGGATGTTGCCCGGCGACCAGCGGCACCAGACTGCCCATCGCGGGAAGCGAGACGAAGGTATGGACGAACCCGATGTTCGATCGCCAGAATTGAAACGTCGATTGGCCGACAACCGGTGCGACGATGATTGCCAAAACCCAGGAATTGAACATGGAGTAGACGACCGCGGCGGCGATGGTGGCCCCGATGTTTCTCGGGTCGTGAAGGGGCTGGGGGTAGTCGTCGGCAATCAATCGGTAGGTGACGCCTGCCAAAAATGTGGCAAGCCCGAGATTGCAGACATTGACGATGATTTGGATCGGACGGAGCCGGTCCCATACGTCGTTGATCAATGCGGCAATCATCACGACCACCGCGGCCGCGAGCGGTTGAAACGTCAGGGCAGCGGCCAGCGAGAGAATCGCGCCGATCGAAAGCCAAAGGTCCAAGGAGGCGTGGGGGAAATCGATCTTAAAGTTTTCGACGACGACGATCATGATGCCAAGTAGGATCGCGATCCAGATACCCCCTTCGGACCAATCGAGTCCGGTGAGGAGGATCCCCCCACCGATGACCACAACCGTGGCAACCGCCAACAGTCCCGCCGAGATTTGGGTGCGAAGGGGTAGGTTCGTCATCGCCTCGTCGATTCGCGCGTGAACACCGGCGACACCTGCCGCGCGTCGGTCTGCGGCCGGTGAGTGTTCGGAGCGCCATTGGCCCTGGGCGATTATAGGAACGCAAAGTTGAGATTGGGCTTAGTTTCCGATCAAGGAGGAGTCAGTTTAGCATCTTTTGGACCCAAGTACCATGCACGCCGTAGCAAGGCGACTCCAGGCAACGACCGCGGCGCGCGATGGCGAT
>DATBFX010000171.1:0-16339 GCA_036558305.1 Thermomicrobiales bacterium | reverse complement strand
CCTCTACGGCGACGTCACCGGCGAATCGGACGACGAGGGCTTCCCGATCCGCGGCGATTGGGCGGCCGGCTACCGCGGCGCGGCGATGGTGGTCTACGGTCACTCCGCCGTCGTCGCACCGGAATGGCTCAACAACACGATTGACATCGACACCGGTTGCGCGTTCGGCGGTTCACTCACCGCCCTTCGCTACCCGGAACGCGAACTCGTCTCCGTTCCGGCCAAAGCGATCTACTTCGGCGACGGCTCCAAACTCAAGCGGACGTCGAGCAGCACCGAGGTCCCGCTGACCGCGCAGCAAGTACACGACGATCTCCTCGACATCGCCGACGTGATCGGCAAGCGCGTCGTCGAAACGCGGATGATGCGCGCCGTGACCATTCGCGAGGACCAAGCCGCTGCCGCCTTGGAGGCGATGAGCCGCTTCGCCGTCGATCCCCGGTGGCTCATCTACCTGCCGCCGACGATGTCGCCGACCGCGGCCTCGTCACACTCCGACCTCCTGGAACACCCCGCCGAGGCGTTCTCCTACTTTCGCAACCAGGGTGTCTCATCGGTCGTCGCCGAAGAGAAGCACATGGGTTCCCGCGCCGTCGTCGTCCTATGCCGCGACGCCGGCGCCGCCCGCCGCCAATTCGGCGTCGCCGACGATGCACTCGGCATCGTCTACACCCGCACCGGCCGCCGCTTCTTCGACGATGCGGCCGTCGAATCGGCCTTCCTGGCGCGTCTGGGCACCGCCATGGACACCGCGAACCTCTGGCACCAGTTGACCACCGATTGGGTCTGTCTCGACGCCGAAATCCTCCCCTGGTCGGCCAAAGCGCAGGAGTTGCTGCGCGGTCAATACGCCGCCGTCGGCGCCGCCGCCACGGCATCGCTCGGCGACGCGGTCGCCACCTTGTCGCAGGCGGCCGGCAGCGGCGCTCCGGTGGACGAACTGCTCGACCGCACCCGCGACCGGCTGCAATCGGCCGAAGCCTTCGTCGCCGCCTACCGGCCGTACGTCTGGCCCGTCGAGCAACTGACCGACCTCAAAGTCGCACCGTTCCATCTTCTGGCATCGGAGGGTGCCGCGCACGCGGACAAGGACCACGCCTGGCACCTGGCAACCTTCGCCCGCTTGTGCGCCGCCGACCTTGAACTGCTGCTTCCCACCGGCCACCGCTTCGTCGATCTCGCCGACACGGAAAGCGAGCATGCGGCGACAGCGTGGTGGGAAGCATTGACCGCCGGCGGCGGTGAGGGAATCGTCGTCAAACCGGCGGCGTTCGTCACCCGTGGACCAAAGGGGCTGGTGCAACCGGCCGTCAAGTGCCGCGGCCGCGAGTACCTACGCCTCATCTACGGTCCGGAGTACACCCGGCCCGAACACCTCGCCCGCCTCCGCACGCGCGGGCTTGCCGCCAAACGGTCGCTGGCACTCCGCGAATTCGCGCTGGGGATCGAGGCGCTGGAACGATGTGTCCGCCGCGAACCGCTCCGCCGCGTCCACGAGTGCGTCTTCGGCATCCTGGCGCTCGAATGCGAGCCGATCGATCCGCGGCTCTAGCATCCGGCGCCTCAGGCGTCGGCGACCTGCCGGAAATTCGACCCCTCGTCGGTCTTGACGTCGAGCTTGACGCCTTCGCCGATGAAGGCGACGGTCGACCCGCCGGAGGCGCGCGCCTTCAACTGTTCGCGAACGCGGACGCTCGCCTGCGAACCGCCGGACGCTTCGACCTCCACGGCCTGACTCTCCAGCCCGGTCGCCTGATAGGTCGAACCACCGCCGAGCTTGGCCTTTTGCTGCCCGGCCGCGCCGGAGGCGACGACCTGCGACCCGCCGCTCGCGTCCAACTCGAATTTGGTCACCCGGAAGTCGCTCAACGTCAATCGTGAGCCGCCGCCGAGTTTGGCCTTGAATTCGCTTGCTTCGAGACCGGTCGCTTCGGCCGCGATACCACCACCGAGTTTGATCTCTTGCAGCACGGCCGCCGTCACCTCGTACCGCACCTCGCCGGCCGGTCCGCGGTTGAGGAGCATCCCGCCCTTGAATCCGATCTTGACGGTGTCGCCGTCCGTCTCGACCTGGATCCGATCTTGATCCTCCGGCATGGCCGAGATCGCTACCGCCACCGGTGCGCCTCGGGTCACCAGCAGGGTGCCGGGTCCTGCCGCCTCGATTTTGGTGACGACGCCGAGGTTGATTCGCCTCGTCGTGATCTTGCCGGGGAGGTCGTCTCCCGGCGGGACCGTCTGCTCCATCTTGGTCGTTCCTTCCCGAGTCGCGATGGACGGGTGACCGCAATTCTCGGCGGTATGCTAATCCACGCGGTCGGATCTGAGGCAGGCGTGAGCACCGAATCGCCAGCAAAACGGCTTGTAACGGTCGGTGTCCGTTGCTAGTATTCGATCGATCGATACAGGGGGGCGGCGATGACCAAGACCATCAGTGCGACGGAGGCACGCATCCACTTCGGTGACGTGTTGCGCGGCGTCACCGAGCGCGGCGAGACGATCGTTGTCGAGCGCAGCGGCAAACCGCAGGCCGTCGTGCTGTCGGTTGAGGAGTACGAGCGGCTGCGCAACGGCACGAACGAAGAAGACGACTGGTGGACACTCGCCGAGCGATCTCGCGAGCGGTTTGCCCGAGAACTCGGCGACCGTCCCATGCCCGACATTGTCCAGATCATCAACGATAGCCGAGAGGAGCGCGATGCCGAGATCCTCGCTGCTGTGTTGCGACGCTAACGTTGTCGTTCACTTCGTGACGGGTGCCGACGGTGGTGCCGCCCAGGAACTCTGGCGCCAGTGGCGTGCAGAGCGACGACGCGTGATCGCGCCACTCTTGCTTTGCTACGAAGTGACAAACGCCCTCCATCGACTCCGCAGAAGCGGTCAGGCCACGGATGCGGGCGTCGCCGAGTATCTGCGCATCGCTCTTATGATGCCGATCGAATACGCGACCGAACACTCGCTGCACGATCGCGCGATGCAGATGGCCTTCCGCTTCAACCGCCCCGCCTCGTACGACGCTCATTACCTGGCGCTGTCGGAACGAGAAGGCGCCGAGTTCTGGACGGCCGACCAACGGCTGTACAACTCGGTGCACCACCACTTGCCTTGGGTCTACTTGCTCGGCGGATGACCGTCCAGACCGCGGAATCGTTGCGCCGACGCTTCAACAGGCTCCCAAGCAACCGAACCGGATGGGTCATGGTCCCCATCCGGTGCATCCTGGGCCTGGTCGCAACTGGGAAAGTCAGTCCGCCGCGCCGTTCGCCTCGACCTCGTCCGGCGTCGTCACCGCCAGCAGCAGCGTTGCCCGCGGGATCACCTGCCTCTTGTCGCTCAGGAGAACCGTTCCGGGTTAGCGTACGACGCGGAACGATGTCTCGGTGATCTCGACGATGAGGCGACGGTCGCGCCGCCGCGATTCGACTTCGTAGGCAAACTCGATGTAGTCGATGAGTTGCTCGGCACGTCGGCGTCCGCGCTCTGGGCGACAGTCGAAACTGCTACGCCCGAGCCGGCGGAACCGAAGTCGCTCCCCGATCGGCACTCGCCCTACGAGCCGCTTGAAGTCTCGATCCCACGTGACTACGACCGCCATCAACTCATCGGCCCGGCTTGCAACGGATTCGTCGCTGACGCCGACGTCGAGGAAATCCCGAACCTGTATCACGAGATGTCCGCGTTCTCGGAAAAAGTCTGCGACCTGGTCTGGCACGTTTTCGTCGATGATCAACACCATGACGGGACGCGGCGTCATGCCGCGCCCTGCGCACGGAGTCGTCGTTCGTGCGCGATCGAGGCGATCACGTCTTCAGACACGAGTCGAGGATACTGCTCGATGATGGCCTCCGTACCATACCCGGCCTCGTGAAAACTCCAGATCGCCTCTGTCGGAATCCGCGTCCCTGCCACGACCCAGGCTCCTCCCATTACCGCCGGGTCGCGCACGATCTTTCCGACGACCGCCGGACCTCGCGACCTGGTCCGCTCGATTTCGCGGCGGAGGTCTGAGGCGACCCGACGGACATCGATCCATTTCGGGTCGGAGTCCCCGAATGTGTCTCGTTCGGCTTGGTCCAAAATCGTCAGCTTCCGGTTGTCAATGGCGAATCGAAGCCGAGCCCATTCAGCTTGCGGGCGCTCCCGGAGCGTGACTTGGACCTTCCTCAGTTCCTCAGACGGAACGTTGCCGCGTAATTGCGCAAGGATTCGCAGACTGACCAGATCTACGAAATTAAACAGACGAACACGCGCTCGACGCGAACCCTCCCTCACCAGGAACGGGGTCAAAACGTTGGCCGCGTGCCAGGTCCGAATCTGCTGTTCGGACAATTCGGTCACGCGGCTTGCCTCCTCCAGCGTTGCGTAGGCGGCGAAGTCGTCTGGTCGGTTCCCGAATTCGATCTTGGTGGTCATCGGTCGTACCTCATCCCTTATGACATCCGCACCGACTATAGGCTCGCGAAAGTCGGATGGCAACACTCGGCGAGACCACAAACAGAAGGGGAGCCGCACGGACCGTGCGGCTCCCCTTGCTACGACGTATCGAAGTACTGATCAGTCCGCCGCGCCCTTCGCCTCGACCTCGTCCGGCGTCGCCACCGCCAGCAACAGCGTCGCCCGCGGGATCACCTTCCAGGTGTTGGAGACCGTCTCGTCCCAGGCATCCAGCAACCCACGGGCGTGCACACTCCCGGTCAGCGCGACGTGCCGCTCGATCAACTCGCGCAGCCGCGAGGCATCCTCGCTACCGAGCCCGCGCTCGACCAGGACCGACTCGCCGTTGATGTGGCCGTCGAACTCGCCGGCCGGGTCGTAAACGTAGGCCAGACCGTTGGTCATCCCGGCGCCGAAGTTGCGGCCGGTCGGTCCCAGGATCGCGACCAGCCCGCCGGTCATGTACTCGCAGCCGTGGTCGCCGACGCCCTCGACGACGGCCCGCGCGCCGCTGTTGCGGACCGCGAACCGCTCCCCGGCCTTGCCGGCCAGGTACAACTCGCCGCCGGTCGCCCCGTAGAGGATCGTGTTTCCGGCGATCGTCTGCGGCGTCGTGAATCGGGCCACGCGCGACGGCCGCACCGCGATCGTGCCGCCGCTCATCCCCTTGCCGACGTAGTCGTTCGCCTCGCCTTCGAGGACGAGCCGCATCCCGTCGACCGCGAACGCGCCGAAACTCTGCCCGGCGCTGCCGGTGAAGCGCGCGATCACCTTGCCGGTCGCGCGTTCGTTCGCGGCGCGGTGCAACGCCAGTTCGCCGGCGATCTTGGCGCCAACCGTGCGGTCGGGCGTCCCGATCGTGTGCGTCACGCTGACGGATCGCCCTTCCCGGATCGCGTCGCCGAGCGTTTCCAGCACCATGTCGTCGATCGTCTGCCGGGTGTCGCGGACGTCGATCGTTTTCCGCCGCACGTCCTCGGCCGCGGGTTCCGCGAAGAGCGGCGTCGGATCGAGCAGCGCCGCGCGTCCTTCGAGTCCGTCCTTCTTCGTCAACAGGTCGGACCGCCCGACGACCTCGTCGATCGTTCGCACGCCGAGCGCCGCCAGCACCTCGCGGACGCCTTCCGCCAGCATCAGGAAGTAGTTGACGACCATCTCCGGCGTGCCGGCGAACTTCTTGCGCAACTCTTCCTTTTGCGTCGCGATCCCGGTCGGACAGGAGTTGAGGTGGCACTGGCGCGCCATGTCGCAGCCGATCGCCACCAGCGCCGAGGTGCCGAACCCGAACTCCTCGGCCCCGAGCATCGCCGCCATCACGAGATCTTCCGGCGTCTTCAACCCGCCGTCGGTCCGCAAGCGGACGCGCGACCGCAGGCCGTTCATCACCAACGTCTGCTGCGTCTCGGCCAACCCGAGTTCCCACGGGCAACCGGCGTGCTTGATCGAGGCGAGCGGCGACGCACCGGTGCCACCGTTGTGACCGCTGATCAGGACGTAGTCGGCCCGCGCCTTGGCGACGCCGGCGGCGATCGTCCCGACTCCGGCCTCGGACACCAGTTTGACCCCGATCTTCGCCCGCGGGTTGCATTGGCGCAGGTCGTAGATCAACTGCGCCAGGTCCTCGATCGAGTAGATGTCGTGGTGCGGCGGCGGCGAGATCAACGGCAACCCCGGCACCGCGTGCCGGATGCGCGCGATGAACCCGGTCACCTTGTGGCCGGGAAGCTGCCCCCCCTCGCCGGGTTTGCTCCCCTGCGCCATTTTGATTTCGAGCTCGCTCGCCATCGCGAGGTAACGCGCGGTGACGCCGAACCGACCCGAGGCGACCTGCTTGATCTTGCTGTGCGGCCGGTCCGGTCCAGGTTCGTCGTACCAGTGGGGATCCTCGCCGCCCTCGCCGGAGTTGCTGCGACCGCCGATCCGGTTCATCCCGATCGCCAGCGTCCGGTACGCCTCGGGACTGAGCGCCCCCAGCGACATGGCGGTCACCACGAAGCGCCGGGCGATCTCCGTCGCCGCCTCCACCTCGTGCAACGGCACCGGTTCGCCGAGCGGTTTGATCGCCATCAGGTCCCGCACCGCCGTCAGCGGATGCCCCTTGACGAGCTCGCGGTACGCCTGGAAGTCGATCGGGTCGTTGCTCGTCGCCGCCGCCTGCAGCGCCCTGGCCACGGTGGGGTTGAACGCGTGCGGTTCACCGTCCTTGCGGAACCGCACGAAACCGGGATCGGGCAGCTTCGCGACCGGTTCGGTGAACGCCTCGCGATGTCGCCGCAGGACGTCGGTCTCGATCTCGGCCAACCCGATCCCACCGAGTCGCGACGGCGTCCCGGCGAAACAGCGATCGAGCAACTCCTGCCCGATGCCGATCGCCTCAAAGATCTGCGCCCCCTTGTAGCCGGAAACGGTCGAGATCCCCATCTTCGAGGAGACCTTCAATAGACCGTGCTCCAGCGCGTGGACGTAATTCCGCTGCACGTCCTCGGCCGACCTGTCGTCGAACCCGCGCGTCCCCACCAACTCCGCGACCGCCCGCAGCGCCAGGTACGGATGGACCGCCCCCGCACCAAAACCGACCAGACAGGCCAGGTGATGCACGTCCCAGACCTCGCCCGTCTCGCAGACGAGGTCGACGTCCAACCGCCAACCCTTGCGAATCAAGTCATGATGGATCGCCCCGACCGCCAGCAGCATCGGCACCGCCGCGTGCGTCATATCGACCCCACGATCGGACAACACCAGCACGGAAACGCCGCCTCGAACGGCCGCCTCCGCCTCGGCAAGGAGTTGATCCAAGGCATCTTGTAGGGGCGCACGGCCGTGCGCCCTTTCCGCCATCGCGCCGTCAACCAGAGCCGGCACGTCGAACAGCGTCGACAGCCGCCGCCCCTTCAACCGCCCCTGATCCAGCGCCTCCAGCGTCCTTAGTTGCTCCTCGCCGATCACGACGCTCGGCAGATGCACCAACTCGGCCGCCGCCGGATCCTCGACCAGGACGTTCGTCCGCGGACCGAGGAACGTGTCGAGCGCCATGATCTTTTTCTCGCGCAGCGAATCGATCGGCGGGTTCGTCACCTGCGCGAACCGCTGGCGGAAGTAGGCCGACAACGGCCGCGGCCGGTCCGAAAGCACCGCCAACGGTGCATCGTCCCCCATCGACCAGGTCGGCTCCTTCGCCTCTCCGGCCATCGGGTGGATGATCAACCGGGCATCCTCGGACGAGTACCCGAACGCCCGCTGCACCGAGGTCAGGTTCGGCACGTCCGACTCGCCGAACAGATCCGCATCCGCCTCGACGGTAACCCGCCCGGCCGCCAACCATTCCCCGTACGGCGCCCGCCTCGCCGCCTCCGCCTTGACCTCCGGGTTCCGCAGGACGACGCCGCGCGCGGTGTCGACCACGATCATCTGGCCGGGGCCGAGTCTCCCTTTCTCGACGATCCGCGACTGCTCGACCTCCACGGTCCCCGCCTCCGACCCCGCGATCAGCAACCCGTCGTCGGTGATCGCGTAGCGAAGCGGTCGGAGTCCGTTCCGATCGAGCGTCGCCCCGGCCAGCACGCCATCGGTGAACGCCAGCGCCGCCGGCCCGTCCCACTGCTCCATCACCCCGGCGTGGAAGTCGTAGAACGCGCGCAGGTCGACCGGCATCTCCGGCAACTGCTCCCACGGTTCCGGCACCAGCATCATCAGCGCGTGCGGCAGCGATCGGCCGCCGTGGTAGAGCAACTCCAGGACGTTGTCGAGACTCGCCGAGTCGCTTCCGGTCAGACTGACGACCGGCGACAGCGCCTCGACCCCGATCCCGTCGGGGTACCGCAACGACGGCGTCCGCGCCACCATCCAGTTGCGGTTGCCCTGCACCGTGTTGATCTCGCCGTTGTGGGCGAGGAAGCGGAAGGGCTGGGCCATCGCCCAGGTCGGCAGCGTGTTGGTGCTGTACCGCTGATGGAAGAGCGCGATCGCGCTGACGAAGGCCGGATTGCGCAGATCCGCGTAAAAAGCGGCGAGATCCTCGGGCAGACAAAATCCCTTGTAGATCACCGTCCGCGCCGAGCACGAAACGACGTAGAAATCTTCGATCCTCGCCGCCGCGATCGCCCGCTCGCCCGCCTTCCGCGCCAGCATCAGATCGCGCTCGAACGCCTCGATGTCCCGCCCGTCCGGTTTCCGGATCAACAATTGCGCGATCTTCGGTTGCGTCTCGGCCGCGATCCGCCCGAGCACGCCCTGGTCAACCGGCACACAGCGCCAGCCGATGACCGCAAGCCCCTGGGCCACCACCGCCGCCCGGAACCGCTCCCGCGCTCGTCCCTCGTCGTACGCGTTCCGGGGCAAGAACGTCATCGCCACCCCGTACTCGCCGGGCCCGAGGTCGCCGTGCCCCAGTTCGGCGAGCGCCGGCGCAAACACGGCGTGCGGGATCTGCGTCAAGACGCCTGCCCCATCGCCCGTCCGCTCGTCGGCGCCGACACCACCGCGGTGCGTCAGATTCACCAACCCGCCGAGCGCCCGCTCGACGATCTCGCGCGAGGCACGCCCTCCGATGTCCACCACCAAACCGACGCCACAGGCGTCGTGTTCGTAGCTCTGGTGGTAGAGCGGCGCCCGCCGCTGCCAGGTCGTCGTTGCCTCCGCCATCTTGCCCCCCGGCCTGCTCATCGCCGCTCGTTCGCGGCACGTATTTCTGAAGAAGCTTCTTGTTGCGGCGTGAGACGCCCGATACAGATCGTGACGTCTCTCACAATCTCTCGGAGTCGTGGTTCCCGTTGGGCGCGTCTTCGGCCACGCTGCCGACGACGGCTTCGCCCCGGCCAAGGCAAGGCGTTGCCACGGTAGGACTCCAAGTCTAGAGACGGCGACGCCCGCGGGTAAGGTGCGTTGCGTCGCATTCTCGCCGCGCGATCTTGTGCTCACCGTACGAAGATTCCGGGCGACGTGTGGCGATGCGCCCGAGTGGGCGACAGTACTCCCCCGTGTCCATCCTTGGGAACCCATCCACGATGCTCACGGCATCACCCCGCTCCGCCCGGCCGAACGACCAACGCCCAAAGATTGCCGCTACCGCGTCTCCCGAGTACGCTTCACACCGGGTGCATTGGATCGAGCGCACAAGGCAGCGAAGCCCACGGGAGCGAATCGATGGTCGCGGAAGTCCAGGAAACGGCGGTCGCAAACGTCTTGCAACGGGTCGAACGCGAGCGCGTCCGTCTCATCGACCTCGTCTTCAGCGACATCTCCGGTGGCGCCAAGGCGCTGACGATCCCCGCCGAGTTGCTCGGTTCGACCCTCGATCACGGCTACCGGTTCGACGGCGCCGCCCTCTCCGGCGGTCTGCGCAAGGTGGAACTCGACCTCTACCTCGTCCCCGACCCCACCACGCTCGTCGTCCACCCGCCCGACCCGGACGGTCCCCGCCGGGCTCGCCTCTGCTGCACCGTCCGCCGCCGCGACGGTCGTCCCTTTGACGGCGACCCGCGCTCCGTCCTCGAACGCGCCCTCGCCGCCGCGCGGGAAGCCGGTTTCGATTATCGCGTCGGTATCGAGATGGAGTTTTACCTGGTCCGCGGCGACTGGTCGAACCCCACCCCCTCCGGCGACGCCGCCGGCTACTTCGACGTCGGCGAGGACACCGCTGCCGGTACCCGCGACGAGGTCCTGACCACCCTGCAAGCGCTCGGCATCGGCGTCGGCGGTGCCCACCACGAAACCGGTCCCGGTCAGGAAGAGATCGACCTCCTCGCCACCGGTGCGCTCCAGATGGCCGACCACCTGATCACGGTCCGCCAGATCATCCGCTCCGTCGCCCACCGTCGCGGTCTGCGCGCCACCTTCATGCCCAAACCCTTCGCCGACGCCCCCGGCTCCGGCGTCCACCTCCACCAACACCTTCTCCGCCACCACGACGGCGGCGACGCCCTCCGCGACGAGCGGGACGCACTGTCGCCGGCCGCCTACCGCGTCATCGCCGGGCAACTGGCCCACGCCACCGGTATGTGCGCCGTCACCAACCCCACCGTCAATTCCTACAAACGTCTCAATGCCGGTCACCGCGCGCCCCGTCACGCTACCTGGGCCCACCTGAGCGAAGCCTCGTTGATCCGCGTGCCGTCCTGGGCCGAAGGGGAAGCAGCGGCCATCGAACTCCGCTCCCCCGATTCGATGGCGAACCCCTACCTCGCCTTCGCCGTCGCCCTCTCGACCGCCCTCGACGGTATCCGCAACGGCGACGAGCCACCCGAACCGCTCGACGAGGGTTTCAGTTCCTACGACGACGCCGGACTCCAACGCATCGGCGTCCCCCGCCTTCCCGGCACCCTCGGCGAGGCCCTCAACGCCCTCACCCAGGACCTCGTCGTCCAGGAGACCCTCGGCGACTACATCTACGACCAACTCCTCACCGTCAAACGCGCCGAATGGGAGGACTACCGCGCCCACATCGGGCCGTGGGAACTTCGCCGCTACGGCGACGCTTAGGCGGCAAGGCGGCAAGGCGGCAAGGCGGCAAGGAAAGATGGTCAAACTGCATCGGTCCGCGATTGACGAAAGTATTCAAGGATTGCGAGGGCACACCGTTGTCCTTGCCGCCTTGCCGCCTTGCCGCCTTGCCGCCTTGCCATGATTACCGTCCAGGACCTCATCGAACAGGCACTTCCGAAGGGCACGCACGTCGTGGCCGGTGAGACCGGGTTGCGCCGGGACGTGACGTGGGCCACGCGCCCTCGCCCCAGCCCGCCGACGTTCGACCACCTCAGCGGCGGCGAGCTCGTCCTGTTGACCGCCAAGGTTCTGCAAGATCTCGACGAGCGCCTGACCCTGGAAGCCGCGATCCACCAACTCGCCGGCTTCAAGGTCTCGGCGGTGGCCTTCGCCGGGCGCATCGCCGCCGGCGCCAGATCCACCGCCGATGCCGCCGGTCTGCCGCTGCTTCAGCTTCCCGTCGACGTCGAACTCGCGGTGCTCGAGCGCGCCACCACCGACCTCATCAGCGAACGCCGGCGCGACGCCCAACGGCGGGGCCACGAGACCGGCCGCCGCCTCATGGAACTCGCCATCGCCGGCGAGTCGCTGCCGGCCCTGGCGCACTCCCTCGCGGACCTGGCCCACCGCACCGTCGTCATCGAGGGACGCGACGGTCGCCTCCTCGCCGTCGACGGGGATGGCAACGAGACGCCGGCACGCGACGCCCTCGCCCCGTTGCTCGAACAGGGTCGCCCGGCGATCGCCGCCTGGTTGCGCTCGGCCGCGGCCAGCAGCCCGGCCGAACCGCCGACCACCAGCGTCGAGTTGGACGAGGATCGCCGCCGGCTCGTCGCCCCGATCATCGGTCGGGACGGTCTGCTCGGCATCCTCTCCCTCCTCGTACCGGGCCGCCAGGAGTCGCCGGAGGACGCGCTCCTCGCCTCCCGCGGCGCCGCCGCCTGCGCCGTCGTCCTCGCCCGCGAACGCGCCGCCGCCGCCGCCCGTCAGGAACTGGAGCTCAACGTCCTCGACGAGGTGCTCGACGGCGCCCTCCGCAGCGAGGTGTCCCTCCTCCAACAGGCGACGCGGCTCGGACACGACCTCGACGCCCCGCACATCGCCTTCGTCGCCCGCCTCGACCCCCTCGTCGCTTCCGCGACGCCTTCCCCTGCCCGCTCGCACGAGCGCCGCTGGTCGATCTTCGACGAAGCCCTCGCTCGCGGCGGTACCCGGCCCCTGTGGCGTCTCCGCCACAACCAGGCCGAGATCGTCCGTCCCGTCGCCGACGGCACCGATCCTCGCGACCTCGCCGCCAACCTATTCGAGGAACTCAACCGGCGTCTCCCCGATGGTTCCGGGGTTGCCGTCTCGATGGGCGTTGGGCGAGTCCGCGGCGGCCCGACCGGCATCAGGCAATCGCACCAGGAGGCGAAGCAGGCGCTCACGATGGGCCGGCGCTTGCACGGACCCGGTCGCCTGACCTTTTTCGACGATCTCGGTGTCTACCGTCTCCTCTTCGCGGCGCAGGAGTTGCCGGAACTCCGGACCTTTCACGACGAGGCCCTCGGCGGGCTCGTCGAATACGACCGCACCCACGGCGCCGAGCTCCTTCGCACCCTCGAAGCCTTCTTCGCCGCCCGTTGCGGTCCCAAGGAGGCCGCCGCCATCCTGGGAGTCCACCGCAACACCGTCCTCTACCGCCTCGACCGCGTCCGCGAACTCACGCACCTCGACCTCGACGACGCCGACGTCCGGTTGCGCTTGCACCTGGCGGTCTGTGCGAACGTGGCACTTTACGGGGACAACGGCGAACGGACGTCATAGGCCCCCAGGGACTTCGCCTCCCCGAATTCAGGGCACTCGGTGAGGCATTTCTTCTTCAGAGGACGGACACCGCCCAGAGGGCACCCGGTCCGCCCTTACAATGCCGCATCGCACCCGCACGATGTCCGAGGGTGGCCTGACAAACCGGACGAACGCGACAGGAGGAATCGGTGCCGCGACAGGGAGAGACCGTGCGTTGGGGGATCATCGGCCGCGGGTGGATCGCGGAGTTCTTCGCGGCCGGGCTAAGGGCGCTGCCGGACGCCGAGTTGGTCGCCGTCGGGTCGCGCCGGCAGGAGACCGCGGACGAGTTCGCCGACAAACTCGGCGTCTCCCGCCGACACGGCAGTCTCGAAGCGCTGGCGAACGACCCCGAGGTCGACGTCGTCTACGTGTCGACTCCGCACCAGGCCCACAAGAGCGCCACCCTCCGCTGCCTCGCCGCCGGCAGACCGGTCCTCTGCGAAAAACCGTTCGCGATCAACGCCGCCGAAGCCGACGAGATGATCGCGGCGGCCCACGCCCGCAACCTCTTCTTGATGGAAGCGATGTGGACGCGCTTCACGCCACTGATGGGCAAGGTCCGCACCCTCCTCGCCGACGGTGCCATCGGCGAGGTGCGGATGCTCAGCGCCGATCTCGGATTCCGCGCCACACCCGGCCGCCCGCTCCGCCTCTTCGATCCGGCGTACGGCGGCGGTGCCCTGATGGACGTCGGCGTCTACGTCGTCTCCTTCGCCTCGATGGTCCTGGGAGCTCCGACCCGGATCGTCTCGATGCCGACGCTCGGCGACACCGGCGTCGACGAGCAAGCAGCCATCATCCTCGGTCACACCAACGGCGCCCTCTCCCTCCTCTCCGCCGCGATCCGCACCACCACCCCGCACCTCGCGACGATCATGGGCACCGAGGGGATGATCGAGATCCACTTCGACTGGCACAAACCGACCGCCTTCACCCTCAAGCTCGCCGGCAAAGAGCCGGAGCGCTTCGACCTCCCGCCCCACGGCAACGGCTACAACTACGAAGCCGCCGAAGTCATGCGCTGCCTCCGCGCCGGTCTCAAAGAGAGCCCCATCCTCCCCCTCGCCGAAACACGCGCCGTCATGCAAACCCTGGACGAAATCCGCGCCCAGTGGGGGTTGCGGTACCCAATGGAGAATAGGCGATAGGCGATAGACGATAGACGTTAGGAGAACGGAGCGGCGTTGTGCCCCTAACGCCTAACGCCTATCAAGGAGGCCAACACTGATGACCATGCGATACGGCACCGTTCCCGGCGTCGAAAAACGCGTGTCCCGTTTGGTTCAGGGGACGGTGATGATCGACACCCAGGAGCGTGAGCGGAGTTTCGCACTGCTGGACGGGGTCTTCGCCCAGGGGTGCACGACGTTCGACACCGCCCACGGTTACGGCAACGGCGAGGCTGAGCGGGCGCTGGGAGATTGGATCGCCAGCCGGGGCGTGCGAGACCAGGTCGTCATCATCACCAAGGGCGCACACCACAACAAGGATCGGCAGCGGGTGACGCCGTTCGACATTACCTCCGATCTCCACGATTCGCTTGCCCGCCTCAAGACTGGGTTCATCGACCTCTATCTGCTCCACCGCGACGACCCCGCGGTGCCGGTCGCCGACATCGTCGGGGTCTTGAACGCGCACCACCGCGCCGGCAAGATCGGGGCCTTCGGCGGCTCCAACTGGTCGGTCGTGCGCATCCAGGAGGCGAATGCCTACGCCAAGGCGAACGACCTCGTCCCGTTCGTCGCCAGTAGCCCCAACTTCAGCCTCGCGGTCCAGACCCGCGCCCCGTGGGACAACTGCGTCAGCATCAGCGGCCCCGCCGCCAAATCCGAGCGCGACTGGTACGCCCTCGCCAAGATGCCCCTCTTCACCTGGTCCAGTCTCGCCGGTGGGTTCTTTTCCGATCGCTTCCGCCGCGACAACCTCGATCAGTTCACCGAGTACCTCGACCGCCTTTGCGTCGAGGTCTACTGCGTCGAAGACAACTTCCGCCGGCTCGACCGCGTCCAAACCCTCGCCCAGGAACGCGGCGCCACCGTCCCCCAAATCGCCACCGCCTACGTCATGAGCCAACCCCTGAACATCTTCGCCATCGTCGGTTGCCAAACCGGCGCCGAATTCGCCGCCAACGTCGCGGCGCTCGACCTGGAGCTGACACCGGCCGAGTTGGCGTGGTTGGAGTTGCGGAGCGAAACACGGTAGACCGGCGAGTTTCCTCCATCGGAAGCAGCGGCTCGATCGCAAGACGCCGTACGGGTACGTGCGCCGGAACGCCTTGTGGTCTCACGACCGTGGCCGTGGCTCGCCTGGCGAGGGCGTGAAGTTGTCGATGCCTCCCGCAACTTCCGCCGGGCCGAACGCGAGCAGGCGAGAGCGATCTGCCGGGAACATCGCGCCGATCTGGTGACCGTCCGCGTCGACACGCCGGAGCACGTCACCCGGCAACGCCTTCTGGCCAACCGGCACGCGCGCGCACGGCGGGACGTGACCGACGACGACTTCGCCGCGATCCTGGCGGCCTGGGAACCGCCCACGGCCGACGAGTGCCCGCTGGTGTTCCGCTTCGGGGACGATCCCGCGGAGTGGCTCGCGAGGAACGCGAATGTCCTGGGCGATGGGTGAACCGACGGCGACCGGGCTCCCGGCGATCACCGGCTTCCGTGCAGCGTGTCGTGGTTTTCGGTTGTGTCGCCGCGTATGCTTGCCGGCAGGAGAAGCTTCGCGATGATTGCCCGCCCCGCCTCTCGCCGCCGCCTGCTCGGAGCCGCCCTCGCCGCGATGGCGGCGACGCTCTCCCAACGCGACCGCCGGACGCTGGCCGTCGGCAGCATCCCAACCGCCTTGGCGATTCCGGCGATCGGGGTCGATGCCCCGGTCGAGGTCCGGACGACGGTGGACGGCACGATGCAGGACCCGACCGGGGCCTGGGTCGCGGCCTGGTACGACGACTCGGCCCGGCCGGGGACCGGCGGCAACGCCGTCTTCGCCGGCCACGTCGACGACCCGGCCGGGGGCGGCCCCGCCCTCTTTTCCCGCCTGCACGAACTCGGGCGCGGCGATGCGATCGCGGTGCGGGGGCAGGATGGGGTGACGTGGCGATACCGGGTGCTCTGGCACCGCTCGTACCCGGCGGCCGGCGGGCCGATCTGGGTCGAGCTGACCGGGCCGACGACCGGCGAGGCCGTCACCCTGATCACCTGCGCCGGGGAGTGGGACGCGGCGGCCGGAACCTACCGGGACCGGTTGGTGGTGCGGGCGGCGAAGGTCGCGACGGATCGCCCCGGCGACGTACCCGCGCATCCCCGCAGTTGACGCCGGCCCCGTCCGGTGCGGGGGCAACGCGCTCGTACCGAACTCTGGTCTGTCGTTGAGACACCCAACGCGTCCGCGCCCTACCCCTGCCGCGGGAACGGCCCGGCTCCTCGGCGCCGGCAACGTGACGGGCGGTCGCGCCTGGCTATTGGCGGGCGAGGTACATCTTCATCTTCGCCGCCTTGTCCTCGATCGGCTCGCCCGACACGTCCACCAGCACCTTCTTCACCGTGCCGGTAAACGCGAACGGCGCCGCGTAGTCGGTCATCACCGGCGCCCCGGA
>DATBFX010000170.1:0-13912 GCA_036558305.1 Thermomicrobiales bacterium | reverse complement strand
GACCGGTTGCCGCACGGGACGGAGATCGAGATCGCCGGGTTGACCGTCTGCCGGCAGCGGCCGGGGACGGCGAAGGGGATCACGTTCCTCTTGCTGGAGGACGAGCACGGGTTGGTCAACGTGATCGTCTACCCGGGTCTCTACGAGCGGCAGCGGATGGTCGTCCGGGGCGAACCGTTCGTCGTCGTGACCGGGACATTGCAGAAGCAGAACGACACGATCAACGTCATCTGCCGCTGGATCCGGCCGATGGAGAACGCCCGCCAGGAATTCGCGGGAATACCGGCACGCGACCTGGACGACGTGCAGCCGCGGTTCGAGCCGGAGCGAGAGTTGGCGACGGTGGCACCGGAGTCGCACAATTACCGGTGAGAGGGGGAACGCGTGTCGAGGAGCCGCCGAAGGTAGGACACATAAGCGTCAGGTGTGATCTCTAACATCAAGTCGTCCTCACGTGGCAACGAATCACCACAGAACCAGGCAGACTTGAGCCAAAAACCAGGAACCACCATAGAGCAAAGACGTCCATCCCGGTCGGGAAGAATCGGCACATACAACCCAGAGTCCGAGCGCGAGAACGCGTCGATCCGACCCTTCTCAGCGCGCGGGTCGATGAGCCAGTATTCGGAAACGCCGCCAGTCTGGTACGCCAAGAACCTCTCGCGCCAGTCATAGACCGCGGTCTGGTCAGAAACAATCTCCAAAGCGAGATCGGCGGGCCCAACAAGACGCTCCGGCGTCAGTCGAGGGAGATGGTCACGAGCAATCAAGAGGATATCGGGCTCACGAGCCGAACCATCCGGCAATCGCATCTCAAACGGTGCAAACAGGACCATGCCCCAATCGATAAGACGCGTGTACGACGAACAAACGCACAAGAGCAAGCCAAGCGTCAGCTGATGCTTCTCATTCTCCGGTCTCAGGACAAAGACCTCCCCGTTCACCCATTCAGCATGAGCGTCCTCACCCGACCATTCCAGAAACTCCTCGTAGCTCATCCGCAAACGTCGAATCACGACCTACCTCCTATCGAGGGAATGCAGCGGCCTGAACTATGCGAAAACGACGGTCTTGTCCCCATGAACCAGGATGCGGTCTTCGACGTGCCAGGAGACGGCGCGGGCGAGGACGGTGCGTTCGATCTGGCGACCGATGCGGCGGAGGTCGCGGACGTTGTGGCGGTGGTCGACGCGGTGGACGTCTTGCTCGATGATCGGGCCGGCGTCGAGGTCGGCGGTGACGTAGTGGGCGGTGGCACCGATCAGCTTGACACCGCGCTGGTAGGCCTGGGCGTAGGGTTTGGCGCCGACGAAGGCCGGCAAAAAACTGTGATGGATGTTGATGATCCGGTGCTGCCAGCGTTCGACGAAGTCCGACGAGAGGACCTGCATGTAGCGAGCGAGGACGACGAGGTCGATCAGGTGGGCGTCGAGGAGCGCGAGTTGCCGCTGTTCGGCCTCGTCCTTGCATGACGGATCGACCGGGACGTGGACGAAGGGGATGCCCGATTGCTGGGCAACCATCCCGAGTTCGGCGTGGTTGCCGACGACCAGACCGATGTCGGCCTCAAGATCACCGGCGCGGTGCTGCCAGAGGAGTTCCAGGAGGCAATGGTCCTCGCGGGAGACGAAGATCGCCAATCGCTTGCGCTTGCCGGCGAGGGCGAGGCGCCAGTCCATGCGATAGGCGTCGCCGATGGCGGCGAAGTCGCCTTCGACGGTCGGTGCCGATTCGATCAAGCCGGGCAACTCGAACTCGACGCGGAGGAAGAACTGACCGCCATAGGGGTCGGTGCTGTGCTGGTCGGAGTGGACGATGTTGGCACCGCGTTCGAAGAGGAAGCGGGAGACGGCGGCGACGATGCCGGGACGGTCGGGGCAGGAGACGAGAAGACGGCCGCGCTCGCGTAAGGAGGGACCGGCGGTTGCGCTTCCCTCCGCCCCGTCCACGGCGGATCAGACCTCCATGACCATCGGCAGGATCATCGGGCGGCGACGCGTCTCGCGGAAGAGGTATGAGGCGGCGGTGTCGCGGAGTTGGCGGCTGAGGTAGCCCCAGTCGTCGGTCTGGTGACCGTTGGTGTACTCGCCGAGGGTTTCGCGGAGGTGGGATTTGGTGGCTTCGAGCAGACCGGCGGCCTCTTTGGCGTAGACGAAACCGCGGGTCACGATTTCGGGGCCGGCGACGATCTGCCCGGTCTGGCGATCGACGCTGACGACGACCATCAGGATGCCCTCGCGGGCGAGGGCGCGGCGATCGCGGATGACGACCTCGCCGACGGCGCCGACGGTGACGCCGTCGACGTAGACGAACCCGGCGTCGACCCGGCCGGTGACGGCGACCTTCTCCGGGGTGACCTCGATGACGTCGCCGACCTCGGCGAAGGTGATCCGATCGGAGGGGACACCGCGTTCCAAGGCAAGGTCGGCGTAGAGGGCCATGTGGCGGTGCTCGCCGTGGAACGGGACGACGTGTTGAGGGCGGACGAGGTCGAGCATGTCGCCGAGTTCGTCGCGGCTGGCGTGACCGGAGACGTGGACGAGGGCGCGGGCGCCGTAGATGACCTCGGCGCCGGCGCGGAAGAGTTGGTTGATGATGCGGAAGACGGCCGTCTCGTTGCCCGGGATCGGCGTCGCCGAGACGATCACGGTGTCGCCGGCGCCGACCGAGACCTCGCGGTGGTCGCCGTTGGCGATCCGGCCGAGGACCGCCATCGGTTCGCCCTGGCTACCGGTGACGACGTAGACGACGCGGTCGTCGGGGAGGAGCGCGGCTTCGCGCGAATCGATCAGGACGTTTTCGGGGTCGACCAAGTATCCGAGTTCGCGGGCGACGCGGACGTTGTTCTCGAGGCTGCGACCGAGCGTCGCGACCTTGCGGCCGTGGTGGGCGGCGACGTCGACGACCTGTTGAATCCGGGCGATGAGCGAGGCAAACGTGGCGATGATGATCCGGCCATCGGCTTTGGCGAAGACGTCGTGGTAGGTCTCGCCGACGACGCGCTCGGAGGGCGTGCGGCCCGGCGCTTCGACGTGGACACAGTCGGAAATCAGCAGGCGCACGCCGCGATCGCGCAGACGCTCGATCCTGGCGTAGTCGGTTTTGCGCCCGTCGATCGGGGTCTCGTCGAGTTTGAAGTCGCCGGTGTGGACGAAGAGACCGGCCGGCGTGGTGATACCGAAACCGACGGCGTCGGGGATGCTGTGGCAGACGCGGAACGGCTCGAAGCGAAATGGACCGGCTTCGAGAATGACGTCGTCGTCCGGGTCGAACTCGATCAACTCGGAACGAGCCAGGAGACCCGCCTCCTCGAGTTTGGCCGAGATCAGACCGAGCGTCAGTTTCGTGGCGTAGACGGGGGCCGGCAGGTCCGAAAGGATGTACGGCAAGGCACCGATGTGATCTTCGTGACCGTGGGTGACGAAGATGCCACGAACGCGGTCGGCACGCTCCCGCAAGTACGCGACATCGGGGAGGACGAGGTCGATGCCGGGTTGTTCCTCGTGCGGGAAACCGACGCCGCAATCGACGACGACGATGTCGTCCTCGTACTCCAGGAGGAACAGATTGCGACCGATCTCGGCGATGCCGCCGAGGAAGATGAGGCGGACCGGGGATGCGTTCATGGCCGTTGGGCCGGATGCGAGACGGACAGACGGACAGACGGACAGACGGACGGATATGCGACAACAATCGGCCTCATGCCGAGTCGGACCTCCAGAGTGGGGACGAAGCGCTCGTCAATCGAAAACTACCGGCTACCGGCTAAAAGCTACCGGCTCAAAACAGTTTCATTTGGGCGGCGGGTTCCTCGGGTTTGGTCTCTTCGGCGCGTTTGGTTCGCTCACGTTCGGCGTCGAGGAGGATCTTGGGCAGCTTGGCAAAGTCTTCTTCGATGGCGCCGCGGAGGGCCGACTGGTGCAAGGCGGCGGCCGGGTGGTACATGGGAACGATCAGGCGGCCGTCCGCCTTTTTGGGTTGGCCGTGGATGCGGGAGATGCGCTCGCCGGGGAACCAGCGGGACATCGAGAAGCGGCCGAGCGTGACGACGACGTCGGGGTTGATCGCGGCGATCTGGCGGTCGAGGTAGGGCGCGCAGGCGGCGATCTCGTCCGGCATCGGGTCGCGGTTACCGGGCGGGCGGCATTTGACGACGTTGGTGATGAAGACGTCTTCGCGCTTCAGTCCGGCGAGGGCGAGCAGTTCGTTGAGGAATTTGCCGGCGGCACCGACGAAGGGCTTGCCTTGCTGGTCCTCGTGCCAGCCGGGCCCCTCGCCGATGAACATGATCCGCGCGTTGGGATTGCCGTCGCCGGGCACGGCGTGGGTCCGCGTGCGGGCGAGTTCGCACTTCGGACAGGTCTTCACCTCGGCTGCGACGTCGGCCAGGACCTCTTCTGCTGTTGCTTCCGCCACTCCTCACCCCACGAGCCGTCGATCGGCACCAAGCTGGACCGGAGTATAGCGGAGCGGCAAAGGGCGGCTCAATGCGCGGTCAGGACGTCGCATCTTCGGGAACCATCTCGATCACCGGGACGGGCAGCAGTCGGATGGCCCCGGCCTCGTAGGCGCTCGTCGGGTCGAGGTCTGTCGGGCGGTCGGAGGACTCCGCGCCCACGTCGGTTTCCTCTTCGATCTCGCGCCCCGTTTGGGTGAGCTCGTCGTTCGTCAGGCTCAGTGCCCGGTGCGCAAGGTTCTGCCAATCGGGGCTGTCGCGAGGCGCGAGCGGGAGGACCGCGGGGTGGTCCCAGTTGCGGGCGAGCCAGCGGTTGAGGATGTGGGCCTCGTCGACGGAGTCGTGGTCGATCGAAGGGGGTTCGGTCGCGGTCAGCCGCTCCCAGGAGCGGTCGAAGCGTTTAACTAAGGAGTCGATCGAGTCGTCGCGCGAGACGCGAAACTGTGCCCAGGGGCGACCGCGGACGATCAGTTTGATCTCGACGTGATCCTCGTGTGCCGACGGAAGGACGAGCAGCAGCGTGTGCTGCTCGGTGGCTTGGCGAAGCGCGCGCTGGGTCGCGACGATAAGTTGGAGCTGGCGGAGGTCGTTGCGGAGGCGGCGGGCGCGTTCAAAGTCGAGGCGGGCCGCGGCCTCTTCCAGACCGGTCCAGATGTGCTGGTAGAGGACGTCGTCCTCGCCTTCAAGGAAACGGATAACCTGGCGGACGATCAGCATGTAGGCGTCGCGATCGGCGCGGCCGACGCAGGGGCCGAGGCAGCGACCGAGGTCGAGTTGGATGCAGGGGGCGCCGTAGCTGCGGGCGTTCTTGAAGGAGCGGGGGCAGGTGCGCAGCGGAAAGTTCGCGTTGATGAGATCGACCGCCGAGCGCGCGGCGTTTTTGTTTTTGAACGGACCGAAGTAGCGGGCGCCGTCTTCCTTTCGACTCTTGGCGAGGGTCACGCGCGGCCAGGGATTGCTGAGGTCGACCCGGATGAACGGGTATTCCTCGTGGGACCGCATCGCCGTGTTGTAGCGGGGTTGGTAGCGGCGGATCAGTTGCGATTCGAGGATGAGGGCATCCAACTCGCAACCGGTGACCTCGACGTCGATCTTGACGAGGGACTCGAGGAGACCGTCCATCTTGCGCCGGTAGCCGAGGGGTTGCGAATAATAGGAGGCGACGCGGTCGCGCAGGTTGCGGGCTTTGCCGACGTAGATGACACGGTCGTACGCGTCGCGCATGATGTAGACACCCGGACGCTTCGGGATGTCGGCGAGGAGGGAGCGATCGAGGATGGCGCGACCGCGCCCGACGTCGTCCTTGGCCCGGCGTTCGAGCGGGGCGGAGATCGCGCGGAAGCGCACGGCCGAGGTGTGACCGGCGGCGCGGGCTTTGGCGGCGAGGCGGAGACCGGCGAGCCCCGCGGTCTCGGCGTCGATACCCGCGCGGTGGATGTGTCGCGGGTTCAATCCGACCGCAAGCGCGACTTTGTCGAGGCTCGGTTTCCTCAATTCGGGGACGAGACGCGTCGCGAGCCCCATGACGTCGACGTGGTCGTTGATGAGATGCGGACGGCCGAGGCGTTTCAGCTCGCCGTTCAAGAAACCGATGTCGAACATGACATTGTGGCCCAGGATCGTCGCCTCACCCATGAAAGCGGTGACCGTGTCGGCGAGATCGACGAAGAGCGGGGCGTCGGCAACCATCTCGTCGGTGATACCGGTGAGTTTCTTGATGAACTTGGGGATGCGCCGTTCCGGATTCACCAGCGATTCGTAGCGGTCCACTTCGGCGCCGTCGCGGAAGCGAACCATGCCTATTTCGATGATCCGGTGTCGGAGCGGACCAAGCCCGGTCGTCTCGACGTCGACGGCGACGAACTCGCCGAGGAGGTCGCCACCTTTCGCAAACTCGTCGGTCGGTCCGGGAAGAGCCCAACAGCCGTCGGCGCGGAGAGCGAGGGTGCCATCGGCCTCAAGAACCTGTCGCAGGAGCGACCGCCAGAGAGCAGGGCTACCGGAACCGAAGACGTGGGCGATCAGGCTCTCTTCCTCGATCGCGCCGCCGTGGAGCCGGACGAACTCGACGGCCCGCTGGATCAGGAACGCGTAACGGCCGTTCGCTGCCGTCTCGCCAGGCGTGGACGGGACGGCGGCGTCCGGTTCAGAATCGTCGTGCTCGGGGTCGCGAGGCACCGGAGACTCCTCGTTCCCGACCGTAGCCGGGCAGCAAGGCGGAACGGTTACGCGCGAATACTATGCTAGAATCTCTGTTCGATGCGTACGTTCACACTTTTTTGCGCACGCGTTGAGCACACGCGGGAGAGCGCGTGACCATGGCCGACGTCGACAGCCAACAGCGGGTCGAAACCCTCAGGCACCAGATCGAGCGCTGGAACTACGAATACTACGTCCTCGACCAACCGAGCGTCTCCGACGCCGAGTGGGACGAGGCGATGCGCGAGTTGCGGGCGCTCGAAGAGGCGCACCCCGAGTTGGTGACGCCGGAGTCGCCGACGCAGCGGGTCGGGATCGGCCCGCAGTCGGAGTTCGGCAAGATCGAGCACCCGGTGCCGATGCTCTCGCTCAGCAACGTCTTCAGCGAGGACGACCTGCGGGCGTGGGCGCAGCGGGCGGCACGGTTCGCGGGTGGCGCTCCGCTGTCGTTCGTGACGGAGCCGAAGATCGACGGGCTGGCGGTCGCATTGACCTACGAGAACGGGCGGTTCGACCACGGGGCGACGCGGGGCGACGGGTTCGTCGGCGAGGACATCTCCGCCAACCTGAGGACGATCAAGACGGTGCCGCTACGGCTGCACGAGCCGGAGGGATCGGCGGTACCCGCGGCGATCGAGGTGCGCGGCGAGGTCTACATGCGCAAGGCGGACTTCGGGGCGCTCAACGAGCGGATCCTGGCCGAGGGCGGCAAGACGTTTATGAATCCGCGCAATTCGGCGGCGGGATCGCTGCGGCAATTGGACACGCGGATTACGGCCTCGCGGCCGCTTCGCTTGTTCACCTACGGAATCGGCTACGTCCGGGGCATCGATGCGCCGCGAGACCATTGGGAAGAATTGGCATTGCTCAAGCAACTGGGATTTCAGATCCCACCCGAACCCGCCCGGTGCTCCTCCATCGACGAGGTGTGGAAGCAGTGCGCGGTTTGGCAAGAGCGCCGGGAGAAGCTCGATTTTGAGATCGACGGAGTCGTGGTCAAGGTCGACGACGTGCGCTTGCAGGACGAGATCGGCTGGGTGGCGCGGGAACCGCGGTGGGCGACGGCCTACAAGTTCCCGGCGACGCAGAAGACGACGGTGGTCGAGGACATCTCGATCAACGTCGGACGCACGGGAACGCTGAATCCGCTGGCTCACCTGACGGCGGTCAACATCGGCGGGGTGATCGTCCGGCGAGCGACGCTGCACAACGAGGACGAGATCGCGCGCAAGGACATCCGGATCGGCGACACCGTCGTCGTCCAACGCGCCGGCGACGTCATCCCCCAGATCGTCCAGGTGATCCTGGAACGGCGGCCGCCCAATGCACAGCCGTACAAGATGCCGGATGTCTGTCCGTCGTGCGGGGCGCCGACGCATCGGGAGCCGGGGGAGGCGATGCGGTATTGCACCAACGCCTCGTGCCCGGCCCAACTCAAGGAACACCTCCACCACTTCGTCTCGCGTGGCGCGATGGACATCGACGGGATGGGCGCCAAGATCACGGACCGCTTCGTCGATCTCGGTTGGGTCAAAGATGCGGCCGATCTCTACGCGCTGGACTGGAACGCGGTCGCCGAGCTGGAAGGGTTGGGCGAGAAGAGCGCTGCCAATCTCCACGCCGGCGTCGAGGCAAGCAAGACGCGACCGCTCTGGCGGCTGATCAACGCGCTGGGGATCCGGCACGTCGGCGAGCGGACGGCGACGCTGCTGGCCGACCGGTTCGGCTCGGTCGATGCGCTGACGAACGCGTCGTTGGAGGAGATCAACGCGGTCGGTGGTGTCGGGGGGGTGCTGGCGGACAGTGTCTTCGACTTCTTTCATAAGGAGCAAAACCGGGCTATCATCGAGAAGCTGCGGCAGGCAGGGGTCAGAACGGCGGACGGGGACGGGACGTATGCCAACGGCGCGGCGCACCTGAGCGGCAAGACATTCGTGCTGACCGGCAGGCTCGGCACGATGTCGCGCCCGCAGGCGGAGGAGCGGTTGCGACGGGCCGGGGCAAACGTGGCGAGCTCGGTCTCGAAGAAGACCTCCTACGTCGTGGCGGGCGAGGAGGCCGGGAGCAAAGCCGACCGCGCGCGCGAGTTAAACGTACCTATCATCGACGAGCAAGCACTGTTGGCTCTGCTCGACGGGTCGGCAGCGGGGCCGGAGCAGCCAACTCCGGCCGAGGAGACGTAGGCATGAGCGGCTACTCGCCGCCGTCGCGCGAGGACGACCCGGTCCACACGGTGCGGACGATCGCCCGGCTGGCCCAGATGATCATCGAATTGCGGGACGAGTACGTGCGACGGCCGCGGCCGGATATTTTGCAACAGATCGAGCAGCGCCTCGACGATTTGATCGCGCAGCGAGAAGAGTTGCGACATCGGATAGAGAACGCCGCGAGGCACGAACCATAGGCGTTGATTTTCGTCCGTAGGGGCGCACCCACTGGGCGATGCGCCCCTACGCAGTCGGCGTTGTGCCCGGTTTCGTTACCGGCATTTCCTTGGCGCAGAGTGGACACTCGTCCGGCTCCCATGTCTCGACGACGAGTGTTGCGAGCGCGAAGAGCGGCATCGGGCCGAATTGGACTGCACCTCCGCTTCGATCCACGAGCACGGCTACGGCGACCACCTCGACGGGGCGTTCTGATAGCGCGGCCAGTGTTTCCCGCACGGAGCCGCCGGTGGTCAGGATGTCGTCGACGACGAGAACGCGTTGGCCGGGGGCGAACGTCGTGCCACGGCGAAACTCGCGACCGGGTTGACCGTCGGTGCGGCGCTCGGCGTAGGCGGCGGCAACGCCGAGTTGGCGGGCGACTTCGAAGGCGAGGAGGATGCCGCCGGTGGTGGGTCCGGCGACGACGTCGATGGCGACGTCGGCGAATCGTTCGGCAAAGCCGCGGCAGACCGCTTCGGTCTCGCGTGGGAGGCGGAGGAGGTCGAATTTCTCGAAATAGCGATCGCTATGGCGACCCGAGGAAAGAAGGAAATGCCCTTCCTTGAGGGCGCCGATGCGCGTCAGTCGCGCGAGCAGGTCGTCTGCCACGGTGGTGGGTTCCTTCCGGGTGCGAACCGTCACGGGACGAAATAGAAGGCCAGGCCGAGGATCGCGTAGAGGGCGATCAACTCGGCGCCTTCGAGCCAATGCGACTCACCGTCGAGCGAGATGAGGACGGCGATGAAGGTGGCGGCGACGAGGGCGGCGAGTTCGTAGCTGTTGAAGACGAGCGTCATCGGTTGGTCGAGGAGGATACCGGCGAAGACGAGGACCGGTGTCACGAAGAGGGCGACCTGGAGACCGGAGCCGACGGCGATGCCGAGACTGAGATCCATCTTGTTTGCCATCGCGACCTGGACGGCGACGAGGTGCTCGGCGATGTTGCCGATCAGGGGAATCAGCATGACGCCGATGAAGAGTTCCGTGAGACCCCAATCCTGGGCGGTCGGTTCGATGGCGCCGACGAGGACTTCGCTCAAGACGACGATGGCAACGGTAGCGCCCGCCAGGAGCGCGATCGCCGTGGGAAGGCGCATTGAGGCGACGTCCTCCTCCTGTTCCTGCTCGCGTTCGGCCGGGGAAGTCCCGCGCAGCGAGAAGATGAGGTAGAGCACGTAAATGGCGATCATGACGATCGCGACACCATCGCTGAGCAGCTTCACGTCGTGATCGCTGATCCTCCGGCCGTGGCTCGGCAACGCGAAGAGGGCCGGAATCAGGAGCGCGAGGACGGCAAGCGACATCATCGTCGCGTTGGCGCCGGCGGCTCGCTGGTCAAAACGCTGGGTCCCGTGTTTGAGACCGCCGAGCAACACCGAAAACCCGAGAACGACGAGGATGTTGCCGATGATCGAACCGGCGATGCTCGCCTTGACGACGTCGACCAAACCCTCGTTGAGCGCGACGATGGTGATGATCAATTCGGCCGCGTTGCCGAGGGTGGCGTTGAGGAGGGCGCCGATTTTCGGTCCAGTGTAGATCGCCACCTCTTCGGTGGCGCGGCCGAGGATCGCGGCCAGCGGGATCATCGCCCCGGCCGAGGTGACGAAGACCACGGCATGCCCGCCGAGATTGCCGTACTCGAGGAGCAACGCGACGGGGACGAGGATCAGCAGCCCGTAGAGGTACTTCATCCAGCCGCGACCGCCCGACTCGGAAGGTGGTCATCCGCGGCGTGGTTGGGCGACGCGTCTCGCGCGATGCCGACGAGATCGTCGAGCCGTTCGAATCCGTTGGTTGTCATCCACGCCTCGAGTTCGTCGATCAGCCGGGTCAAGAGACTCGGCTGCGCAAAGATCGCCGTACCGATCTGGATCGCGCTGGCGCCGGCCATGAGGAATTCGAGGACGTCCGCGAGCCTGGCGATACCCCCGATGCCGACCACGGGCACCGACACCGCCGCTGCTACTTCATACACCATGTGCAGGGCAAGCGGCTTGACCGCGGGGCCGGTGAGACCGCCCGCACCGGCCGCCAGGGCGGGTTTTCGCCGTTTGACGTCGATCGACAGGCCCACGAGCGCGTTGATCAAGGAGACGGCATCGGCGCCGGCGGTTTCCGCGGCCTGGGCGATGGCGACGACACCGAGAGGAATCGGACTGAGTTTGGCGATCACGGGCAGACTCGTCGATGCGCGAACGGCCTCGACCAGTTGGGCCGTTTGGTCGGGGTCCCAGCCGAAACTCGCGCCGGCGGCCTCCCGGTTCGGACAGGAGAGGTTGAGCTCGATCGCCGCTATTCCGGGGAGCTCGTCCAAGGTTTGGGCAATCGCCACGAACTCGTCGATCGTCGCGCCGGCGATGCTGACGATCGCGGGGACGGTCCAGGTCGCCCAGATGGGTGGGTATCTGCGGGCAAAGGTGGTGAGGCCGGGGTTTTGGAGTCCGACGGCGGAGAGGACACCGGCCGGGGTTTCCGCGATGCGCGGCATCGCGTTGCCGTGGCGGGGTCGGAGTGTGATGCTTTTGCAGACGAAGGCGCCCAAGCGTTGAACGTCGACGATGCCGGCGTACTCCTGACCGAAGCCGAAGCAACCGGAGGCGGCGATGATCGGGTTCGCCAGAAGCAACTCCCGCGGATTGTGGGGCGCCAGATCGACCGCAAGCGAGACCATCGGGACCGGGCTCTCCTTGCTCACCAGACGAGGTCGTCGAGATCGAAGACGGGACCGTGGACGCACGAGGCGACCGGCCCGCGTCGGGTTTCGACGATGCAGCCGAGGCACGCCCCGAATCCGCAGGCCATCGGGCGCTCCGTCGAGACCTGGGCGGTCGGTTTTCCGGCCAACCGGTCGGGTTGCATCGCCTGCTTGAGCGACCGGTACATCGGTTCCGGACCGCAGGCAAAGATCTGGTCCGCCCAACGGACGTAGGGCGGAACCAGGTCGGTCACGAATCCTTGGTGGCCCCGGCTGCCGTCGTCGGTCGAGACAAAGTATTCGACGCTGCTCGGAAACCGGGAGGCGGGCAACAAGCCAGCTTCGTGAGCAGCGCCCATCAGGAAGGTCACGTTGCGGCCCGTGCCGATCGCCTCCTCGGCCAGCATCACCAGCGGCGCGACGCCGATGCCACCCGCGACCAGGAGGAGGTTCGTCGACTTCGCGGCGACGGTGAACGCGTTGCCGAGCACGCCGATGACGTCGAGTCGCTCACCGACCTGGCGGTTCACCAGCCAGGAGCTGGCGCGGCCGAACGGGCGGACGAGGACGGTCAACGTATTGTCGGTGGTCGAGGCGCCGTACAGAGAGAAGGCGCGGCGAAGCAGCGGGTCGAGCGAGTGGCGATCGCGGCAGAGGATCTCGACGAAGCGGCCGGCATGGACGGAGTCCGTGATCGCGGGCGGGCAGGTGAACGTCAGCAGCACGGCGTCACCCATCACGGATTCGGTGGCGACGACCGTTCCGACGAACTCCCGCGCCGCCATGACGATCCCGTCCGAATCAATAGCCGAATCCGACGCGTCGGTAGGCGGGCATCGGTTGGACAGTATAGACGTCGGTCGCCTTCGCCATCGCCGCGACCATCGCGCGGGCGGTGTCGATCGAGGTGATGCAGGGGATACCGCGTTCGACCGCGGCACGGCGAATCTCGAGACCGTCGAGGATCTCCTTGTCGGCCGGTCCCGGTGTGTTGATGACGCCGTTGACGATCCCCTTCAGGATCACGTCGAGCACGTCGGGTTTACCGCGGCCGATCCGCTTGGTGGTGAGTTGGACCGGCATGCCGGACCGTTCGATGAGCGCGGCGGTTCCTTCCGTCGCGTACAGCCGGAACCCCTGCCGGACCAGTTGTCCGATCATTTCCAGCGAATCGGTTTTGTCCTCGTCGGCGAGCGAGATCAGGATCGAGCCGCGATTCGGGAGGGCGAGCCCGGCCGCGATCAGTGCTTTGAAAAACGCCGACTCGAAGGTCAGGTCGACGCCCATCACTTCGCCGGTCGATTTCATCTCGGGACCGAGGTTCACCTCGACGCCGCGCAATTTCGCCATCGAGAAGACGGGCGCCTTGACGGCGACGAGCGGTTGGCGCGGCCAGAGTCCGCCCTCGTAGCCCTGCTCCTTGAGTGACTTGCCGAGCATGATGTTGGTGGCGAGTTTGACCATCGGCACGCCGGTGACCTTGCTGAGGAAGGGCACCGTCCGCGACGAGCGCGGATTGACTTCGAGGACGTAGATGCGGCCGATGTGGACGACGTACTGGATGTTGATCAGACCGCGGGCGCCGATCTCGCGGGCGATCCGCGTCGTGTAATCGACGATGGTTTCGATCTCGGCGGGGTAGAGGTGGACGGCGGGATAGACGGCGAAGGAGTCGCCGGAGTGGACGCCGGCCCGCTCGATGTGCTCCATGATGCCGGGGATGAGGACCGTCTCGCCGTCACAGATGGCGTCGACTTCGACCTCCTTGCCGAGGAGGTACTTGTCGACCAGGACGGGATGGTCGGGAGTCATCGTCGTCGCGTTGCGGATGTAGCGGGCGAGTTGCTCGGGACCGTAGACGACCTCCATCGCCCGGCCGCCGAGGACGTACGACGGGCGAACGAGGACGGGGTAACCGATGCGCTCCGCGACTTCCTGGGCGTCCGCGAGCGAGGTGACGGCGGCGCCGTGCGGCTGGGGAATGCCGAGACGGCGCAGGAACGCCTCGAAGCGCTCGCGGTCTTCTGCAAGGTCGATCGAGTCGAGCGAGCTGCCCATGATCTCGGTGCCGCGGCTCGACAGCGGTTCCGCCAGGTTGATGGCGGTCTGGCCGCCGAACTGGACGATCACGGG
>DATBFX010000169.1:0-5933 GCA_036558305.1 Thermomicrobiales bacterium | reverse complement strand
CTAGTGCAAGATCAGGCGGCATGCCTGGGCATGGTGAGGTGGTCGGCATGAGCGGCGCCCAAGGCGTCGTAGACGCGGCATTCGAGTTCCTCCATCGTGAGCAGCCGCGCCGGTTCGACGACGCGCTTCTTGCCGTGCGTCCACTTCGGCTCGATCGGGTTGAGCCACGGGCTCTTGATCGGCAGCGGGCAGGCGACGATTCGCACGCCCGCGCCGGTCGCCTTGACCGCCCGGTTGTGGTCGGCGATCCAGGACCGCACCGCCCGGCTGACGTGCCAAGAGGCGTTGTCCCAGATCAGCAGCAGCGCGGTCTTGCCTGCCGCCGCCAACCGGGTGCAACACCAGGCCAGGTACTGGGTCGTCACGCCGCTGATGGGACGCCCCGCGACGAAGCGCAACCAGAGCGCCTCGGCCGGGTCGTCGTCCGCTACTGGCTGCTCCCACCAGCGCACCAGCAGCCCGTAACAGGCCACGGCTTTCGGTTCGTGCTTGGCGATCGTCAGTTCCGCCAGCCGCAACGGCTGCCCGGTCGCCGTCGCCCAGGGGGCACCCGGCGCGGACGGCAGGCGGGGCCACCCGACTCCACCACACTTCGTCGGCAAACCCGAGCGCCCAGTCCGGGTGCGTGGTGGCGAGGCGGATCAGACGGTCGCGCCGGCTTTTTTTCGGTCGTACGCCGGGTCGGGGCTGGTGATCCAGCGCTTGGCCCGCTTCCACCCGATGCCGAGCCGCGCCAGGGTCGTCCGGACCGTCTCGCCACTGACCCGGGTCGCGGTCAGCCCTTCGGCCGCCGCCGTCTCGGCCGCCAGGTCCAGCGTCCACAGACTCGTCGGGTGGCCGAAGTCGCGCGGGCTGCGGTGGAGCAGGTCGCGCAGCCGGTCCGCGCTCGTGGCGTCGAAGGCGGGGTGGCGCGTGTGTGGGCGCTTGGAGCCCGGCGTCAGCGCCCCCACCCCCACCCGGTCGAAGGCGTGGATGGCGTCGCGCACCGTCTGGTCGGAACAGCCCAGGGCGGCGGCGATGGCCGGGGTGTGCTCGCCACGGGAACTGGCCAACAGAATCTGGGCGCGGCGTAACGTGAAGGCCAGAGGCGAACGCAGGCCGGCCTCCAGGGCCTGGCGCTCGGCGTCCGTCAGGGGACGCACCATGAGAGGAGCTTGCATGCACGTTATGGTAAACCATGGCCAGCTATCTCGTCTGCTCTTGCACTAGGCGGCGAGCAGGTCGAGCGCACTCCGTGCAAGCGCGCGAATTTCGGTCCACTGTGGTGCGGTTTTCAGCGCGGACCGGGTCCAGAGCTGGGAATGCTCCCTTCCGCTCATCGACGTGAGTCGCTGGTCGAGGAGATGGATGGCGTGCTCCGCTTCAGTCGTGATGGCTTTGGCCGCGACGAGTTGAGGGACGAGAGGCGCTGCGTCGTCGAATTCGAGGGCGAGTTCGTCGACAGCGTCTGGGATCCCCAGCGCTGCCAGATGATCGAGTTGCTCCTCGGACGAAGATGCAAGCAGCGTGAGGGCCGTGCGCAGTAATTGCAATTGCCCAAGAATCGGGGCGATTTGTGTGCTAACCATCCCATGAACCTCCCGGAATCGGCGCGGACTTGCCGCCTTCCGGAGTTGTCACGCGCCAGTACGGGGACGGCCCGTGATGGCCGCCACCGGGATGGTACCGGATAACGCGTCCGGTGGGCAGCCCGTTCGGTCCAATTTCCCGAAGCGTCCAGCCCTCTCCGGCGTGGCTCCCCTTCCCCAACCGCCCAACGCGCCAATCCTCGGGGACACCGCCGAGTTCCCGGATGACGTGGTCGGGGTTCTTGCCGGCGAGTACCTCCGGTTCCCTCAAAAGTCTTGTGACGTCCACCCGAACCCCGCCACCGATGGCTAGCACCGATGGAGCGATGGTACCCCCTATTCCGGTCGCTTGTCGGACAGAGCCGCGGGTGGACTCGAGGTCCCAGCGCTCGTGTTTGTGCCGGGCGTGGCGTTTTCCCGGATTCGCCGTGCCCGGAAGTCCCGACGTTCATCGTTCGGCCTACGGTCCGGTGGTAGCATGGCGGTAGGCAGACCCAGCGACCATGAAACGGAGGACGAGCCGATGGAGGTCTTCGAGGCGATCCGGACGTTGCTGGCGGTGCGCCAGTTCCAGGAGCGGCCGGTGCCGGAGGAGGTACTGCGGAAGGTGGTCGAGGCCGGTCGCCTGACGGCGAGCGGGATGAACGCGCAGCCGTGGCACTTCGTCGTGGTGCAGGACCGGGAGACGCTGCGCCGGCTCGGGGAACTGGCGAAGACCGGGCCGTACATCGCCCAGGCGCCGGCGGCGATCGCGGTGGCGGTCGACCGGTCGCGGCTGGCGGTCTCGGACGCCAGCCGCGCGATCCAGTCGATGCTGTTGACGGCGTGGTCCGAGGGGGTGGGCGGCAACTGGGTCGGGTTCAAGGGGTTGGACGAGATCGAGCCGGTCCTCGGCATCCCGGAGGAACTGGACCTGCTGGGGATCGTGCCGTTGGGATACCCGGCCAAGCAGGTGGGGCAAGGGAAGAAGGAGCGGAAGCCGCTGGGCGAGGTGGCGTCGCGAGAGCGGTACGGGCAGCCGTTCCCATAACGGCGGTTCGGAGCGAGAACGGCTCCAGTCGTTCGTGGCCGGTCGTCAGAAGAACTGCGCGGAGGGCGGGTTCGCCCCTCAGTATCGACGTGGCCCAGGTGGATCGCCGCCGGGGCTGCCGCCGTTTGCGTACTTGCCGAAGATGGGGCAAAGGCGGCGTGGTAGGATGCCGACGCGGGGAGCGGCTGCATCGATTGGCGCGGCCGGTCTGTGGAGAGTCGAGAGATGGTGGCGAGAACGAGGCTGTACACCGCGGAAGAACTGGCCGAGATGCCGGGCGACGAGCCGTGGGAGCTCTGGGAAGGGGAGTTGCGGAAGGTGCCGGCAGCGGGATCGGAAGCGAGTGCACTCGCCCTCTGGATTGGCTACCTCATTTCGTTCTTCGTCGTCCCGCGAGATCTTGGACTCGTCACGGGTGCCGACGGGTCGTTCGTGCTCCGGCGGGATCCAGATGTTGTCCTGGTGCCCGACGTGGCGTTCACGAGTTGGGAGAACGTTCCCGGCGGGGAGGCACCACGGTCCTATTTTCCGGGCCGTCCCGATCTTGCGGTCGAAGTCGGATCGCCGTCGGATCGGCGGCGGGACGTTGAGGAGAAGGTGCGGCGCTACGGCGATGCCGGGGTGCCGCTGGTCTGGTGGGCCTACCCGGATAGACGCTGCGTTGAGGTGTATCGACGGGGCGTATTGGTCGCCACGGTGTACGAGGGCGATGTGCTTGACGGCGAGGACGTACTTTCGGGTTTCTCGCTTCCGGTGGCCGAACTCTCTCGGGGCGCTCGCCGCAGAAGCTGACGCATGCGGCTCGTAACGTTCCAGCATCCGCAATACGGGGACGACGGTCGGGCAGGCGTGCTCCAGGGGGATCGCATCCTGCCGGTCAACCGGTTGCTCGGGGAGACGGTGCCGAGGTGCTGGCGGCGGTGGACGCGGCGGCGTGGAGTTTCGCGGAGGAGCATCGGGAGGCGGTGAGGCTGCCGGACGGGGCGGCGGTGGCGGTGTGGGAGAACCGGTCGCTGGCGCCGGTGCCGAGACCGGGGGCGCTGCGGGATTTCTACGCGCTCGAGGGGCACGTGGCGACGGCGAATGCGAAGCGGGGGCGGGAGGTGCCGAGGGCGTGGTACGAGGTGCCGGTGTTCTCGTTCGGGCATGCCGGGACGATCGTCGGACCGGAGGAGGCGGTGCGGAAACCGACGGAGACGCAGGAGTTGGATTTCGAGTTGGAATTGGCGTGCGTAATCGGGAAGGCGGGTCGGGATATTCCGGCGACGGCGGCGTGGGCGCACGTGGCGGGGTTGACGGTCCTGAACGACTGGAGCGCGCGCGACGTGCAGCGGCAGGAGATGAGCGTGGGGCTCGGGCCGGCGAAGGGGAAGGATTTCGCGACGTCGTTGGGACCGGCGATCGTCACGCTCGACGAGGTGGCGGATCGGTTCGACGGGGAGCGGCACGATCTGGCGATGGGGGCGCGGATCGACGGCGAGGAGGTCGCGCGCGGGAATGCGAACACGATCTACTGGACGTTCCCGCGGATGATTGAGCGTGCGTCGCGCGACGTTTGGCTTGAGGCCGGCGACGTGATCGGGAGCGGCACGGTCGGTGGTGGCTGCCTGCTGGAGTTGGGGCCGGCGGTCCACCCGTGGTTGCAACCGGGGGATGAAGTCGAATCGGAGATCGAGCGGTTGGGGAGGTTGCGGAACGCGGTCGTGTAGACGGGGAGACGGACAGGCGGACAGGCGGACAGGCGGAACGGGGTTGGGGGGTAAACTGTGTGGTGAGGCGAGCCGATTGGGGCGGGGCCGGTGGTTAAAGGGGAGTGAGGCGAGGGCGGATGGGTCAGGGAGCGGAGATTCAGGCGGACGACGTGCAGTTGTCGTTGGAACCGATCGCGGGGAAGACGCCGTTTCGGACGATCGTCCAGGGTATCCGGTTGCGATTGACGAACGAGGTGCTGGCGAAGGCGGTCGCGGTGGCGTTGGAGAAGGGGAAGGAGCGGGCACCGGTCGATCTGGCGTTGCGGTCGACGCGGTTCGTGGGCGAGGGGGCGGAGATCGTCGTCGAGGTCAGCAAGGGGCGGTTTTTCAAGACCGACGTGCGGGCGTTGATCGGGTTGATCGCGCAGGGGGCGCCGCAGGTGCGGGTGGAGATCAAGGAGGTGAAGGCGCTCGGGAAGCTGCCGATCGATGCCTTCGTCGATCCGGTGCTGGAGAAGGCGCTGGGCAAGGCGACGACGTTGGCGGGAGTCGAGCGGGCGCCGGGGGGCGGGCGAGCGTTGCTGATCCGGCCGGACGAGCTGTTGGGCAGTCTCGGTGTGCCGCTCCAGTTCGCGACGCCGGGGGAGTGGGACGCGCGGACGGACGAGGGGGTGTTGGAGTTGCGGTTTCGGGGGCGGGGGTGAGGGTCAGGGATACCGGAGGCGCATGAAGCCGGTGTTCGGGTGCCACTCGACGATTTGGAACTGAGCAAAGAAGTCGAAGCCGAGGAAGCCATCGACGCCGACTCGGTCGGGGGCACGGCTGGGGACGATCCGTAGCGGAGAAACGGGCCGCAGCGAGATGCTCAGGTCGCCGACCAGCAGGCTTCGAACGACGCGCGGGTCGGCACCGTGCCGATTGGCGTAGTCCTCGAATGCGTGATGGGTAACAGAGGATCGTCGTGCCGTTGGGTACGGCAGCATGTCCCAAACAATGTCCATGCCGACGATGAGGCGGATGGCGAGTGGCCCTCGATTGCCGGACCGGTCGCCGAATCTTGGTTGAAGAACAAGCGAGATCTCGGTGCCGGCCTCACTCATGCGCTTCGGCGAGCGCTTCTGCACGTTCACGCCTGAATCGTTCTTGCCCTTCTTCCAGCGTCTCACCGACCCGGAGTTCCGGACGGGCAAAGAACGAGTAATACGGCATGAACGGGTCATCGGCAGTCCGAACCGGTTCCTTTGCCAATGCCTTGGAAATCTCCGCGCGGCTCGGCGAGTGCGCAATGACGTAGCCGAGGACGGGGCGCCAGTTTTCGTCCCACTTCGTCACCTGGTAGAGCACCCATTCCTTGTAGTACCGGGCGATAATGCGGTCGTACTCCTCTTCCACGCGCGGTATGCCATTTTGGCCGGGGGCGTCGTTAGCGGTTCGTTCCATGACGCAGACTCCGATCTTTTGCCTGCAATCTGATCTTCATCAGTATAGCGCCCGCAGTTACTCTCGGGTGTGCCAGTTGGCGGTGGCGCGGGCGGTCCAGCGATTGCCGTCGCGGTAGACGGTGACGGGGAAGCCGAAGGCGGTGGAGATGTTGGGGGTGGTGAGGGTGTCCTGGGCGGGGCCGGCGGCGACGACGGTGCCCTC
>DATBFX010000168.1:0-15889 GCA_036558305.1 Thermomicrobiales bacterium | reverse complement strand
CGGCGACGGCGATTTCGAGCGCGGCGCGGCCGTCGGCGCCGGTGACCGCCGGCGGCTCGCCGCCAAGGGTGCGACGAACCCAGTCGTCGAGTTGGATGAGGTAGGCATCCCCGAAGCGGACGAGCCAGTGGTCGATGGCGTCGGACTTGACCCCATCGGCGGTGGCGACGACGCAGGCGGTCTCGCGCAGACGACCGATGAAAACGGTGCCCTTGGTGCCGGCGACCTCGGTCCGAACGTCGTAGGCATAGGCGCAAGTCAGATACGCCTCGACACTGCCGAGACCGCCCCGCGCAAAACGAAGGGTCGAGAGCGCGAGATCGTCGGGACGGCCGGGTTCGAGCACCGGTACCGCCACCGCGTGCACTTCGGTTACTTCGTCGCCGAGCAGCCAGCGGGCGTTGTCGTAGTCGTGGATGCTGGTGTCGGCGAAGACACCGGCGCCACCGGAAGGCGTCATCGATGGCGGCAGCGAGGGGTTCCGGTGCGTCGCCTTGAAGAGCACCGGATCGCCGATCTCTCCCGCATCGATCCGTTGCTTCGCGGCGACGTAGGCAGGATCGTAGCGGCGCATGAATCCGATCTGAAGACGGACACCGGCCTTCTCCACGGCGGCAATCGCCTCGTCGGCCTCGGCCAGGTCGGGGGTGATCGGTTTTTCGCAGAGGACGTCCTTCCGATGCCGCGCCGCGGCGAGGATCCCTTCCAGGTGGGCGTGGTGACTGGAGGCGATGACGACGGCCTCGACGTCGGGATGGGCGGCGAGCTCGTCGGCGGTCGCGAACCAATGCGGGGCGCCCAGATCGCCGGCAACAGCGCGGGCGACGTCGGGCCGGACGTCGGCAACCGCCACGAGGCGTGCTCGCGGAAGGTGCCGTGCCAGGTTCTCGGCGTGCCGTCTTCCAATCGTTCCGACGCCGATAACGCCGACCCCAAGATGCGATGGCATGCCATGCTCCTCGTCGCTCGATCAGCCCGGAATCAGCTGGAGCTCAAGTCCGAACGGCGTCGCGACGTAGACGAAACCGCGCTCGTTGTGTTCACGGATCGCCACCCCCGGCACCGCCCGCAGCCGGGCGAGCGCCGCCTCGAGATCGGCGGTTTTGAGCGCCAGGTGACGACCACCGTAGTCGCTGTTGCGGGGCTGGAGTCGCTGCTGGTCGGGGGCGGTCCATTCGAGCAACTCGACGGTGGTGCCGCCGAGGCGGAAGAAGGCGAAGCGGGTGGACGCGCGCGGGTGGACGCCGTACCAGCCGGTCATCCTGTCCCCCTCGGGATCGGTCGAGACACCGCGCCGCGGCAGCGGCTCGAAACCGAGAACATCGACGAAGAAGGCCGCGGCCGCGTCGAGATCGGAGACGACGTAGCCGACGTGATCGACGGCGGCGAATGCGTTCTTTGCGTCCGATTGGTCGGTCACTTCCCGCGACTCCCTTCCCCTCATCCGCGTTTCCCGGACCGATAGGATAGACCGGCTCGCCCCAACCTGCCGGGACGATGGGTCGGACCGGTGAGGTCCATCGCGGAATTGCCGTGCTGCGAACCGACGTCCGGATGGAGGATGGGCAATCGGGCCGAAAGATCGCGGACTTTCGGTGGTCGAAACCCGTTGCCGCGGGGCCGGCGATGTGCCACAATGGGGGCACCCCGCTCCCGTTCGAAACAGGCAGACCGGGCGGCCGCGCGTCCGTTCGCGGGCAGGCCGTCTTTCCGCATTCGGTCTTCCCCGGACCGGGCGTGACGAGCGAGAAACCGCGAGGTGGAGCGGGTGGGGCGAATCGAGAAGGCAGACGCCGATCGGCCGGGCGGGGCGGCGGGCGACGGACCGCCGGTGACCCGGCAACAGGCGCTGCCGATACCGTGGCAGTTGATCCGCGCCGCGGACGAATTCGACGAGCGCGACTTCGCCCACCCGGCCGAACTCGATTTTTCGCGCATTCTGAATTTCTACCGCATCCGCTGGTCCTACGAACCGACGACCTTCCCGCTGGCCTATTCGGACGAAGGGCGTCCGTCGGAGATGTTTACGCCCGATTTTTACCTACCGGAACACAAGCTCTACATCGAACTGACGACGATGCGACAGCGCCTGGTGACGCGGAAGAACCGCAAGATCCGGCGGCTGCGCGAACTCTACCCAAACGTGCGGATCAAGCTGCTGTACCGGCGGGACTGCGACCGGCTCGGCGACGCCTACCGACCGGCACGACCGGACGCCACACCGTGCCAGGTCGGCCGGATCGTCTTCGCCGAGGACCGGATCCACGAGCGGATCGCGCAGCTCGCCGCGGCCATCGCCGGATCGCCCGACGTCGGACCGTCGCCGCGCCCCGAAGCGGCGTTCCCGCTGTCGCTGCCGATCTGGGAGCAGACGGACGCGCTGCTGCCACGTCTTGGACCGGAAACGGAGCCGGGTGACGGTCCCGGAGCGACGCCGCTCCTGGTCCTCGGCGTCGATCGGGGGTCTGCGGTGTTTGCGCATCACCTGTCGGCCGCGCTGGAACGGACCGGTCTCGTCGTCGATCGCGATCGGGTGACGCTGACGCGACACCGCTCGCCGTTGGGGGAGCGAAGGGTGCGGATCGGGCGAGCGCCGCGGACGCCGGTCGCCGGTCGCCGCGTATTGCTCGTTGCCGACGTGGTGAGTACGGGGTTGAGTCTCGCCTATCTGACGTGGTGGTTGCGGCAGCGCGGGGCGCGGCAGATCGAGATTTGCACGTTGCTCGACCGGCAAGCGGCGCGATTGGTCGAGGTGCCGCTCCGGTACGTCGGGTTCGAGGCGCCGAACGAGTTGTTGGTCGGGTTCGGACTCCACCTGCGGCGGCAGTTCCGTCATCTGCCGTTCATCGCCTCGCTCGTCACCGAAACGGTGGTCGACGGCACGGCCTGAGCGGCGGGGAGAGCCACCGCCCGGCGACCGTGGTACCATCGCGGGCCATGAAGGTCGCCTCCCCCCGCGCCGCCGGCGATGCCCCCGCGGACGCTTCGCTCGGTCCGCGCGCCGGGAGCGCCGAAGCGACGCGTGCTCCCCGGTTCGCGGCGCTGCAGTCGCGCAACTTTCGCCTCCTCTGGATCGGGCTCCTCACCTCCAACGCCGGGACCTGGATGGAATCGACCGGGATGGGCTGGTTGGTGACCGATCTCGAACCGGCCCGCAAACCCTTCTGGTTGGGGATGATCGCCGCCGCCTTCGCGGTACCGATGCTGCTGATACCGCCGTTCGGCGGGGCGGTGGCGGACCGCGTACCGCGGTTGCGGATGCTGTGGGCGGTCCAGATCACGTACCTGGTGGCGAGTGCCGTGCTGGCGACGCTGACGCTGGCCGGCGCGATCACCGTTTGGCACCTGCTTGCCTATTCGTTCGTGAACGGTCTCGTGCTCGCCTTCGATTCGCCGGTGCGGCACGCGCTGTTGCCCGATCTGGTGACGCGGGAGCAGTTGACGTCGGCCGTCTCGCTCAACTCGGTCAGTTTCACGGGGGCGGCGCTGGTTGGACCGGCGATCGCCGGCGCGTTGATCCCGCTGATCGGGGTCGGCGGCGTGTTCGTCGTCAACACGATCTCGTGCTTGGCGACGCTGCTGGCGCTGTCGCGGATGCGCGGCGTACCCCAGCATAGCCGGCAGAGCGGTGTCCGGGATGGGGCACTGGCGGCAATCGGCCGGGGGATCGCCCATGTCCGGCGGGACCCGTTGCTGCGGGGATTGCTGACGATCTCGCTGGTCTCCGGGCTCCTCGGCCGGTCGTACGGGCCGATGCTGGCGGTCTTCGCACGCGACGAGTTCCGGGTCGGCTCGACGGCCTACGGTTTCCTGCTGGCGGCCGGTGGGTTGGGGACGCTTGCCGGTGCGTTCGCGCTGGCCAGTCACCGCGATGTCCGGCACCGCGGGCGGTGGTTGATGGTGGCGACGGCGTGCCAGGCGGGTCTGCTGTTTCTGTTTGCGACCTGCCCCTGGTACGGGATCGCGCTGGTGCTGTTGGTGCTGGTCGGCGCGGCGACGGCGGTGGCGGGGGCGCTGACGGCGACGCTGATCCAGTTGACGGCGCCCAACGAGTTGCGGGGGCGGATCATGAGTCTCTACATCCTGACGTTGATCGGCGTCCCGTCGGCCGGGGCGCTGCTGGCCGGGACGGTGGGGGAGGCGATCGGGGTGCGCGAGGCGATCGCCTTCGGGGCGGTGATCGTGGTCGCGCTGGCGGGGTTGGTGTTCGCGCGGAATGCGTCGTTGCGAACGGCGGGGTGAGAGAAGTGGCCCTCTCCCCCAACCCCTCCCCCAAGCGTTGGGGAGGGGAGCGCGACGATGAGCATGTTGCCTCAGTCGAGAAAACGTGCCTCGTAGGGAGCTCCCCTCCCCAACGCTTGGGGGAGGGGTTGGGGGAGAGGGCCAATGACGCCGCCGCGGCGACCGCACTCGTTCGATGAGCCGTTCGGTTGGTGGGGTCCGGTTTGGTCGTCGCCGGCTCCCCACCCGATCGGCGACCTGATCGCGGATGGGGTGCTGACGGCCGAGTGTGCCGCGTTGCTGTGGGCATTGCTCGAACGGCGGGCGTCGATCGTGGTGGCGGCGGGGCCGAGCGGGGCGGGGAAGACGACGCTGCTGACGGCGTTGCTCGACTTCCTGCCGAGCGGGACGCGGCGGATCTACGTGCGCGGTTGCTACGAGCCGTTCGATTTTCTCGGCGCGACCGATCCTGCGACGTCGGCGTTGCTGGTGAACGAGCTGAGTCCCCATTTGCCGATCTATCTCTGGGGTCCGGGTGTACGTCGAGTTCTGGCGGCGGTGGGCGAGGGTTACCAATTGGCCGCGACGGCGCACGCGACGAGCGTGGACGAATTCGTCTACGGCCTGGCGGGCTATCCGCTGCGGGTACCGGCGGCGGAGATCGCGGAGATCGACGTGCTGGTGCTGCTCGATGCCTGGATGGACGGGCGAGGGGTTCGGCGCGAGGTGCGGTCGGTCGTCAATCTGGCGCTCGGGTCGGAGCCGGGAAGTTTGGCGCCGGTGGTGGTGGCAGAACGAGAGGGGCGCGGTGGGTTGTTGGCGGTCGATGTGGCGGCGGCGCAGGCGGTATTCGGGCGGCTCGGGGGCAATCCGGGCGCGATGGCGGACGAGATCGAGCGGCGAGCGGCGAGGTTCCGAGAATTGGAGGAGGTGGAAAGCGTGTCTCCGTGCGCCGGGTGCCCAACCGACGGGGCCCCCTGATGGACATTGAGGTTACAAGGAGAGCCGGGCCCGGTAACCACGAACAATTCCCCAATCGCCGTGATCGAGTTGTCCACGGGGGTGCCGTCAGCCGGCACTCGGTAAGGACGCAAGGATCTGGAACTTCTGGATCCGGTTGCCGTCCCCCTCGGACACGTAGACCGCGCCGCCGCGGTTGACCGCGACTCCGTCGGGACTGCGGAACTGGCCGTCGCCGGTGCCGAAGGTGCCCCAGGCGAAGAGGAAGCGGCCCCGGGGATCGAAGACGGCGATCCGGTTGTTGCCCAGGTCGGCGACGTAGAGGTAACCGTCTCGGTCGACGACGGCATCCACCGGAAAGGCGAAGCCGCCGAAGGCCTGATCGGCGGCACCGACCAGGCCGATTTCGTTGCCGTCGCCGTCGAACACCCGCACCCGGCTGCCGTCGAACTCGGTGACGTAGACGGAGCCTCCGCCATCGACGGCGATCCCGATCGGTCCCCGGAGTTTCCCATCGGGACTGGTCGCGCCGTCGAACGCGCCCAGGAACGTGCCGCTGGAATCGAACCGCTGGACGTCTCCTCGCCGGTAGTCCGTCACGAGCAGACTCCCGTCCGGTGCGATCGCCAGTCCCACGGGCAGGAGAAACTGGCCGGCACCGGCACCCCGCGTCCCCCACTCGCCGAGGTACCGGCGGGTGCGGTCAAAGCGCTGGATACGGTAGTTCAAGGAGTCGACGACGTAAAACGAACCGTCGGGCGCAAAGGTGATCGACCCGGACGAGGCGCCGTTCCGGGAGAACTTGAATTGACCGGGGCCGCTGCCCGATGTGCCCCAGATTTCCTGAAGGGTGCCGTCGAGACCGAAGATGAAGAAGCGATTCGAAAGATCCGGAACCCAGATCCGTCCATCGGGCGAGATCCGGATGTGCTGGGGAGAGACCAGGTTGTCCGCGGCCGATCCCATCGAGGTCCAGAGAAACCGCGCCGGGGCGCCGGCCGATGGGCTTGCTGTCGCGGCAGCCTCGGTCGGGGCCGCTACGGACGCCGTGGCAGTGGGTGCGACCGGTGAACCGGCTGCCGTTCCCACGTCCGCCCCGCCGACCGCAACCACCGTGCCGCCGTCGGTGGCGAGGTAGAGGAGTCCGCCGGCGACGACCGGCCCAGAGACGTTGGTGCTGCCAAAGTCGAAGCGCCAGCGCTCGGCACCGGTGGCGGCGTCGAGGGCGAGGAGTTTGCCGGCGTCGGCGACGACGTAAAGGGTGTTGCCGGCCAGGGCAGGTGCAGCGCGGACGACGCTGCCGGCCGGCGCGCTCCAGCGTTGGGTCCCGGTCGCCGCGTCGAGGGCGTACACGGTGCCATCGCCGCTGACGGTGTAGACGAGGCCGTCACCGATGGCCGGCGTACGGAGATCGGCGTCGGTCAGGGTGCCGAACGACCAGAGCTGCTGTCCGCCGACCGCGTCGAGGGCGACGACGGAACTGGCGGTGCCGCCGGAGACCGTGCCGTAGACGACACCGCCGGCGACGGCGACGGTGCCGACGATGCCGGTGCCGAGGGAGTACGACCATTTGGGCTCGCCGGTCCTGGCGTCGAGGGCGTTGACGCGACCGTCGCCGCTGCCGACGACGACCAGACCATCGGCGTAGCCGGCCGCGCGCGAGGAGCCGCCGCCGAGGGGTGTACGCCAGAGGACCTCGCCGTCGCTTGCTTGGATCGCCTGAAACGTACCGTCGGCGTTGCCGGCGTAGAGGACGTCATCGACGACCGGTCCGGGATCGACCCAACCGGAACCGGTCGCTTTCCAGACCTCGCGACCGGTGGCGGCGTCGATCGCGTGGAGGTCGTTGTTGTCGTCGCCGACGTAGACGACCCCATTGGAGAAGGCGGGGGACGAGCCGGAGCCGGCGCCGAGGGAGGTGGCCCAGATCGCGGCGCCGGTCTTGGCGTCGAGTGCATAGACGTTGCCGTCTTCGCCGGCGACGTAGAGGACGCCGTCGACGACGATGGGGACGGAGTCGATCCGCCCCTGCGTCTGGTAGTGCCAGAGCTCGGCAGAGATACCGGTCGGACCGTGGACGGGAACGTTACCGGTGCGGCCGGGGTCGCCGCGGTAGATCGGCCAGTTCTCAGCGGGCGGCGGGGCCGGGGTGGCGGTGTCCTGGACCGCGGGGATGGTCGCGGGTTGCTGGTTCTCCCGGTAGAAGACGACGACGGCGCCGAGGGCGAGGAGCAGGAGGGCGACGAGGCCGAGCGTGGCGACGAGCTGGCGCAATGGTTGATGCGGTCGCGGCTGCACGCCGGACCAGGGCGGGGCGGCGACGCGGCCGTTGCCCCGGCCCTTGGCAGCGGGGCCGGGCGGGAAGAGGCGCCGCGGTGTGGTGAGTGCGGTCCCGTGTCTGAGGTCCTCCCAGAGTCGTTGCTTGAATCGCGCGTCGATGGGCGGCGCGTCGTCGAGCGCGTGCACACGCCAGACGGTTCGCGCCAGCGACGGGTCGAGTTGCTCCGTCTCGGGTCCGGCCGGAACCCCGCCGACGAGCCCGTCCCAGTACGCTTCCAGGAGGTGGCCGAGCAGCCGCCCGGGCGGCCGGTTGCGCTCGTCAGTCATCGCCGTCCTCCGTCGATCCCGGCGCGATGCCGAAGAGCGTGCGTAAGCGTTTGGTGGCCCGCAGCAGGAGCGCGCGGACGGGTTCGTGCGGGCAGTCGAGGACCGCGGCGATCTCGGGGCCGGTCATGCCGGCGAGGCGTAGCTCGATGGCGCGCTGCTGATCGGGCGGCAGTTGGCAGAGGTAGGTCTGGAGCGAGCGGCGGCGGTCGGCCTGGACGGCGGTCGTCTCGGGGTCGGGCGCGGGGTCATGAACGTCAAAGGCGGCGTCCAGGGAGGCGGTCGGCCAGCGATTCCGGTAGTGGTCGGCGATAACGTTGTTGGCGATGGTGAAGAGCCAGGGGCGGAGCGAGTCGCCGTTGAAGCTCTTCAGGTTGGCGAGGGCGCGTTGGAAGACGAGGATGGTGGCGTCTTCGGCGTCGGCGCGGTTGCCGAGACGGCGGTAACAGTGGCGGAAGATGGGGTCGGAATAGCGTTCGTAGAGGGGGGCGAAGGCGGCGCGGTCGCGTGTGGCCCGCGCGATCAGCGTGGCCTCGTCGACCTGGGTTGGCGGAACGACCGTCCGCGCCACGACCCTGCCCCTTCGTCTCGAATCGGTCCATCTGATGAATGCAACGGAAATCCGGGGGAAGTGTGACGGTCGGCGGTGGATCTGTCACGAGGCGGGGGTAAGGAGAACCGGCCGCGACCCGGTCCTCTGGACGGTAGGCGTCCATCGGAGAGCGGGAGCGCCCCGTGCGCTCCCCTACACCGTGTCGTGACCCCGAGCGCCTGGGCGGGGCAGTGGTGAGACCTGCCCGTTTGGGTAGCGGCGACTGCGATCTCCTCGACACCCCTCAGCGGCGCGTGTACGATGGCGATAGCGCTCGACCGCGCCGGCGGGCCGTCGCCGGCCGATGGCTCTCCTCCTTTTGGCTCGCGCGCCGGACCGACCCCGGTTATCCGCATAGAGGATGTCCCGCATGGCTCTTCTTTCCCCGGCAGACACGACGACGAATCCCAATCCGCCGCGACCGCGCACGCTCGGCGAGTTGCGCGAGAGCGGCTACCAACCGCGCACCGTCCGCGAGGAGATGCGAGCCAACCTGATCCGGTTGATTCGCAAAGGGGACGACCTGTTCCCCGGTGTCCTCGGCTACGACACGACGGTGATCCCGGCGATCGAGAACGCGATCCTCTCCGGCCAGGACATCATCTTCCTCGGCGAGCGCGGACAGGCGAAGACCCGCCTGGCGCGGAGCATGGTCAATCTGCTCGACGAGTGGTTGCCGATCGTCGAGGGGTCGGAGATCAACGACGATCCGTTTTGCCCGACGAGTAAGGCGGCGCGCGATCTGGTCGAGGAATTCGGCGAAGGCACGCCGATCGAGTGGATCGGGCGCGACCGGCGCTACGGCGAGAAGCTGGCGACGCCGGACACGACGATCGCCGACTTGATCGGCGAGGTCGATCCGATCAAGGTCGCCGAGGGGCGCTACCTCTCGGACGAGTTGACGATTTCCTACGGACTGGTGCCGCGGACGAACCGCGGCATCTTCACGCTCAACGAGTTGCCGGATCTGGCGGAGCGGATTCAGGTCGGTCTCCTCAACATCATGGAGGAGCGCGACGTCCAGATCCGGGGGTACAAGATCCGCTTGCCGCTCGACGTCTTCGTGGTCGCCTCGGCCAACCCCGAGGACTACACGAACCGGGGTCGGATCATCACGCCGCTGAAGGACCGCTACGGTTCCCAAATCCGGACGCACTATCCGGAGACGACCGAACTCGAAATCGAGATCATGGAGCAGGAGCGGACGCACTTCGCGACCGATGGGGTCCAGGTGACGGTGCCGCAGTTCATGAAGGAGATCATCGCCGAGTTGACGCACGGGGCGCGGCGGTCGCACGACGTGTCGCAGCGGTCGGGCGTCTCGGTCCGGATGAGCGTCGCCAACTACGAGAACGTGATCTCCAACGCAACGCGGCGGGCGATCCGGCTCGGCGAGCGGCAGTCGGCGCCGCGGATCTCGGACCTGGCGGCGCTGCACGCGTCGACGACCGGCAAGATCGAGTTGGAGACGCTGGGCGAGGTGCGAGAGGAGCAGATCGTCGACAAGCTGATCTCGTCGGCGGTGCTGACGGCGTTCAACCGCTACTTCTCGGTGCGGCAGTTCGACCGGCTGATCCTGGCGTTCGAGAACGGACTCAGCGTCGAGGCGTCGGAGTTGATGCCGGCGATGGATTACGTCCATCAATTGAGTCACCTGGAGGGGGTGAAGGAGGCGGTCGACAAGCTCGGCGTCGGGGGGAACCCGGCGGCGGTGGCGTCGGCGGTCGAATTCGTCCTGGAAGGGTTGCACCTGAACCGGAAGCTGAACAAGGACGCGGGGGCGACGGGACCGGCGCGCTACCACCGCTGAAGGACTGCCGGCGGGGAGGCGAAACGCCGGCAGATGCAGCGAGCGTCGGATCGTCCCCCCGACGACGAGCCGAGGATCCACGAGAAGTGGTTCGACGACGATCCCGGTGACCGGCGCCGGCGGAGGAAGCGGCCGAAGCGGCGGTGAGGGACGAGGCGTGAATGACCAGAACGCGCTTCCAGATCGGTCGGATCGTGCTCTCGTCGCGCGGGGCTGAAGTCCCCGCGCTCACCCCAATAAGCCTGATGAATCAGGCTAACGGGCGCCGAGCCTAGCCCTTTTCAGAGGGGTTATTGGGATTCAGCGCGGCGGGTGCCCTCTGGGCGTCAGCCCCGCGCGACGTCGACGCCGACATTTGGAGGAAGCCCCCATCTCGCGCCGTGATTGGCGTCGCCCAGCAGATCCACCAGCGTAGAGAAGGAAACCCCAATGCCCATCTATCGATTTGGCAGCCGGTATTCGCGGTGGGATGGTACGCAGCAGATCAGCGCACTCGACGCCGACGATCTGATGCGGGCAATGTCGGACCAATTGATGCGGGACGGCGATCTGCTGAATGCGCTGCGCCGGCTCTTCTGGGAGGGGATTGATCGGCCGGACGGCGACCGGATGCCGGGCTTGCGGGAGATGATGAACCGTTTGCGGCAACGGCGGCAGGAGCAACTGAACCGCTACGATCTCGGCTCGATCCTGGACGACATCCGCGAGCGGTTGCAGGACGTGCTGGACACGGAACGGCAAGGGATCGAGCGGCGGGTGGACGAGGGGCGAGAGCGGCTGCAAGAGCGAGGGGGACAGGGGGACAGGGGGGCAGGGGGGCAGGAGGAACGGAACGCGTCTGGGCAGGAATCGGGTCAAGAACCAGGGCAGCAGACGGGGCAGCGAGAACAGCAAGGACAGCAGCAAGGGGGACAGACGGGACAGTCCTCTCAATCCGGACAAGCCGGGGGCGAGTCGCCGTACGACGAGGACTTGCAGCGGATGCTGGAGGGGATCGCGGCGAAGAAGCGGGAGCAGTTGGACAACCTGCCGCAGGATCCGGCGGGGGCGATTCGGGGGTTGCAGGACTACGAGTTTATGGACCCGCAGGCGCGGCAGAAGTTCCAGGAATTGCTGGCGATGCTGCAGCAGCAGGTGTTGCAGCAGACGTTCCAGGGGATGCAGCAGGCGCTGAACGAGATGTCGCCGGAGCAGATCGCCGAGATGCGGCAGATGATGCGCGATCTGAACGAGATGCTGGAGGCGCGGGCGCGCGGCGAGGACCCCAACTTCGAGCAGTTCATGCACAAGTGGGGGCATTTCTTCGGGCCGGACGTGAAGAGTTTGGACGATCTGCTCGACCACATGCGGCGGCAAATGGCGGCAATGCAGCAGATCATGGACAGCATGACGCCGGAGCAGCGGGAGCAACTGCAAGGGATGATGCAGGCGATCATGCAGGATCCGGGGTTGCAGCAGGAGATGGCCCGGTTGCAGGAAAACCTGGGCCAGGCGATGCGGCCGGAGGACTGGCGGCGCGGGTACCGCTTCTCGGGCGACGAGTCGCTGTCGCTCTCCGAAGCGATGCGGATGATGGACCGGCTCAAGGACTACGACGACCTCGAGCGGGACATGAAGGACGTCCGCGATTGGAACGACTTCGCCAATCTCGACGAGGACAAAGTGCGCGATCTGCTCGGCGAGGAAGAGCACGAGCAGATGCAACAACTCAGCCAGATCGCCAAGATGCTGGAGGACGCGGGGTACGTCCGCAAGACGCGACGCGGGTACGAACTGACGCCGCAGGGCGTCCGCAAGATCGGCGAGAAGGCGCTCCAGGACATCTTCACGCAACTCAACAAGGATCGGATCGGGCAGCACGAACTCGATCGCTCCGGCGGGCCGGGGGAGCGGACCGACGTCTCGAAACCGTACGAGTTCGGTGACGCCTTCCTGCTCGATCTGCCGAAGACGGTGATGAATGCCGTGCAGCGGGGCGGAGTGAAGGTGGCCGGGGAATCGGTCAAGCTGAATCCGCGCGATTTCGAGGTCTACAAGACCGAGTTCATCACGCGATCCTCGACGGTGCTGATGATCGACATGAGCCGGTCGATGTTCTATTCCGATTGCTTCACGGCGGCGAAGCGGATCACGCTGGCGCTCGATTCGCTGATCCGCTCGAAATTCCCGCGGGACACGCTCCACATCATCGGCTTCTCGTACCTGGCGGAGGAGTTGAAACCGACCGACCTGCCGACCCTGACCTGGAACGAGTTCCAGTACGGCACGAACATGCAGCACGGGTTCCAACTGGCGCGGCAGATCCTGGGGCGGGAGAAGGGGAGCAACCGGCAGATCATCATCATCACCGATGGCGAGCCGACGGCGCACATGGAAGGGGGCGAGGTCTATTTCCACTGGCCGCCGATGCCGCGGACGTTCCAGGAGACGTTGCGCGAGGTCGTCCGTTGCACACGAGACAAGATCACGATCAACACGTTCATGCTGGAGCGGTCGCCGTACATGGTGCAGTTCGTCAACGACCTGATGAAGATCAACGGCGGGCGGGTGTTCGTGGCGACACCGGACCGGCTGGGCGAGTACATCCTGGTCGACTACGTGGCGAACAAGAAGAAGTGGATCGGGTAGCGATCGGGAACCGGTTTCACTGGTCGGTGTGTGAGACAGCGGCTCGCCCTGGTTTTGGGGCGAGCCGCTTGCTTTGTTGCGGGCCATCTCCCGACTCGGGTGGATTCCGGCGACAATATGGCCGCAAGGTGACACCGATGTTCGAACGAGGGAGGGGAAGATGCGGCTGTACGTGCTGGACTACGGGTCGATCGAGTTGACGGTGGACACGCTGTTGCCGGGAGAGGGCGGGGGGAGGTGGATGACGGTTGGAGTGCCTGGGTATTTGATCCAGGCGGATGACGGGAAGGTGATTCTCGTCGATACGGGGATGCCGCGGACGTACGTCGACGATCCGGAGGGGACGGCGAAACGGGACGGGTACGAGGGTTGGATGCGGACGACACCGGGGGAGGAGAACCTGCCGGCGGGGCAGTTGGCGAAGATCGGGTTGGGGCCGGGTGATGTGACGCACCTGGTGGTGACGCACACGCACTTCGACCACGCGGGCGGGCTCGGGGATTTTCCGGGGGCGGTGCACGTGATTCAGCGGGCGGAGCGGGAGTTGCCGACGCCGGTGTACAAGGGGTTCGCGTGGCCGGAGGGGGTGGCGTGGCAGGTGATCGACGGGGATGCGGAGTTGGCTGAGGGAGTGCGGTTGCTGGCGACGCCGGGGCATTCGCCGGGGCACATGTCGGTGATGGTGACGTTGCCGAAGACGGGGAAGGTTCTCATCGCGATCGATGCGATCTATTTGTCGGCGTCGCTGGAGCGGGACAACTTCAAGGCGTCGTGGAACGAGGAGCTTGCCAGGGAGAGTGGGCATCGGGTGGCGAAGCTGGCGGAAGAGGAGGGGGCGTGGTTGATGTTTGGGCACGATCCGGCGCAGTGGGCGGCGTTGAAGAAGGCGCCGGAGTTTTACGAGTAGCGGAATCGGGACGTGTACGGGGGCGAACTGGCCCGTCCGGGGCGGGCCGAAACGCCGCAGCGGATTGGGGACATTCACTTCTGTCGATGATGCGGAGTGGGGCTTACCGTAGTGGCGAGAGAGGAGGCGGCAAGGCGGCAAGGCGGCAAGGACGGTGGAACCATGGCGATGACGAATGTGTTTGCGGTGATCGGGGAGCATCGGGAGCAGCCGGAGAAGCTGCTGTTGCTCGGCGGGGACGGGCGGTTTTACACGTACGTCTCGGCGAAGGGGCCGCCGGTTCAGGTCGAGCCGACGGAGGAGTGGGAGTTGGACGAGGTGGTGGTGGAGGGGTTGTTTGTGTGAAGGACCCTCACCCCCCAGCCCCCTCTCCCGGTGCGCGGGAGAGGGGGAGCGCGGCATCTGGTTTGGGGGTTAGAGGGTGACGATGGGGGGGAGTTTCTGTTTGGCGGTGAGGGCGTTGAAGTCTTTGAGGTCGGTGGTGAGGAGGGAGTCGAAGGCGGCGAATTGGGGGTCGAGGCGGGCGGAGAAGTCGGCGAAGACCTCTTCGGCGGCGTCGGTGGGGGGGTAGTCGCCGAGTTGGATGGCGGGGGGAAGGGCGACAAGTTTGTCGAAGAGGCGGGAGCCGGCGTTGATGCCGTCGGCCCAGCCGGGGCGGAGGTCGGGGACGAGAAGGGTTTTTTCGACTTCCAGGACTTTGTCGCGGAGGGTTTCGGCGGCCTGGGAGACCTCGGGGTTGGAGTCTTTGGTGCGTTTGGCCCAGCCGTCGAGTTGGCCGCGGAGGTCGCGCATGCGGTTGATGGTGGTGGCGGTGCGGTCGACGAGGCGGTGGATGCGGAGGAGGAGGTCTTCCTGGGCGGCGAGGTCGGCCTGGGTGGCGGGGAGGTTCGAGGGTTTGACGACGGTGAAGGGGTGAGTCAGCTCCTGGTCGCCGACTTTGAGGGTGACGGTGTAGGCGCCGGGGGCGATGAAGGGTCCGTCGATCGCCTTTTCCGAGGCGGGGTCGGTGCCTTCGATCTTGGTGGCGGGGGCGTGGCGGAGGTCCCAGACGAAGCGGTTCCAGCCGGGTTTGGCGGGGGCTCGCCTCTCCTTGGGTTTGGCCTCGTCGTCTTCCTTGCGGCTGGAGAAGGAGCGGATCTCGGTGCCGTCGGCGCGCTTGAAGGTCAACGAGAGGGGTTCCGACGGGGTTTCGGTCAGGCGGTAGCGGATGATGGCGCCGGCGGGCGGGTTTTCGCCGAGGTCGAGGTAGGTACGGGCGGCGGCGCCGTCGGGGTCGATGGTGACGACGTAGCCGCCGCCGCGACCGCCGAGGTAGTTGGTCCAGCCGGGGACGTTTTCGGACCAGTCGATGCCGGGGAGGACGCGCTGGGTATCGCGGGGTGGGAGGAGGTAGGTGCCGTCGGGGATACCGGCGGCGAGGGTGCGGAAGGGGGTGAGGTCGTCGAGGATCCAGATGGAGCGGCCGTGGGTGCCGGCGATGAGGTCGGTGCCTTTGACGAGGAGCTCGTGGACGGGGGCGACGGGGAGGTTGCCTTCGAGGCGGCGCCAGTTGGCGCCATCGTCGGTGGAGACGTAGACGCCGGTTTCGGTGCCGGCGTAGAGGAGACCGGGGACCTCGGGATCGGCGCGGACGACGCGGGTGAAGTCGTCGTCGGGGATGCCCTGGTTGATGCGGGTCCAGGTGGCGCCGTAGTCGCGGGTGACGTAGAGGTAGGGCTCATAATCGTCGAGTTTGTAACGGGTGCCGGCGACGTAGGCGGTGGCCCTGTCGTGGGGGGAGAGTTCGATGCAGGAGATCATGGTCCAGTCGGGGAGGTCGGGCGGGTTGATCGTTTTCCAATTCTTGCCGGCGTCGCGGGAGAGACTGAGGATACCGTCGTCGGAACCGGCCCAGAGGACGCCTTTTTCGTGGGGGGACTCGGCGAAGGCGTAGACAGTGGCGTAGGTTTCGGCGCCGATGGCGTCTTTGTTGACGGGGCCGCCGGTCTGTTGGAGGGTTTCGGGGTCGGCGAAGGTGAGATCGGGGGAGATCGGTTCCCAGGATTGGCCCTCGTTGGTGGTTTTGAAGACGCGGTTGCCGCCGATGTAGATGGTGTTGGGGTCGTGGGGGGAGAAGACGATCGGGTAGGTCCAGTTGAAGCGGTACTTGTGCTCGGAGGCGCCGTGG
>DATBFX010000167.1:0-2734 GCA_036558305.1 Thermomicrobiales bacterium | reverse complement strand
TGACGGCGTAGAGCGGCCCTCACCCCCTGGCCCCCTCTCCCTTCCGAGGGCGAGGGGGAACCGCGCCGATGGGCAGGAACGCCTCAATTGTCGCCGTGTTCGGTTGAGGAGTGCTCCCCTCGCCCTCGGAAGGGAGAGGGGCCGGGGGGTGAGGGCGGCCCCGGCGACCCACGCTCTCTGGAGGAGTCCTCACCATGAACGACACCGATGGCAACCCCGTGACCATCGCCGCCGTCGGCGACTTCATGCTGGTACGGCGCCCCGCGGCAGACGACGTCAAGGCCGTGCGGTCATTTCTGGCCGGTGCCGACGTCACGATCGCCAACGTCGATGCCGTCCTCTCCGATTTGGGAACGCCGGTGCCGAAGTGGGCAAACCTGCGGGGACCGCGCGCGGCCGCCAACGACCTGCGGGCGATAGGCATCGACCTGATCGCGATGGCGAACAATCACGCGATGGACTTCCGCGCCGAGGGGATGCTCGACACCCGCCGCGCCTACGCGGAAGCGGGGCTTCGCTTCGCCGGCGCCGGCGAAAACCTGGACGCCGCAACGGCGTCCGTGGTCGTGCCCGCGGGCGGGCGCAACGTGGCGATTCTGTCGATGTCCTGCACCCTCCCGATGGAATCGCCGGCCGGACCGGAGTCGCCGGGGATCGCGCCGGTGCGGGTGCGCCAGGCGTTCGCGATCGACGAGTCGCTCATGCTCGAACAGCCGGGTACCGTCCCCGCCGTCGCCTGCTCGCTCGACGAGACCGACCTCGCCCGCGCCCGTCGGGACGTCGCCGCCGCCCGCGCCCACGCCGACGTCGTGATCCCGGTCGTCCACTGGGGGGTTCCGTCCCCCTGGCGCGCGCCATCACACCCGATCATCCAGGAGTATCAGCGGACGCTCGGCCACGCCCTGATCGACGCCGGCGCGGAAGCCGTCCTCGGCAACCACGCCCACGAGCTGCACGGCATCGAGTTCTACCGCGACAAACCGATCGCCTACTGCCTGGGTAATTTCTGGATCGACACCATCGACCGCTACCCATGGATGGGCCGCGAATCCCTCGTCCTCCGGCTCTCGTTCCGCAACGGAGCAGTTTCAGACGTCGAGATCATCCCGCTGCTCCTGGACGACGGAGGCGTGCCTCGGCCGGATCCGGCGCGGCGGTCGGTCGATCTGTTGACGCGGTTGAGCGCCGAGTTTGGAGTAGCGGTGGAGGAGGAAGGAGATCGGTTTTTGGTCCGGCGGGCCGGGTGAACGAATCGATTGCAGCGATACGAAAAAGGGGTAAGACGGGCGGATCACGTCGTCGTGTAGGGCCGGACCGGCGTGTCCGCCCCTACAGCATTGCGAAGACGCCGGCTTCTCCGCGCTTCCGTTTAGGACAGTTCCCGCTCCGTCCACACCACATCGCGCAGCGGAATCCCGTGCTCCTGGCTCCCCTCCGGATGGCCGCGCGTCGGGAAAAGAAATCGCGCTCAATCCTCCAGGGGCGGAAACCAGCGAAGGGTGTTGGGCAAAGCTTGACACCCAACGCAGAGCGGTACAGGATTCGCTCAAGAACGCGCAGATTCATTCTCTCCAGTTCGTAGGAGGCGATCCGCAATGCGGAGCGGTTCCTCGCGTCGTCCGTTCGGCTACGCGGATTTGCCGGCCCCCCTGGCAGACCTCATCGGCCGCGAGCACGAGTCGGAAGAGCTACGCGCGCTTCTCACCGACCGCGGTGCGCGTGTCATCGTCCTCACCGGGACGGCCGGCGTCGGCAAGACGGCGCTTGCCGTCCATGTCCTGTGGGATGTTGCCCGCGGGTTCGACGGTCGGATCCTCTTCATCCCGTTGGCGGCCCTTCGCGACCCGGCGCTCGTCGTCCCGACGATCGCCCAGCGGCTCGGCGTGAGCACGGTGGGCCCAGAAGAGGAGGGGCGACAGCGTCTCCTCGCTCGGATACGCGAACGCCCGCTGCTCCTGGCCCTGGATAATCTCGAGCACCTCCTCGGAGCGCGGGAGCCGCTCGTCGATCTGCTCGAGGCATGCCCTGACCTCCGGGTGCTGATCACGAGCCGGGTCGCGCTTCGGATCTCTGGCGAGTGGTTGATCGAGATCCGGCCATTGGCGATCCCATCCACAACGCCGCAGAGGTCCCACGAACTGCGTGCGAATCCTGCGGTCGCGCTCTTTTTGCGTCGCGCCGGAGCCCGGGCAACGAATCCTGCGGCGATCGGAGACCACCTCGACGATGTCGCCGAGATCTGTCGGCGACTCGACGGGCTGCCCCTCGCGATCGAACTCGCCGCGGCACGTTCCCGATCACTGCCGCCGCCGACACTCCGAAGCATGCTGGTCCGGCGCCTGCCGCTGCTCGTGGACGGCTCCATGGACCTGCCGCCGCGTCTGCGGTCGCTCCAGGACGCGATTGCCTGGAGCTACGACTTGCTGGACGAGACGCACCGGCAACTCTTTCGGCGACTCGCCATTTTCGAGGGAGGCTTTGCGCTGCACGCGGCCCAGGCGATCGTCCGCGGTTGGGTGCCGGCGGATGGGTACCCGATGGGCGGCAACTGGGAGCGCGAACCGCAACCGTGGTGGGTCGGGCACGGACACGAGGCGCCGCCCGACGACGGCTCCTGGACGCCGCCCTCGCTTCGACCGGCGGCCATCGACGCAACGACCGGTTTGCAGGTCCTCGTCGATCACAGCCTCGTGCGGTCGGCTCCCGACGCGACGGGAGAAGCGCGCTTCGAGTT
>DATBFX010000166.1:0-9801 GCA_036558305.1 Thermomicrobiales bacterium | reverse complement strand
GAGGGCACGAACGCCGCCTTCATGAGGCGGGCGCAGCAAGCAGCGCCCCTACCGCACGAGGCGAAGAAGCAGGCACCGACAAAAATGCGGCGCGTTGATCCGACGTTACCTGTGACAAGGGCGCGCACCTTGCACCCGGAGACCGCGTGAGCCAGAATGGTCTCACCCCGACAGAGTTAGGTCACCGACGCATTGGTCTGGTTCGACGAGACGCCCCGTTGATCTCATCGATCTGCCAGGGAAAATCAATGGAGAGAATCGCAATGCGACGCGTCGGTTTGGGGAAACTGCCGCTCGCGGCGTTGTTCCCGTTCGCCCTCGCTCTGACGCTCGTATCAAGCCCGCTTTCGGTGGCTCGGGTCGTCGCCCAGGACGACGCCAACCCGCTCGCGGGTGTCGAGTTGCCGCCGGACATCGGGCAGTCCGATTTCCAGGTCTACGTCAAGGCGAGCCGGCACACGCTGCGCGGCAGCATGCTCGACTACTGGCGCGCGAACGGGGCCAGTATCGTTTACGGCAATCCGATATCCGAACCGTTCGCCGCGGAGAATGGGCTGTATAGTCAGGCGTTCGAGGGCGGGGTCTTCCAGTACCATTCCGAGTACCTCTACACGGACGAACCGATCATGCGGTTGATGCCGATCGGGGCGACGGCGCTGAGCGAGCGGGTCGGGACCTTCAGGGTCGATGGCCGGCGCGGGTTGGGCGGCGGGAGCCGTACGCATGCAGCGTGGAATCCGCTGCCGGTCGACAGCCGCGCGGTGCAGCGGGCGGCGGCCGAGGGAGGCATCTACGCCGACGCGACCGGGCATACCGTCACGCGCGAGTTCCTCGCCTGGTACCAGGCAAACGAGGGCGGCTTCTACCTCGGCAACCCGCTCAGCCAGCCGGTGCGGGAACGCGGACTGACGGTCCAGTACTTCGAGGGCGCGCTGCTGATGCGCGACGATGAGGGCGCGGTGACGGTCGCGCCGCTGGCAAAGGAGTTGGCGGCGACGTTGAACATCGACACATCGCCCGTCTCCCGAGGCAAATTGCCGCTCTATCGGGAACGCCTGTTTCTCACGAACCCGAACCCGAACCCGCGGGGCGATCCGAATACACCCGGCCGCAAGTGGATCGAGGTCAGCATCGGGCAGCAGACACTCTGGGCCTACCAAGGTGACACTTTGATCTCGATGTCGCTGGTCAGCACCGGTCTGCCGCCGAATCTCACCGAACTCGGGCTCTTCCACGTTCGTCTCAAGTACCCGAAGCAAGACATGCGCGGGTTCCAGAACAGCACCGGCGAGGTCGTCGGGTTCGGCACCGACGCGCCGGCGGGGGGAACGGTCTCCTACGATGTCGAGGACGTTCCCAACGTCATGTACTTCGACATGGACGCCGAATCGCTCCACGGCGCCTACTGGCACAACAACTTCGGCCACCCGATGAGCCACGGTTGCATCAACCTGCCCCTGGACTTCGCCGCCTACCTCTACGGCTGGGCACCGCTGGGGACGATGGTCTGGGTGCACGGGTAGGGCGGAAAGCGGGGGGCGGGAAAGACGCAGAGGTTGCCGGACGGTTCTCAAGGCGTCGGGACATCAGCAGGGGCGCCGAGAATGAAGCGCCAGTCGGATCGTAGCGGTTCGACTTCGAAATCGAGAATCAGGAAACGGAGGAATGATTGAAGCGAGACCTGCCCAGTCGGGAGGTGTGCCTTGCTCATATCGAATCCCGAGAGCATTCCGCCCAGGTGGAGGTGGGGCTCGGTCATCCAGCTTTGGCCGGTTGGATGCCACTGGTATGCCAGATGTTCTCGACCGTCTCCACGGATGACCTGATACGAGTAGTCCGTGACCCGCACGGCCGGCGATTCACCTTCGACAGTCTGATGTTGGACGACATCGTAACCGATCAGCACCATAAGCGAAAGTCTTGACGCACCACGCAACGGAACCGGTCGATTCCCCGCGAGAAAGGCAAAGGGCGTGCGCCGCACGGCACGCCCTTCGACCAAGACAGAGGGGGTGACACAGGACAGAATGCGACGGTGCATGGAGAGGAACGCACCGATTGCCTCACGTCGCGTCCTAATCGACATGCTGTGCGAACATGATCAGCGGCATCAGCCAGGGATAGTTCGCAAAGTCGTCCCCGATCTCGTCGTACTCTCCGGCAGCGAGGCGCTGCTTGAACTCGGCGCCGCTGATCCCAAGACGCTCGCGCACCAACTCGTCGAAGAGTGCCCGCGTTTCTTCCTCGGTGAGATGCTGGATTCCCTCTTCGAGCTCGGTGTCGACGGTTTGTGACGCGCTCATCCTCGACGCTCCTCGTTCGGCACCATCATAGCACCGATTCCGCGGCGCCTCGGCTCAACGCCGAGATTCCCGGGACCGCACCGTCAATCCGTCGTACGCAACCTCGATTCCCGACGGCAGTTGCGCCTCGGCTTCCGCGTGGCCGAGTTCGTGACTGAGGTGGACCAGATAGGCGGCACGGGGCCGGAGTTCACCGACGATGGCGACGGCTTCGGCGAGGCTGAGGTGGGTCGGGTGGGGACGTTCGCGCAGGGCATTGAGGACGAGGATATCGAGATCGCGCAGGAGATCCATCGAGGAAGCGGGGATCTCCTTGGCGTCCGTGACGTAGGCGAGGTCGTCGAAGCGGAAGCCGTGGACGAGGGTCCGGCCGTGGCGGACCGGGATCGGGATCACGTCGCGGCCGAGGAGATCGAAGGGGCCGTCGAAGACCTCCAGGGTGAGATCGGGTTTGCCGCCGTAGAAGGGGAACTGGTCGACGAAGGCGTAGGCGAAGCGTTCGCGCAGACTGTCCGCGGTCTCCTGCCCGGCGTAGACCGGCAGATGCCGCCCGGCCAGTTCGTTGAAACGCCGCAGGTCGTCGAACCCGCTCGTGTGGTCGGCATGGGCATGCGTGAAGAGGACCGCGTCGACCCGATCCAATCCGGTGGCGGTCGCCTGCAATCGCAACTCCGTCGCCGTGTCGATCAGGATCGTCCGCTCCCCGTCGCGCACCACCGCCGAGGTCCGACTCCGCCGGTCCCGCGGGTCCACCGATGTACAAACCGCGCAATGGCAACCGATTACGGGTATCCCATTCGAGGTCCCGGTCCCCAAAAACGTCAACTCGATCATCGTGCTCCGGCTCTGACCTCGCTCCGGCACCGCCATGGCGCCCGCCGGGCGAGTATAGCGGGAAGCCGGTAGCCGATAGCCGATAGCCGGTAGTCAGTGCTGAGGACTGAGGACTGCGTAATTCTGTCCGTCTGTCCGCCTGTCCGTCTCTCCTGCTGGCTCCCGGCTACCGGCTCGCGTCCGTTTGGGACGAAAAGGCTGGCGTCCTGGCTTACCAGGCTAGGGGGGTGTCGGTACGATGGTTGACAGTCGGGAGGCTCGGCAGCCTTCGTCGTGGTCGCGCAACGGCGTCGCGCGTCCGTCGCGCGAGGGCGGCTGTCCCGCGGGATGCGCGATGGGCCGGGTTTGACCGTGCCGGTTCGTCCGGCGCGGGAGTCGTCGTCTCGACCGTCTCGGGAGATCGTCGATGCGGGCAGTTGCCAGGGAGGAGCGTCCGTTATCGGTTGCTCCGCCCCGACCGCGGGTGGTACCGGCGCAGGCCGGTCAGCCGGCGGTCGACGCGGTCGCAACCGGTTTGGCGGCGATCGCCGCCGAGCGGACGTTGGCCGGCGTCTATCGGACCACGTGTGGTCTGGCGGCACGCCTCTCCGGCGTGGTCGGCGTCATGGTGCTGCGTCCCGACGACCGGGGTTTCTTCGGGATCGCCCAGGCGGTGCCGGAGAAGCTGCCGGACGAACTCGTGACGATCGCCGCGGCGTCGCTCCATCAGCGCTGGATCGCCGCCCACGCGCCGGGGGCGCCGAGCACGGGCCCCGGCGTCTACGTGGTCGAAGATCGACCGGAGTTGCTGATCGTGCCGCTGGTCCGGGGCGATTCGCTCCTCGGCGCGCTCGTGCTCGCGGGTCACAACGGGGCGACGCCGGCGCCGACGCCGGCGGAGCGCCTGAGCGTCGGCGCCATCGGCGTCGTCGCCGCCCAGGCGGTCGAGGGGATCGTCCAGCGGCAGCGGCTGGAACTCTCGATCTCGCGAGCAGAGCACGAAACGGAATTGACGACGGCGCGGAAGGCGATCAGCCGGGAACTGCACGACGGTCCGACCCAGGACCTGGCGCTGGCCGGGCTAACGCTCGACCGCCTCGTCCAGGTGCTCGGCGAGGACCAGGCGATCTCGGCCGATGCCCGGCAGGCGCGCGATCTGATCGACCGCGCGGTACTGGGGATGCGCAAGACGATCGGCCGGTTGCGTTCGGCGCAACCGCCGGCGCCGAGTATCACCGGGCCGTTGCGCGAATTGCTGGCGGAGATGGCACCGGCCGCACGGGGTCTGGAGGTCAACTTCCAGGAGGTCAGCGGCGTGCGGCTGGCGCCGGAGGTCGAGCGGGCGATGATCGGCATCGTCCGCGAGGCGCTCCACAACGTGCGCAAGCACGCCAACGCCGAGAGCGTGCGGCTCGAGGTCCGGCGCGTCGAGGATGCGGTGGAGATTGCCGTGATCGACGACGGGGTCGGGTTCGAGGGACCGTCGCCGACCGGGCACTTCGGATTGGAGCAAATCCGCGAACTCGCGGAGGAGACGGGCGGTCGCATGGAAACGCGATCCGCCCCCGGGGCCGGGACCTCGGTCAAAGCGTGGATACCCCTTGCTTCGCCGGCGGCGTCCCAACGGCGGCGGGCGTGACGGAGTAACAAGTGGCAAGTGGCAAGTGGCAAGTGGCAAGTCACAGGTGGCAAGTGGCAAGAACGCTTACTTGTAACTTGCCACTTGCCACTTGGAACTCGGCGATGCCGGAGGGATCAAGGTGAACGACAACGGGAACGGCGCCGCGCCGCACACCCTCAGGCTCGTCAATGGGGGTGGGGCGGCGAACGGCAAAACGAACGAGATCGAACAATTGACCGTCTTGCTGGCGGACGACCACCACCTGTTCCGGGAGGGATTGCGGCAACTCCTGGAGAACACGGGCGAGATCGCCGTCGTCGGCGAAGCCGCCAACGGCGAGGAGGCGATCCGCTTGGCGCGGGAACTCGAACCGCGCGTCATCTTGATGGACATCAACATGCCGGTGGTCGACGGGATCCGGGCGACCGAGGCGGTCAGCCGGCACTGTCCGCGGACCAGCGTGATCGTGCTGACGATGTTTTGGGAGGACGACTACGCCATCCAGGCGGTCCGGGCCGGCGCCAAGGGTTACCTCCTCAAGAACGCCCGGTCGGACGAGGTCATCCGCGCCGTGCGCCTCGCCGCGGCCGGCGGTTCTGCCATCGATCCGTCACTCGCCCCCGTGCTGTTACGGGAATACCATCGCATGGTGACCCGCACCCCGGAAGACAGCCAGCGCGATGGCGCGCTGACGCAGCGCGACCTGACGCTGCTCCGGCTCCTCGCCGCTGGCTACAACAACCGCCAGATCGCCAACGAGTTGGCGCTTGCCGAGAGCACGGTCAAGAACAACCTGTCGGCCCTCTTCCAGAAGATCGGCGTCCGCGACCGCACCCAGGCCGTCCTCTACGCCTTCGGCGAAGGTCTGGTACCGCGGCCGATGTCGCACACGGCGTGACGAGCCGGTAGCCGGTAGCCGGTAGCCGGTAGAGTGTATGCGGCGACTCGGCTCAGATGGGCCGGGTCGCCGCCTTTCTTTCCGCTGGTCCGAAGCTACGTGCCCCGCAGAGAACTCCTACCGGCTACCGGCTACCGGCTCGTCACGCCTCGGCCAGTTCGTCCTTCGTCAGCGCGATGCGGACGGTGTCGCCGGCGACGTCGGTGATGGCGTCGGCGGGGACGAAGCGGTCTTTGTTGAACCAGCCCTTGGCATCGACGCGCAGGTAGCCGACGCGCAGGAGATCGCCGGCAAGCGTCTCCGGCAGGTCGTCGGCATCCGATCCCGCGATCGCATCGGCGACGTTTTCGAAGAGACCGCCGGTGCGTTGGACCTGGGCGGGGCTGACGGTGGCGGCCTGGGGATCGCCCATCCTCACGAATTCGACCTTGCCGATCTCGTTGCCGGCGGCGTCGACGACCTTCATCCCCTCACGCACCAACTCGATCGGTTGGTGCTGCTGCTCGGTCTCGCCGATGTTGGCGGCCCCGGCACCGGGGATTGCCGGATTGGCCCGGGCCGGCGTGCCCCCGCCGCCGGCCGTGGCGGCGGTTTTGGTTCCGAGATCCGGTTCGATCCCGCCGTCGAGCTCGCGCGGATCGGCGGCGTTGACCGGGGCGCTCTCCTGGAGCGGGAGGTTGATGTCGGCGGCGGCGGGTGCCTGGTCGAGGACGACGTCGTCGTCCATCGAGGTACCGGCTCCCGAAGCCGACGAGCGCGTGCCGTCCATCTGGTTGCGGTCCATTGCGGTCCTCCTTTCGACCCGAACGACCACCCCGGCGGTCGAGGATGGGAGTCCGACGCACGCCGGGACCGGGATCGCTGATGCATACGGCATGCCGAATCCGGGGCCGGTGATCGGTCACACCGACCGGTCCTCCCATCTCCCGAAGTTGCACACGGCACGGTCGGTCCCACGGCGGTCTTGACCGTTCGCCTGAGACAACGGTCACAAGCAATCCCGGAGCCGATGCGAGCCGTAGAGGGAGTCAGGGCCGATGAGAAGGCGGCGAGGGACGCCGCGGATCACCGGTCGGATACTGGAAAGATGACGGGATGATGGAGAGGCCTTCGCGTTCGCCGGACGCCTTGCCGAGTAGATGGCATGCTGCCGCGAGATGGGTACGAACGATGCTGGTTGCCGGGCTGATCGCGGTCGGCGTCCGGGTCGTGGCCTCGCCGTATGAGGTCGATGGCAAAAGCATGATGCCGAATCTTCAGGAGCAGGAGCGGCTCCTGGTCAATCGAAGCGCGTACGTCAACGTCGATCTGAACCGCGTCCTCAACCTGATCCCCGGAGTCGATCGCGCGGGAACGGCCGTGATCTATCCCTTCGATGCGCCGCAGCGCGGCGACGTCGTCGTCCTCAACCCGCCCGTCGCCCATCCGACCATCCCCTACGTCAAGCGGATCATCGGACTGCCGGGAGAGGTGGTCGGGTTTCGAGACGGTTACGTCACTATCGACGGGGTGCGCCTGGATGAGCCGTACATCGACGGTCCGATCACCGCCTGCCAGGACAACAACGGGTGCCACGCAGGGAAGGTGCCGGACGGCTACGTCTACGTGCTCGGCGACAACCGGATGTACAGCGCGGACTCGCGGTCATTCGGGCTCGTCAAGATCGACGAGATCGTCGGCAAGGCCTGGTTCACGGAGTGGCCCCTCGACCGCATCGGGTTGCTGTCCGATTGAGCTCATGCCCGACACGGGTCGCGCCGGGCCTCGCCGTCTCGCATCGGCGATCGCGGCGCCCGCCTGTTCGACGCGCGCGCGATCGTGACGGTGGAGGTCCGCGCGTTGGAGCAGCGTGCACTCGCCATCGTGCGGATGAGTGCCGATTTGCACGGCCTGCCCGAGAAGCGAGGCGCACGCCTCTGCGTTCGGCAAACTCGCGCAAGACGGAACGGCACGTCGCTCTCGCCGAAGGTCGATGTTCGCGAGCCCGAACAGAGATTCGGTCAGCCGGTCACCAGGTTGATGAGTTTGTCCGGTACCCAGACCGTCTTCCCAACGCTCTTGCCATCGAGGTGAGGCGCGACCCGTGCGCTCATGAGCGCCCGCGCCTGCGCCTCCGCTTCGGAGGCGCCGCGCGGCAACGTCAGGCGATCACGGACCTTGCCGTTGACCTGGACGACCAGTGTCACCGTTTCCTCGACGACGAGGGCGGGATCGTAGGCGGGCCACGACTGCTGGTGGACGCTGTAGGCGCCGCCGAGGCGCTCCCAAAGCTCTTCCGCCAGGAACGGCGCGAAGGGCGCCAGCATCAGCGTCAACGTCCGGAGAACCTCGTCCCGCTGGTCGGCCGTCAACTCGGCTCGATTGGCGCCGATCCAGTTGCTGAATTCCATCAGGGCGGCGATCGCGGTGTGGTACCGGTAGGCATCGAGTTCGTCGGTCACGCGCTTGACGAAACGGTGCAGGGGGCGGAGATCGGCACCGGAACCGACCGGGGGCACGGGATCGACGGCGAGGCGCCAGTGGCGGTCGAGGAAGCGGGTGACGCCGACGAGGTTCTTGTCGCTGAAGTCGTTGTCCTGGTCGTACGGCCCCATGAAGAGGAGGTAGGTGCGGAAGGCGTCGGCGCCGACGCGGGCGATGTAGTCGTCGGGGTTGACGACGTTGCCGCGTGACTTGCTCATCCTCGTGCCGTCTTTGGTGACGAATCCGTGGAGGCGCAAATGGGCGAACGGTTCCTCGAACGGTAAGTGGCCGAGATCGTGCAGCACCATCGCGATGAAGCGGGCGTAGAGGTGGTGGCGGACGACGTGCTCCTTGCCGCCGAAGTACATGTCGACCGGCAACCACTGCTCGATCCGCGTCCGGTCGAACGGGCGGTCGTTCCACTCGGTGCAGGGGTAGCGCAGGAAGTACCAGGCGGAATCGAGGAAGTTGTCGGAGACGTCGGTTTCGCGCTCCGCCGGGCCGCCGCAGAGCGGGCAGGTCGTCTTGTGGAAGGAGGCGAGGGCGGCGAGGGGTGACCTGCCGGTGCCGGTCGGGCGGAAGTCCTCGATCTCGGGAAGGACGACCGGAAGCTGGTCTTCGGGGACCGGGACGATGCCGTCGCGCGGGCAAGAGACGATGGGGATCGGCGGTCCCCAATACCGCTGGCGGGAGATGAGCCAGTCGCGCAACCGATAGGTCACTTGCCGCTGGGCCGACCCGCGTTCCTCGAGCCAATCGACGATCGCCGATTTCGCCGTATCCGAGTCCATGCCGTCGAACCGACCGGAGTGGACGAGCGGGCCGGGACCGGTCCAGGCGGACTCGGCGATTTCCCCCCCGCCGGCGATGACCTCGACAATCGGGAGACCGAAGGCGCGGGCGAAGGCGTGGTCGCGTTCGTCGTGCCCCGGGACGGCCATGATCGCGCCCGTGCCGTAGCCCATCAGCACGTAGTCGGCGATCCAGATCGGGATCCGCTCGTCGGTGACCGGGTTCGACGCGTAGGCGCCGGTGAAGACGCCGGTCTTCGGCCGGGCGGCGTCGGTCGACAACCGCTCGATCTCGGTTTCGCGGCGCGCCCGCTCGGCGTAGGCGTCGACCTCCGCCTTGCGGTCCTCCGTCGTGATCTTCGCCACCAAGGGGTGCTCGGGCGCCAGCACCATGAAGGTGGCGCCCCAAACGGTGTCGGGTCGGGTCGTGAAGCACGGGATCGCGTCGCCGGTGCCGGCGACGGGGAAGCGGATGATGGCGCCCTCGCTGCGACCGATCCAGTTGGTCTGGCGGAGCTTGCTCACCTCCGGCCAGTCGAGCGTTGCCAGACCGGCCAGGAGACGATCGGCGTAGTCGGTGGTCTTGAAAAACCATTGGGTGAGCTCGCGCGGGACAACCTCGGTGCCGCAGCGCTCGCAGCGGCCGTCCTCGACCTGCTCGTCGGCAAGCACCGTCAGGCAGGAGGGGCACCAGTTGACGGGCGCCTCTTTGCGCACGGCCAGCCCGGCCTTGAAGAGTTGGAGGAAGATCCACTGGGTCCAGCGGTAGTAGTCGGGTTTGCTGGAATCGAGGGTGTGACTCCAGTCGAACATGGCACCGATGCGGCTCAGTTGATCCTCCCGGTACCGCCGCGTCGTGCGCGCCGTGAGGACCATCGGGTTGGTGTCGATCTTGAGGGCGTAGTTTTCGGA
>DATBFX010000165.1:0-4715 GCA_036558305.1 Thermomicrobiales bacterium | reverse complement strand
TCGACGTCGACGATCTGCACGGTCGACGCGTCCGCTCCCGCTTCGACCGCCTTCGCCGTCGCCTCGGCCTTCGCATCGTCGAGCGCATCGTCTCGCGTCCGCTTTTCCAGCGCGTAGACGCGATCGACTTCGCCCGAGATCTGGGCGATCGCGGCGCCGACGGCGTTCGCCGCCTCATAGTGGTCCGGTTTGACCATCTCCGAGGCGCCCGCGATCGGTTTCGCGATCAGCACGCTGCCGCCGCCGACGACGATCACCGGCACCGGTTCCGCGCTCGTTTTCATCCGATCGACCGCCGTTTCGCACATCTCCTGGATCCGCGCCAGCGCCGCGGCGACCAGTGCCCGGTCGAGGTGGGCGACCCGACTCCGATCCCCCATCTCCGCCACGCCCGCCGCGACCGCGACGTCGCTCGCCGTCAATGTCTCGCCGCCGAACACCAGTGCCTGCTGCGTCAGCCGATAGCCGACACTGCGCGGCCCGATCTTCAGCGGGTCGGCCTGCACCAGCGAACCGCCGCCAAGACCGAACGAGTAGACATCGGGCATCCGGAAGTTCGTCCTTACCCCGCCGATATCCACGGCGACCGATGCCTCCCGCGGGAACCCGTGCGTCAGCGCACCGACGTCCGACGTCGTACCCCCGACGTCGACGACCATCGCGTCCTTCAACCCGGAAAGGAAGGCCGCGCCGCGCATCGAATTGGTCGGCCCGGAGGCGAAGGTCAAGACCGGGTACTGTTCGGCGAACTCCGCGCTCATCAACGTGCCGTCGTTCTGCGTCAGGTAGAGCGGCGCCGTAATCCCGAGTTCGCCGATCGACCGCTTGAACGCCGCTACCGTTTCCTTCGCCAGCGATCGCAGGCAGGCGTTCAAGATCGCGGCGTTCTCCCGTTCCAGCAAACCGATCCGGCCGATCTCGCTCGACAGCGTGACACTCGATCCCGGTACCTCGGCCTCGATCAGCGCCGCCGCCTCTTTCTCCATGTTCGGATTGACGGGCGAAAAGACGGACGAGACGGCAACCGCCTTGATCCCTTTCGCCCCGAACTCGGCGGCGACCTGCTTGATCTCCTCGGGATCGAACTTCGAGATTTCCCGCCCGTCGAATTCGTGACCGCCGTGACAGAGGTAGGTGTGCCGCCCGAGCGTTTGCGCCAGCTCGTCCGGCCAGTCGACCATCGGCGGTAGCGCCGCCGTCGCCGGCAGACCCAATCTAACCGCCGCCGTCGGTTGCAACCGCCGCCGCTCGACGACGGCGTTGGTGAAGTGCGTCGTGCCGATCATCACCCCGGCGACCTGTGACGTCGCGGTCCCCGACGTTTCCAGGACGTGGCGAAGCGCCGTCGTGATGCCGCTGGTCACGTCCTCGGTCGTCGGAGTCTTGATCTTGGCGACGACCGTCAAGCCGTCCATGAGCACGGCGTCGGTGTTCGTCCCGCCGACGTCGATGCCGATCCGCAAACTCATCGAGTAGCAACCTCCCTGACGCCCCGGAGAGCGCGCGTGGGTGTCGGTGCCCACGCCCCACGGAGCCCGTCCGACCCGGCCCGGAGAGACAGGCTCTCGGTCGAGCGTTCGTGCGATTCGACGGCGGGATCATACCCGGCGCCCACCATCGGTCAAGGCCGTACGAACGGTTCGTCGTGCACAAGGCAGTGCCGCGGTGACTTGTGCGCGGTCGCTCGCCGCTCGGAGTCCCAATGGTCGCACCGCCCATTGTCGGGACCCTGTCGCTATGTGAAAATAGTTACATCGAATCTCGGGTTCAGTGGTCCGGCATGCCCCGCTCCGCGCGCAGTCGACGGGTCGGGCAACGTCCATCGAAGAGGAGGAAGCCGACATGGGTGGCCCCGTCGATCTCGAAGCCATGCTCCGCAACGTCAGTCCGACCACGCGCCGCGAGGTGCTGAAGCGAGTTGCCGCGGCCGGTCTCTCCGCCCCGGCCCTGCTCGCGCTCCTGCGCTCCCAGGGTATCGCGGACGCTGCCGCTGCCGGTTCCCCGGCGAAGACCTCGCTCGCTGCCCGTAACCAGGACACCACGCCGAAACAAGGCGGCACGTTCACCGTTACCGGTCACCAGGATCTCGCCAGTCTGCACCCCGACGACTCCGGACCGACGGTGCACTGGGTCGTCGTCACCCAGATCCACAATTCCTTGATGGAGATGGACGAGAACACCGCCTTCCAGCCGGTTTTGGCGGAGGCGGCCCCGGACATCAGCGCCGACGGTCTGACCTACACCTTCAAATTGCGCCAGGGCGTCAAGTTCCACGACGGCGTCGAGTTCACCTCCGAGGACGTCAAGTACACCTACGAGTGGTACATGAACCCGGACAACGCCGCGATCCAAGCCGCCGATTTCGAGTCGGTCGCTTCGGTCGAGGCGCCGGATCCCTACACGGTGAAAGTGACGCTCAAGCAGGTCTACGCGCCGTTCATTGCCAGTGTCGCGACCAAGTTCATCATGCCCGCCAAATACCACGCTCAGATCGGCAACGATGCCTACAAAGCGAAACCGGTCGGGACTGGTCCGTTCAAGCTCAAAGAGTGGCGTGCCTCCGAATTCACCGAGCTGACCGCCTTCGACGACCATTTCCGTGGTCGCCCCCATGTCGACACGTTCCGCATGGAGATCGTGCCGGAACCGTCCGTCCGCACCATCGGTCTGGAGACGGGCAAGGCCGACTCTTCGGTCTGGACGACGACGCCCGAAGACGACCTCCGTCTCACGGACGACCCGAAGTTCGTCACGTTCGTCACGTCCAGCACCGCCGTCAACCACTTCCCGATCAACAACAAGAATCCCGTCCTCTCCGATAAGCGCGTCCGCCAGGCGATGATGTACTCGATCGACCGGCAGACGACGATCGACGACATCTTCAAGGGCACGGCGCAGATCGCGACCGGCAACCTTTCCCCAGCCCTCGTCCAGTACTACAATCCGGACGTTCCGCAGTACACCTACGACGTGGACAAGGCCAACGCCCTTCTCGACGAAGCGGGCTGGACGCGCAATGGCGACGGCGTGCGCGAGATGAACGGTCAGAAACTCACCTTCACTTGCTACACGATTTCCGGCGACCAGACCCGCCGCCCGGAGGCCGAGCTCGTCCAGCAGTACTTTAAAGAGGTCGGCATCGACATGCAGTTGCAGGAGGCGCAGGTTTCGGAGATCCTCTCGAAATTGCGGGAGGGCACCATGGACGCCTCGCTCTTCAATTGGACCTACGGCGGCAACAATTTCGACCCGGACGACGGCGGTACACTTGGCACGAAAGGGACCAGCAATTTCTCCCACTACAGCAACGCACGCGTCGATGAACTCATTGCCTCCGGACTGAAAACACTCGATCCCGAACAGCGTGCGCCGGCCTACAAGGAGATCCAGTCGATCGTCGCCGACGAGGTTCCGTTCATCTTCATGATGTACTGGAACTGGTACAACCACTTCAACAAGCGGGTAAAGGGTCTGCCCGAATCCGCGACGGTCGGCGACAACATCTACGCCAAGGCCTACACCTTCTGGATCGACGAGGGATAGCGCCCGTCGTCCTTTCGTACAAAGCACTTCGTAGGGGCGGACCTCCGTGTCCGCCCGGCCGATGGGCACGTATGTCCCCTTTCCGCGCCGGGCGAAGCGGGCTCCGTCCCTACGATCCAACTACGCACTGATCGCTCACGCTCCCCAGCTTGCAGAAAGCCTGCCGATGCTCAGATACGTTTTCCTGCGTCTCCTGCAAGGGGTGGTGGTCATCTTCCTGGTGAGCATCACCTCGTTCGTCATCATGCAGATCGCTCCCGGCAGCCCGGTCCAGATCATCGTTGGCGAGCAGCAGGTGACGCAGGAACAGCTCGACCTCATCACCCACAAGTGGGGTCTCGACCGCCCCTGGTACGTCCAGTACTTCACCTGGCTCGGCAACGTCTTCACGGGCGACTTCGGGCAGTCGATGATTCGCACCGGCGTCCCCGTCCGTCAGATGATCCTCGAAGCCGCGCCGGTCACCCTCCGCCTCAACCTCCTCTCGATCCTCCTCTCGGTCTCCGTCGCCGTGCCAATCGGTATCATCGCGGCGATCAAACGCTATTCGTGGTTCGACTACGGCAGCATGATCGGCTCGACCCTCGGCATCGCCCTCCCCAACTACTGGGTCGGGCTGATGCTGATCATCCTCTTCTCCCTCAAACTCGGCTGGTTGCCGCCCTACGGATCCGATTCGTGGAAGTCCTACGTCCTCCCCGTTTCGGTCCTGGCGGCCCAGGAGATGGCGGTCCTGGCGCGATTGGCCCGCGGTGCGACGTCGGAGGTGCTCAGTCAGGACTACGTGACGACCGCCCGCGCCAAGGGACTGCGCGAAACCGCGGTGGTCATCCGCCACGTCGTCCGCAACTCGCTCCTGCCGGTGGTGACGATCCTCGGCTACCGGATCGCCTTCCTCTTGAGCGGGACGATCGTCGTCGAAACGATTTTCGCCTGGCCGGGGATCGGTCAGCTCTTCTTTACTTCCATCGACAACAAGGATTACCAGGTGGTGCAGGCCATCGTCCTGGTGCTGGCGACCATCGTCGTCGTCGTCAACATCGTCACCGACCTCGTCTACGCCTACATCGACCCGCGTATCCGCATTCGATGACGATGCAGGAACCTCGGAGCACCACGGCGATGGCCCAACCGGTCGCCCCCACCCAAACCATCGCCGAACCGATCGCGCC
>DATBFX010000164.1:0-32654 GCA_036558305.1 Thermomicrobiales bacterium | reverse complement strand
GGACTGCCGTCCGGCGGCATGCCCACGGTGTTGCACGGGTAGACCGGCGTCGGGCTTGGGATGGGCGTGTCCTGACCCACGGACGGCGGCGGCCCCGGCAGGTCCGGCAGATCCGGCGAGCGCGCCGGGTCGGCGGCATCGTTGGACAGCGGTCTCACGTCGTCCAGCAAGAGTCTCGATCCGGATTGGACGAAATACCAGCGCTCGCGGATGTAGTCGTTGCCCAACAGCCAGGTGAGGTCGACGCTCAGTCGTCCGCCGGAGGCTGCCTGCGGGTTCGTTCCGGCGGTGGGCTCGAGTGTCGAGACGGAGGCCAGCGCCGCAAAGACGGTTGCCTGGTCGGTCGTCCCGAACCGGCTGGTCATGAATCCGGGCGTCATCAGGTCGGGATACGGCAATTCGACGTGCCTTGCGAGGCAAGTGCCGAGGTGCATCGCGGCATCGGTCAACCGCTCGACGGTCGCCGCGTCGAGCCGCTCGTTGGCGGTCGCCACGGTGGCAACCGGGTTCGGCGTCCCGTCCGCCGGCGCGGCGAGCAGGTCGCAGGGCCAACCGGGAGTCGGGCTCGGCGCCGGACTGGCCGGGCCCGCGCCCGGTCCGTGCGTCTCGTTCGGGATACGCGCGAGCACGTAGACAACCGCCCCCAGCGTCAGCAGCACGAGCGCCGCCGTCGCGAGGTGGGTCGTGGCCCACCGGCGGATCGGCGCCGTCCGTGGCAGCGCGCCTCGGTCGTGCCGGGCCGCCGCTTCGGTCACCTGGCGCATCGCCGGCGCGGGCTTGGTCGCCTCCTCGGCGGTCGCCCTCTCGCCGACCAATTCCCGCCGCAACCGGGCGAGGAACGCCGGGGCCGCCGGCCGTGCGTCGTCGATCGCGTGGACGTGCCGGACCACCGTCGCCAGATCGCCCTCGAGCCCGCGCGGCGCCACGCCGCCGACGAGGTCGTCCCAGAAATCGTCGAGCCGCCGCGCGACCGGTTCGACCTCCTCCGGTGGCCGCCCGTTCCCGTCAGGCGTCGCCATCGTGTTCTCCTCGCGCCGGCGCCGCGACGCCGAGCAGTTCCCGCAAGCGGTTCGTCGCCCGCAGTTGCCCCGCGCGGATGGCGTCGGGGTGGCGACCGAGCGCCGCCGCGATCTCCACGCCGGTTAGCCCTGCCAGGCGCAATTCGATGATCCGCCGCTGGTCGACCGTGAGGTGAGCCAGCAGCGCGCGGAGGGACCCGCGGAGTTCTTCGTCGAGGGCCAGGTCTTCGGGACCCGGCGCGTCGTCGACGACGTCGAGTGCCGCCTCCAGTGGCCGATCGCCCGGCGCGGTCCGCAGGACGTCGGCGGTGACGTTGTGGGCGATCGCGAAGAGCCAGGACCGGAACGATCCGGTCGGGCCGCCGCGGTAGCCGCCCAGTCCGCGGAGCGCCCGGACGAAGACCTGACTGGTCGCGTCCTCCGCCAGCGGCCGGTCGCGCAGCCGCCGGTCGCAGTAGCGGAAGACCGCCTCCGCGTAGCGGTCGTAGAGTAACCCGAAGGCGGCGCGATCGGCGCGGGCCAGCGCGACCAGGGCATCGTCGTCCGGCGCTGCGGACGTCGCCGCTGCCCCGATCTCCTCCGAGGCCGTGCCCGTCGCCTGCCGTGCCATGGTCCCTCCGCCGCGTCTCTCCCCACTACTCAGGTTGACTGGCGGCGCGGCTAAAACGTGATGGGGTCGCGGCGCATCGCCGCATTCCGCCCGGGACCCCGTCGGCCAGGCTCGGCCCGCAATTACCCATCCCAACCCGCCGCGCAGAAGTCGAAGTCGCACCCTGCATCGGCCTGGAGCACGTGCCTGGCATAGAGCCACCCGTACCCGCGTCTCGCGGAGCCCCCGGCAGCAAAAGGCGGCTGTTCCGCCAACCGCCGCGCGATCTCCTCCTCCGGCACCAACAGCGAAAGCGCGCGCGACGGCACGTCGAGCTCGATCTCGTCCCCGTCGCGCACCGCCGCCAGCGGTCCGCCCACCGCCGCCTCCGGCGCCACGTGCAGCACCACCGTCCCGTACGCCGTCCCGCTCATCCGCGCGTCCGAGATCCGCACCATGTCCCGGACACCCGCCGCCAGCAGCTTGGCGGGGATCGGGATCATCCCCGCCTCCGGCATCCCCGGCCCGCCGACCGGCCCCGCGTGCCGCAAGACCAGGACGCTCCCCGCGGTCACCGGCAACGCCGGATCGTTGACCCGGCGCGTCATCTCCTCGACCGAATCGAAGACGACCGCCGTCCCCCGGTGCCGCAACAACCCCGGCGAGGCCGCCGCGTGCTTGATGATCGCCCCACCCGGCGCCAGGTTCCCGCGCAGCACCGCGATCCCGCCCTCCGCCGCGAACGGCTCTCCCAGCGGCGCGATCACGTCGCGCCGCGTCGTCTCCGGCACCGCCCCCAGGTTCTCCGCGACCGTCTTCCCGCTGACCGTCATCGCCTGCCCGTGCAGGAGCGGCAGCAACTCCCGCATCACCGCGCGGATTCCCCCCGCCTCGTGCAACTCTTGCATCTGGAACTTGCCGGTCGGCCGCATACTCGCCACCATCGGCGTCATCCGACTCAGTTCGTCCCAACGGTCGAGCGGCAGACCGACACCCGCGCGCCGGGCGATCGCTGCCAGGTGCACCACCGCGTTCGTCGACCCACCGATCGCCACGCAGACCCGGATCGCGTTCTCGCACGCCTCACGGGTCAAAATGCGCGACGGTCGCAGGTCCTCCTCGACCATCGCCACGATCCGCCGCCCCGTCTCCTCCGCCAGCCGCACCCGCCCCGAATCGGGCGCCGGGATCGCCGCCGTCCCCGGCAACGTCATCCCGATCGCCTCCGCGAGCGACGCCATCGTGCTCGCCGTCCCCATCACCATGCAATGCCCGGCCGAGCGGAACAGCGCGTTCTCCAACTCCCCCAATTCCGCCTCGCCGATCGTCCCGGCCCGGTACTCCGTCCAATACCGCCGGCAATCGGTGCACGCCCCCAGATCCTGCCCCCGCCAGCGCCCGTTCAGCATCGGCCCGCCGGTCAGCATGATCGCCGGCAGGTCGGCGCTCGCCGCCCCCATCAGTTGGGCCGGCGTCGTCTTGTCGCAGTTGGCGAGCAGCACCACACCGTCGATCGGTTGCGCCCGGATCATCTCCTCGGTGTCCATTGCCATCAGGTTGCGGTAGAGCATCGCCGTCGGGCTGATGAAGATTTCGCCCAGCGAGATCGTCGGAAACTCCAGCGGCCACCCGCCCGCCTGCCACACGCCGCGCTTCACCGCCTCCGCCAACCCGCGGAGGCCGCTGTTGCAATGGTTCAACTCGCTCCACGAATTGCAGATCCCGATCACCGGCCGCCGCAGATCCTCGTCCGTGTACCCCATCCCCTTGGCAAACGCCCGCCGCATGAACGTGCTGAACCCCTCGTCCCCGTACGACGTCAAGCCACTCCGCCTCCCCACCCGCCGCTCCATCACGCGCGCCTCCTTCGCGATTAAGTCAGAACGGCCCAGTGCCAGAGCACGATTGTGGACTCGACCGACAATCAGCACAACACCCTCTGGCGGCGGTGCGCTTGCGCGGATCGACAACCCGATGCAAACTGGAGGTGGCGCTATCGCCCGATTCCAACGGGGTCCGGGGCGAGACGCTTGTAAGTGGATGGGGTTCGCGATGGTTGCAACACGAACGAATCAACACGACCTGGCAGAAGCCGAGGAGCGCGACGAGATTCCCGGCGTTCGCTTCGTGACCGCCGAGGAGGGCCGCGCGCTCTTCGATCGCGAGGCCCGTGCGCTGTTGGGCATCTCCGGTGAGGCGTTTCTCCGCGGCTGGGATCGCGGCGACTACGGCCCGGTGCCGGACACGAAGGACGGGCGGAAACTCGGTCGCCTCGTGATGCTGATTCCCTTTGCCCGCCGCTCGCTCGCCTAGAATCGCGGTAGATCGTTACCCCCACGCGCTCGGCGCGATCGTCCGTTGCGTCACCGATCGCCACCTTTCCGTTCCGTACGAATATCGGGTCGGCGATCTGTACGCGGCCTACTTCGAACCTCAGAACGAACCTGCCCCGCTCCGTGCGCCTCACGGCGGGCCGCGCGGGCTCTTCCTGCACGTTATGCACCTTTACGCGATCGTGGAGATCGAGCAAGTCCGTAACCGCCGCACGTGGGACGTCAGAACCAGGATGTACGAGTACGCTCTCCTCGATCGAGACGGCAAGGAACTCCTGACCCATCACTGGCAACCCGGTCCGCGCTTCGCCGGGCCAGACCATCCTCACCTCCACGTTTCGGCCCCACTGAATGCCAGGACAGACGCGGTGACCACCGAAGAAATCGACCTCGGCGATCGGCACATCGCCACCGGCCCTGTCACCCTCGCGGCGGTCGTTCGCATGCTCATCGAAGAATTCGGCGTCGCCCCACGACGCGGAGACTGGCGCGAGGTCCTCGATCGGATCGACGTCTCGAACTGAACGCAAACGCTCGTGCGGGCAGCGTTCAAACGCGGTACCCTCACCACTAACCACCGACCGCAGGAGCAATCGCATGAAACTCGGTCTCGGTCTCTACCGCCACATGCTGACCCCGGACAACTACCGCTTCGCCCGGCAAGCCGGCGCTACCCACATCGTCGCCCATCTCGTCGACTACTTCCGCCAGGGACCGCGCATCCCCGCCGCTGAGAGCGAGGGCTCCGGCTGGGGTGTCTCCGACAACCGCGGCAACCTCTGGACCGTCGAGGAATTGGCCGATCTCCGCCGCGGCATCGAAGCCGAAGGACTCCAACTCGCCGCGATCGAAAACCTCGATCCGTCCCACTGGTACGATGTCCTCCTGGACGGGCCAAACAAGGCGCACCAACTCGAAGACGTCAAAACCATCGTCCGCAACCTCGGCCAAGCCGGTATCCCCATCCTCGGCTACAACTTCAGCATCGCCGGCGTCTGGGGTCACGTCGTCGGCCCCTTCGCCCGCGGCGGCGCCGAATCGGTCGGCTTCTCCGCCGCCACCGGTCCCAAAGAGACCCCAATCCCCAACGGCCAGGTCTGGAACATGACCTACGATCCCGATGCCCCACCGGGCACCGCCCCGCCCACCACCGCCGACCAACTCTGGCACCGCCTGGAAGACTTCCTCCGCGCCGTCGTCCCCGTCGCCGAGGAGGCCGGCGTCCGCCTCGCCGCCCACCCCGACGACCCGCCCCTGCCCACCCTGCGCGGCCACGCCCGCCTCGTCAACCAACCCCGTCTCTACCAACGCCTCCTCGACGTCTACCCGAGCCCATCAAACGCCCTCGAGTTCTGCCAGGGCACCCTCGCCGAAATGGGCGAGGGCGGCATCTACGAGGCCATCGACCACTACAGCAAGCAGGGCGCGATCGCCTACGTCCACTTCCGCAACGTCCGCGGCCGGGTTCCCGAATACCACGAAGTCTTCCTCGACGAAGGCGACGTCGACATGGTCAAAGCCCTCCGCATCTACCACAAAAACGGCTACGACGGCGTCATCATCCCCGACCACACTCCCCAGATGACCTGCGCCGCCCCCTGGCACGCCGGCATGGCCTACGCCCTCGGCTACCTGCGCGCCGCGATCCGCATAATCCGCGAAGAGGGGTAGTCGCGCTGCCTATCGTTCCCCTTCCCCCCAGGATTGGCTCAAAGGGGTGGGTAGCGGGAACGAAGCGGCACGGCGGCGGACGGGGCGGCGGTGGCGGCGGGGCCGGAGGGCGGTCGCGGGGCGAGCGCACGGGGCCCCTCCGGCCGGAGGGGCGGCCGCGCGCCCCCGTTCTGCCGGGGTCCGCCCCGCCGCTCGCCCCGCGTTCCCCTCGCCCTGCCACCATCCATCCGCGACCCACCCCTTTGAGCCCAGGATGGGGGGGCCGGGGGGGCCGAAGCCGGGAGGCCGCCGACCTACGTCTGACACACCACGAAATGCCCCTCGGTATCCGTGTGGTACTCCAACCGCTGACCCGCCCCGGTCACCACGATCAGGTAACCCGGCGTGATTACCTGGGCGTAGAACTGCCCTTCCTGCGGACACCCCAGCGAGGTATCCGGCCACTCCCACGATTCGATGCTCACCACCTGCAACTGGTCGGCCGGCACCCCCAGCCGGCTCGCGGCGTCCGCCATCACCGCCTGCACCATCGGGTTGTCGGCCCCCGTGACCGGCGTCGCCCCCGGCATCGCCAGCGGATGCACCTCGTCGATCACCCAGCGCTCCCCGCTTTGCACGAAGATGACCACCTCGGCCCGAGACCCTGGGGCAACCGACGTCACCAGCGCCGCCACCCGCCCGTCCGGCAGCATTCGTGCCTCCTGCACCACCGGCGTCACGTCGGCATTCGCCGGCGGCGTCGCCGGCCGCGTCCCCGTCTCCCCGCTCGGCTGCCCCGGCACGATCGGCACCGGCTCGTTGGCCAGCACAAACCGGCGAATCGCCTCGTCGCTGTAGAGCGCCAGCAGCCGCGCCACGTCCCCCGCCTTGGCGCAGGCGACGACCTCGCGCAGCGTCTGCTCGATCGCCGCCTGGGTCGCCTCGTCCACCTGAGTCCCTTCAGGCAACTCCATCGGCGCCGACGCCTCGTTACCCTTTTCCGTCGCGGTCGGCGTCCCACTGAGCGCCGCAATCTCCGCTTCCGATCGCGGCTGCACCACGCACTCCGACGCACTCGGCGGCCCCAACTCCGCCACCGGCGACGCCTCCTGCGCGGCTACCGCCGCCGGCATTGATACCATCCCAACGAACGCAACCGACATCAACACGCTAAGGCCGCGGCGGTGCATCGGCTCACCTCCCGATCGTTTGGCGTTCGCGAGTCTTCGCTGTCCCGTGTCTAGCCCCGGAGGCGGGTGCCCTCTGGGCGTCGTCGCTTGAGCCGGGTGCCCTCTGGGCGATTTCAACCCGGGGCTCTCGAGCGGGACCACCCCAACTGTACGACGTTCGGCAACCCCCAACCGTTGCGCCCCCGTTTCACCCACTCACCCCATCCGTTCACCCATCGTCGCGCGTAGTACCCGTGGCGGGACCAGGAACCGTAGTTTGTCCGACCTGCACGACATGCGGGAGGTGGCACGATGCTACAATCCCGCCCGATTTCCACAACGGAATGTGGCAGGCGGTCTGATCGACCGACACAAGGAGGGCACCCGTGGCCAACCGTGATCGTTCTGAACATGATGCACAGATCGATGAGTTGATGCACGCCGCGGCGACACGAAACGTTTCCCGCCGCGACCTCGTGAAACGGGCCGCCGCCCTCGGCGCCGGCGCCTCCGTCCTCGCCGGTCTCAACGCCGTCGGCGGCTCCGCTGCCCCGGCGATGAACCGGCTCAAGATGATGAACGCCGCCCTCCAGGATCAGCCACTCGCCGACGAGCAAGTCGTCCGTCTCCCCGAGGGTGAGCCGGTCTACATGGACCCGGGCATCACCGGTGGCGGCAAGGGCCTGGAGCAACTCCAGAACATGTTCGAGGGGCTGGTCTACATCGACCAGCGCGACGGCAGCCTCCAGATGGGTCTCGCCGAAAAGATGGAACCCAACGCCGACGATACCGTCTACACCTTCACCCTGCGCGACGGCCTGAAGTGGTCCGACGGTACCCCCCTCACCGCCCACGACTTCGAGTGGAGCTGGCAGCGCGTCCTCGACCCCGCCACCAAATCCGAATACACGACGGCGATGTTCCCGCTCAAGAACGGTCTCGCCATCAACCAGGGCAAGGCCCAGCTTACCGACCTCGGCGTCAAGGCAACCGACGACAAGACTCTCGTCGTGACCCTCGAATCAGCGACGCCCTACTTCCCGCTCTTGGCCGCCACCTGGACCTTCTACCCGGTCCCCAAGCACGTCATCGACAAGGCGGGTGACGCCTGGGTCGAGGCCGGCACGGTGGTCGGCAACGGCCCCTACGTCCTGACCGCCTGGGAACACAACCAGACGATGACCCTCGAGCAGAACCCCAACTACTACGGCGACAAACCGACGATCACCAAGGCGAACTACACGCTCTTCGACGACAACGTCGCCCAGGCCCTCGTCCCCTTTGAGAACGACGAGCTCGACCAGGCGCAGGTCTCCGAGGCAGATCTCGATCGCGTCAAGGGCGACCCGACCCTCAGCGCCCAGATGCAGATCTTCCCCCGCTCCGGCACCAAATTCCTCATCTGCGACACGACCAACCCACCGACCGACAACGTCAAGGTCCGGCAGGCCCTCTCGATGGCGATCAGCCGCGATACCCTCGCCAATGGAGTCCTCAAGGGGCTGTACACCCCGGCGCCGACCATGCTGCCGCCGGACATCCCCGGCAACGATCCCACCGCCGGTCTCGGCGAGGACGTGGCCAAGGCGAAGCAACTCCTGGCCGAGGCCGGGTTCCCGGACGGCAAGGGGTTCCCGAACCTGCAATTCACCTACATCTCGACCGAGTCCGATTCGAAGAATTCGGGCCAATACCTTCAGAATGCCTGGAAGCAGAACCTCGGCATCGACGTCACGCTCAACCCGATGGAGCAAAAAGCCTTCAGCGACTGGGCGGACTCGCTGCAAACCGGCACGAAGTTCAACCTCTACATCCTCCTGTGGGGCTCGGACTGGGGGGACCCGGCGAACTGGCACAACCAGCTTTTCGATTCCAACTCCGACGCGACCTACCACGCCCACTGGAAGAACGACCAGTTCGACCAGATCGTCCGCGCCGCGGTCGCGAATCCGGACCCCGAAGCCCGGATCGCCCAGTACAAGCAGGCGGAAAAGATCCTGAACCAGGACGCGGCGTACATCTCGCTCTACCACTTGAACCGCATCTACGTCATCAAACCCAACATCAAGGGCGTCTACCACTACCCCATCCTCGGCCGCACCTGGCTCAAGTACATGTCGGTCGTCGAGTCGTAGTTAGCTTCGAGCTTCGAGCTTCGAGCAACCGCATCGAGCGGGCGCGCCCCACAGGGATCGGCGCGCCCGAGCGGTCTCTGAAGCTCGAAGCTCGAAGCTCGAAGTTCGGAGCTCCCGATGCGCACGGATTACGTCATCCGCCGGGTCTTGATGCTCATCCCGACCCTCCTGGCGATCTACACGCTCACCTTTTTCTTGATGCACTCGACACCCGGCGGACCGTGGGACAATTCGGATAAGCCGATCCCGGCCACGGTCCAGGAGCAACTCAAGAAGGCCTACGGACTGGACAAACCGGTCTGGCAGCAATACGTCGACTTCCTCGGCAAGGCACTCAAGGGAGACCTCGGCCCATCGTATACGCAGCGGTCCCGGACGGTCACCGATATCATCCGGGCCGCGTTCCCGGTATCGCTGAAGCTGGCCGCGGTCGCGATGGCGATCGCGATCGTCGTTGGCCTTCCGCTCGGGGTGATCGGCGCGGTCCGCCACAACACGTTCCTCGACTACGTCTCGACCTTGATCTCGATCATCGGCATCTCGACCCCCGCCTACGTCGCCACCTCGCTTTTGGTCCTGCTGCTCGCCAGTAAGCTGCACTGGGTACCGACCGGGGGGTGGGACGGCGTATTCAGCAAGAAAGTCATCGTCCCGGCAATCGCCCTGGCACTCTATCCCACGGCCGTCCTGGCCCGTTACACCCGGTCCAGCATGCTCGACGTGCTCCGTCAGGACTACGTGCGCACCGCGCGCGCCAAAGGCATCGCCGAACGCCTCGTCCTCCTCGGTCACTGCCTGAAAAACGCGCTGCTGCCCGTCGTCACGATCGCCGGCATCGTCGTCGCCGACATCGCCACCGGTGCCTTCTTCGTCGAAACGATCTACCAGATCCCCGGCGAGGGCCGCTACTTCGTCCAGGCCATCTCCGGCCGTGACTACCCGGTCATCCTCGGCACCACCCTCGTCCTCGGCGCCACCGTCTCTATCATGAACCTGATCGTCGACCTCCTCTATCCGCTGCTCGACCCGCGCATCGGCGCGACGTAGAGGGCGGAAGGCGGAAGGCGGAAGGCGCATCGACTCGTACTCCCCGCCCTCCTCCGCCCTCTCCCGCCCTCCGCCTTCCGCCTTCCGCCCGGAGGCTCGCAATGGCGCAAACGGCCGTCACCACCGCCCCGGTCCAGACCCCGCTCGCGATCCGGCAGAAACCGGCCGAGGGGTTGTGGCGAGACGCGTTCCGGCGACTGCGGCGGTCACGGTTGGCGTTCGCGAGTGGAGTGTTGCTCCTGGCGTTGGCGCTCGCCGCCGTGTTCGCACCGGTGGTGGCCCCCAAACCGTACGACCTCCAGGACTACAACGCGCTGACCCAGCCGCCGGGAGGCAACTACCTGTTGGGAACCGACGAGCTCGGGCGGGACATCCTGAGCCGGTTGATCTACGGGGCGCGGATCTCGCTGACGGTGGGTCTCGTCGTCCAAGGCGTGATCCTGCTGATCGGGGTCCCCGCCGGCATCGCGGCCGGTTACTACGGCGGCAAGATCGACACGGTGATCATGCGAACCGTCGACATCCTCTACTCGATCCCGAGTCTCCTCTTCATCATCGTCATCATGACCTTCCTCCGTGCGCAGTTCGCGACCGTGCACGGGGGTGTTACGGGTTCGCTCGCCTCACTGGATGCCCGCACCGGCGGTCTCCTCGGCGTCTTCATCGGGGTCGCCCTGGTCAACTGGATGCCGGCCGCGCGTCTCGTCCGGGCTCAGGTCGTCTCGCTCAAGCAAAAGGAGTTCGTCGAAGCGGCCCGCGGTCTCGGCGCCTCCGACCGCCGCATCATGGGCCAGCACCTGCTCCCCAACATCGTCGCCGTCATCGTCGTCACCGCCACCCTCGGCATCCCCCAGGCCATCATCTACGAGGCCGGCATCAGTTTCCTCGGTCTCGGCGCCCGCCCCCCCATGCCCAGTTGGGGTCTGATGATTTCCGAGGCCATCCCCAACCTCCGCTCCTACCCCTACATGCTCGTCTCCCCGGCCATCGCCCTCTCCCTCACCGTCCTCGCCTTCAACTTCCTGGGCGACGGGTTGCGGGATGCGCTGGATCCCTGGATGAAGCGCTAAAGCGGATTTCATCGTGGTGGCGGCGCCGGCGGCTACCCGCCATCGGCGTCGCCGCCGGCGGCGTCCGATCGGTCGCATCGACCACATTGGCGAGGACGGAAAACCCGGCGGCCGCGTGCGCGAGAATGGAGCCCGCGCCGGTCCGGTTTGGTGGCGGCGAGGCCGCGCTCGCTGGATGGAGGGGATCGCGTGGTGACACCTCAGATTGTCGCGATGGGCGGTGTCGGGTTTTCGCTGGGGCCGGGTGATCTCCCGCTCCATCGTTATGTGCTGTCCTTGGCGCAGCGTGACCGACCCGCGGTCTTGTTGATCCCGACTGCCAGCGGGGATTCGGCGACCTACGTCACCGATTTCTTTGCCACGTACGGCTCCCTGGAGTGCCGACCCTCCTATCTCCCGCTCTTCAAGGCGACCCCGGCGGATCTTCGCTCCTTGCTGCTTGCCCAAGACGTCATCTACGTCGGCGGCGGCAACACCCGGAGCATGCTTGCCCTTTGGCGCGAATGGGGAATCGACCGGATCCTGCGCGAGGCATGGACGGCTGGTGTCGTGCTCGCCGGCGTGAGCGCCGGGATGATCTGCTGGTTCGCGCAAGGGGTGACCGATTCGGTGCTCGGTTCGACCGGCGACCCGCTCGACAACCTCAGCGGGCTGATCTGCCTCGGGTTCCTGCCCGGCAGCGCCTGTCCGCATTACGACGGCGAGACCAACCGGCGGCCCGTCTACCGACGGCTGGTCGCCGCCGGTGAGCTCGGCGACGGCTACGCGGCCGACGACGGGGTCGCCCTCCATTTCGCCGGCCGCGAATTGGTGCGGGTCGTCGGCGCTCGCCCCGGGGCCAAGGCGTACCGGGTCGAGCGGCGCGGCGATTCGGCGCTGGAAACGCCGATCGCGCCCGATCACCTCTAACGAGCATCGCGGAACGGATGTGTCGGCGCCTGCTGACCTGCTCGGTCCCGGAGGGACTTCCGTTCACCGAGCACGGGACTTCCAATCCCGCGTGGAGTGACCGCCAGCAACGCATCACACATGCACCTCGCGGTAACCCGCGTCACCTCTCGCAATAGCCCCGGCCCATGTCGGGTAGGGGAGGGCCCTGTGCCCTCCCGCGTCCATAATCGCGTCCCTCGCCTGGAAAATCTCGCCTACACGCCGGGTCGTGCGGGCACGACGGAGCAACCGGGTAAACTGCTCCTGGCTCTTGCGTTCCCTACCCGCACCGTCGAGGACCGACCACGAATGCCCCTATCCTCCAACTCCCCCTTCACCCACACCGTCACCAGTTGGCTCGACCTGCAAAAGCACCTCTTCGACGTCTCCTTCGACACCGGGATCAACCGCTTCCGCCAGGGCCTCGTCTTCCGCGGTCTCAACTCGGTCACCTACCACCGCATGCAGACCAGCCTGATGCGACTCGGCGGCGAATTCGCCAAGAAAGAGCGCCACCTCATCCGCAACTTCCGCAAGTACGCCTACCTCGACGTCAACGTGGGCGATTCCGATTGGCACTGGCTCGCCGTCGGCCAGCACTACGGTCTCCCCACCCGCTTGCTCGACTGGACCTACTCCCCCTACGTCGCCGCCCACTTCGCCACCTCCGACCTCACCTGCATGGACGACGATGGACTCGTCTACGCCGTCGACGTCGACGTCACCAACCTCTCCCTCCCCCCGCGCCTGCGCACCATCATCGACACCGAAGGCGCCCACGTCTTCACCCCCGACCTCCTCCGCGCCAACGGCATCGACATCGCCACCTTCGACCAGATCGGCGGCGACTTCGTCGCCTTTCTCGAACCGCCCTCGCTCGACCAACGCATCGTCAACCAGTTCGCCGTCTTCTCCGTCATGTCCAACCCGGCCTTGCTCCTGAACGACTGGCTCCAGACCAACGCCATCCCCTACCGCGAGTACGTGATCCCCGGGGATCTCAAGTGGGAAGTCCGCGACAAACTCGACCAGGCCAACATCACCGAACGGGTCATCTTCCCCGGCCCCGGCGGTCTCAGTTCCTGGCTGACGCGGCACTACTATACGAAGCCGTCCGCAGCGAACCCGACCAGGAGCAGCGAACGCAATGCCAAACCCTGAACCCCTCGCAACCAGGATTCGGCGCATCGAGACCGGGATTACCCCCGAATGGCCATTCCGAACCTCCGCCCCGCCGGCCTATCCCCTCGCCGAGCGTATGGCAACCCACGCCGTCCCCGGCGTCAGCATCGCCGTCCTCGACGGCGGCGAACTCGCCTGGGCGAAGGGATACGGTCATCTCGTATCAGAAGGCCCCGACCTCGTCACCGAGCAGACCCTCTTCCAGGCGGCCTCGATCAGCAAACCGGTGACGGCCCTCGCCGTGATGTGCCTCGTCCAGGACGGCCGCCTCGACCTCGACGAAGACGTCAACCGCTACCTGCGCTCCTGGCAGGTCCCGGTCAACGGCACGTGGCAACCGCGGCTGACGTTGCGCCACCTGCTCACCCACCACGGCGGCACGACCGTCCACGGCTTCCCCGGTTACCGCCCCGGCGATCCGGTCCCCACCACGCTCCAGGTCCTCGACGGTCGGCCACCGGCCAACACGCTCCCCGTGCGCGTCACCGCCGTCCCCGGCGTCCACCTCCGCTACTCCGGCGGCGGCACGACGATCGTCCACCAACTGCTGGTCGACCTGCTCGACACGCCCTTCCCCGACCTGATGCGCGACCTCGTCCTCGCCCCGCTCGGCATGACCGACAGCACCTACGCCCAACCGCTCCCGGAAGACCGGCGCGCAGACGCCGCGAGGGGACATCGCACCGGCGGCGATCCCATCCCCGGCGGCTGGGCCGTCTACCCGGAGATGGGCGCGGCCGGTCTCTGGACCACCCCCACCGATCTCGCCCGCGTCGCCCGCGAACTCCAGCGCGCGCGGCGCGACGGTCGCGGCGAGATCCTGGCCAGTTCGACCGTCGACCAGATGCTGACCGGCTGGTTCGACGGTCCCTGCGGTCTGGGCTTCTTCCTCGCCGGCGCGGACCCGATCCTGCGATTCGGTCACACCGGCGGCAACGAGGGCTTCCGCTGCGAGATGCAGGCGTACGCCGACCAGGGTGCTGGCGTCATCGTCATGACCAACAGCGACCTGGGCGAGGCCCTCTACCCGGAGATCATCGGCGCCATCGCCCGCGAGTACAACTGGCCCCTCCTACCGGGCGACCAGTTGGGCGCGTTCCGCCCCCACCTCGCCCCCGAGCCACTCACCGCGGATGCCCTCACACCATACGCCGGTGCCTACGAACTGCGTCCCGACTTCCACATCCAGATCACGGCCGACGGCACCGCGCTGTCCATCCACCTGCCCGACCAGCAACCCATCCCGCTGGTCGCCGTCTCGGATGCCACCTTCGTTGCCGATGCCCTCGACATCGAACTCGCCTTCGCCAGGGACGAAGCCGGCGCCGTGACAGACATGACCCTGAAGCAAGACGAAATGGACTTCGCGGCCCGCCGCATCCCGTAGCGATCGTGCCTCACAATTTCCCGAACGACAGGCTTCACTCTAGAGACAGTACGTTCTCTATTGCCCGCAAGCGGACCCCTTCCATCGCGTGGGCGGGCCCGGGCAGGCACCGAATGCGTCCGCGACCGGCCCCCGCGCTCGGAGCAGCCAACGGCCCCGGCCGCACCCGCGCGTTCCCCTCTCCCGCGCACCGGGAGAGGGGGCAGGGGGTGAGGGTCCATCCCGCGATCCGACCCGGAGGGAAATCCCTAACGCCTGACGCCTCACGCCTCACGCCTCACGCCTATCGCCTCACCCGTATATCACGAACCCCGCCGCCGGCACCGTCAACCGCACCGCCAGTCCGTTCCTGGCCTCCACCGGCACCGCCGTCACCGGCCCATCCCCAGGATAGAGGCACCTCAAGACGTCTCCCTCCCGGTGCAACCCCGCATCGATCGTCACCCAGGCCGACCGCTCCCCACCGGCGTCGGTGTTGATCGCGACCACCAACTCGCGCTCGTCGAAGATCCGCGACCACGCGACCACCGAGCGCAGCTCCCCCCCAACCGGTACCGGTGGCCCGAAGTTCACGCCGTCACCGGAGATGTCGCGGAGGTATTGCCGACCCCGGCGGAGCGCCGGCTCCTCCCGCCGAACCGCCAGGACGTGCGAGATCTCCCGGTAGACCGGCGTCGTCTCGTCGAAGCAGTGGCGGTCGCGCGAGCGGAAGGGACCGAACTCGCCGCCGAACATCGCTTCCCGCAGGTAGCGGTCGTCACCGCCGGCCCCGTCGAAGCGTTGCTCGGACCCGTAGTAGATGCACGGTATCCCCAGCGTCGTCGCGTTGAGGGCAAGTGCCGGCAACGCTAACCGGCGCCAGCGATCGTCGCCGGCGCAGAAGCGGGCTTTCTGCTGCCCTTTTCTCACCTGGTCGTGGTCGTCGATCACCGTGACGACCTTGTTGCGGAACCAGACGTGACTCTCCTTGCGCACCAGCAACGAGTTGCGGAAGAGGTCGAAGTAGTCGCCCGGCGCGCGGTATCCCTTGACCAACCCCTCCAACTTGTCGGGCACGTCGTCGATCCCCAGCGCCGCGTCCAATCCTGTCACTTCGAGCGTCTCGTAGGCGCGCTGCCGGCCGCCCGTGATCTCGCCGATCAGGGAGAAATTCTCCTTGCCGAGTCGCTGCGCAAACTCGTGGATGACCGAAGCGAGGAACCGCACCGCACCGGGGTCCATGTGCTTGACCGTGTCGATCCGAAACCCGTCGAGGTCGGCGAAGGCGATCCAGAACTTGTAGGCGCGGCAGAGGGCGGCCAGGGCGTCCGATGGCGCATAGTTGTCGAGATCGCCGCTGCCGAGGTGGATGTCCTTCAGATCGGCGAAGTCGCCCTCCCGGAACTCGGGGTCGTAGTCCCAATTGTCGATCCGGCCCTTCTGGGTAAAGCGGTCCGCCGGTTGCAACTCCGCCGGCCAGATCGCCCCGTCCGGCCACGCGTCCTCGTGCACCGCGAGGTCGATCGCCCCGAACGGGAGCGACGGCCCGCCGCCGGCATCGCGGTACCCGGCGACGCGGTACGGCCGCCCATCCCAGCGCGGGTCGAGGAACCGACCGCCGCGACCGTCGTCCGTCCAGTAGCGATCCGGGTCGTACGCGAACACGTTGCCGCTGTGGTTGAGGATCACGTCGAGGACCACCCGAATCCCGTGAGCATGGGCGGTCTCGACCATCCGCCGGAGGTCGTCGCGATCCCCAAAGTGCGGATCGACGTCCAGGAAATTCTGCACCCCGTACCCGTGGTACGAGTCGACCGAGGCCACCTGCTTGAACACCGGACTGACCCAGACGGCCGTCACGCCGAGCCGCTGCAGATACCCCATCTTGCTCGCCAGCCCGCGCAAGGTCCCGCCGGCCCAGGTCCGCCCCGCTTCCCGCCACCGCTCGGCATCCGCCGCCGTCCCGATCGCATTCCCGGCGTCGCCCGATCGGAAGAGGGGAGTCGTCCCGCGGGCCGACCGCCCGTCGTTGGCCAGATACCCGTCCTCCCGGCCGTCCGAGAACCGGTCGAGGAGAAGGAAGTAGAAAACCTGATCCTCCCAGGCAACGGGCGAGGGGTGGAAGTCGCGGTCCAAGAGGAGGGCGAACTCCAGATCCGAGAGCCGTTGTTCGACCATAGCCGCCTCTCCCTTCCGATGGCGCCGCTCGCCGAGATTGGCCTGCGCGTGGGGAGACATCCCCAAGAACCGAGCGCATTGTAGGCGGCAGGCGGCGATCGAACCGTCCTCCAAAGCGAGAATAGCCCGACGATGGTGGTACGAGGCGTCGGACCGGGGAATAATGGTGCACGACTCACTGCGGTCAGTGGGACGGAAGGTCGTCATGGAGTCGCCAACGCTCCGCATTCGGCTGCTCGGTGCCCTCGATCTGCGGTACGGCGAGACCCCGCTGCTGCCGCTCGAGTCCGCGCGCGTCGAGTCGCTGCTCGCCTACCTCCTCCTCCACCGGGATACGCCGCAGCCGCGGCAGCACCTCGCGTACCTCCTTTGGCCCGACTCGACCGAGTCGCAAGCGCGGACGAATCTCCGCCACCTGCTCCACACCCTTCGTCACGCCCTGCCCGACCCCGACCGCTTTCTCGACGTCACCCCGCGCACGCTCAAGTGGCGGGCGGACACCCCAACCTGGTTGGACGTTGCCGCCTTCACCGACGCGATCGCGCGGGCGGAGCGGGAAACGGGCGACGGCGCCCTCACCGCGTTGCGGGAAGCCGTCGACCTCTACGCCGGCGATCTCCTCGACGGCTGCTACGACGAATGGCTCCTCGGCGAGCGCGAGCGGCTCCGCGCGCGCTATCTCGACGCCCTGGCGCGGCTGATGGCCTCGCTCGGCGACCGCGGCGACCATGCCGAGGCGATCCGCTACGCGGAACATCTCCTCCGCCACGACCCGCTCCGCGAAGAGTCGTATCGGCTCCTGATGCGCCTCCACGACGCGCGCGGCGACCGGGCACGGGCGCTCCACGTCTACCACGTCTGCGCCGCCACCCTGGAACGGGAACTCGGCGTCGCCCCGTCGGCGGCGACGCGCGAGGTCTACGAGGCGTTGCTCCCGGCGACCGGACAACCGGCGGTCGCGGAGCGCCAGGGCGAACGCCTCGGTGGTCCCCCGCTCGTCGGCCGCACGCCCGAGTGGGCCCGCCTCGTCGCCCTCTGGCGCGCGACGGAGCGGGGTCGCGCCCAGTTCGTCCTGGTCAGCGGCGAACCGGGGATCGGCAAGACCCGGCTCGTCGAAGAGTTCCGTGCCTGGTGCGTCCACCGCGGGGTCGCGACCGCCGAAGCCAGGTCGTACCCGGCGGAGGGCGCGCTCGCCTACGCGCCGATCGTCTCCTGGCTTCGGGCGGACGACGTCAAGGCGCGCATCCGGCGGCTCGACCGGGCGCTCCTGACCGAACTCGCCCGCCTCCTCCCCGAACTCCTCGCCGAGCTTCCCGGTCTCCCCCGGCCCCAGCCGCTGCCCGAGAGCGACCACCGGCAGCGGCTCTTCGACGCCGTTGCGCGGGCGATCCTCGCACCGGCCGCACCGCTCCTCCTCGTCGCCGACGACCTCCACTGGGGTGACCGCGAGACCCTGCAATGCCTCCACTACCTGCTTCGGGTCGACCCGGAGGCCCGCCTGCTTGTCGTGGCGACGGCACGGCGAGAGGAACTGGACCTTGACCACCCGCTGAACGACCTCGTCGCCGGGCTGCACGCCTTCGACCGCTGCACCGAAATCCCGCTCGACCGGTTTACCCGCGCCGAGACGGCAGCGCTCGCCGAGCGAATCACCGGCCGGCCTGTCGTCGGCCCAGACGTCGATCGTCTCTACGGCGAAACCGAGGGGAGCCCGCTCTTCGTCGTCGAGACCCTGCGCGCCGGATGGCGGAGCGGAGGAGACGAGTGCGGACGGCTGAGCCCGAAGGTGCAGGCCGCGATCGACGCGCGCCTGGCCCAACTCTCCGCGCCGGCGCGCGACCTCGTCGGCCTCGCCGCCACGATCGGCCGCGAGTTTTCGGCCGACGTCCTCGCCGACGCGGGTGAGACCGATCCCGACATCCTGGTTCGCGCGTTGGACGAGCTGTGGCGACGCCGCATCATTCGCGAGCAAGGGGCTGACGCCTACGACTTCAGCCACGACAAGATCCGCGAGGTCGCCTACCTCGGTCTCAGCCCGGCCCGCCGCCGGTTTGCCCACGCCCGTGTCGCGCGGGCACTGGAGCGGCGCCACGCCCGCGATCCGGGACCGGTCAGCGGGCAACTCGCCGCGCACCACGAGCGGGCGGGTGCACTCGACCAAGCCGTCGCCTGGTACGAGCGCGCGGCCGACGTGGCCCAGCAGATGTACGCGAACGTCGAGGCGATCCGCCTCCTCGACCGCGCGCTCGATCTCCTCCGCTCACCGCCGGCAACGCCCGAGCGTCAGGCGCGCGAACTGGCGATCCTCTCCGCGCTTCTGACCCCTCTCGCGTGGGTCGAGGGATTCGGGTCGGAGCGCGTCGCCGCGATGCACCGGCGCGCGCTCGATCTCGCCCGTGCGCTCGGGGTCGAGCCGGAGCCACTGCTCCTCCGTTCGCTCGCCTTTGCCAGCCTTGCCCGGCGCGATTTCACGGGTGCCCGCGCCTTTGCCGACCAACTGCACGCACGTGGCGAGCGCGACACCGACGACATGCTCCTCGTCGAGGGCAACTACATGCTTGGCATCGCCGCGTTCTGGCAGGGCGAGTTCGCCACTGCCCAACGGCATTTCGAAATTGCTGTGGACCGCTACCGCCCCGAGCACCGCCGCGCCCACGTACTCCGCTACGGACTCGATCCCAAGGTGGTCTGCCAAAGTCGCCTCGGCAACACGCTCTGGTTCCTGGGCCGTCCCCAGGCGGGCACCCGGGCGCGCGACGAAGCCCTCGCGCTGGCCGACGAGATTCGGCATCCGTTCAGCCGGGCGACGGCGCTCGTGTTCGCGGCTACCCTGTCGCTCGACATGCGCGACTCGGTCGGCGTTCGCGCCTACACGGCGATGCTGACGGCCGAGCACGGGATACATGGGACGAGGCAGACGCGGGTCGCCGCCGAGGAGTTTGCCGGCTACCTCGACGTCCTCGACGGTCGGAAGGAAGCCGGCATCGCCCGCCTCCAGCGCGCCCTCGACGATACGCGGCAGGCGGATCACGCGCCCGGTCATCGTACCCACACGGTGCGCGTCCTCCTCGAGGCCTGCGCCGCGGCCGGGGATGCCCGAACCGGTCTGGCGACGGCCGACTGGGAACTCGGATTGGGCGACGCCCATCACATCTGGGAAGCGGAGACCCGCCGCCGGCGCGCCGAATTCCTCGCGGTGCTCGGTGCCCCCGCCGAAGAGGTCGAAGCCGAGTTTGAACGCGCGCTTGCGGTTGCGCACGTTCAGGAAGCAAAGATGCTCGAACTCCGGGCGGCAACGGCTCTCCTCCGCTACCGGCTGGAGTGCGGCGGCCGGGCGGCCAGCCAGGCGCGCGATCGACTGGCGGCGATCGTCGCGGTCCTGCCCGAACGGCCAGACATCCCGGACCTGCGCGAGGTCGCCGACCTCCTCGATCGTCGCTGAAACGGCAATCGACCGCGCAGATTCCCTCCCGGAACGCTCCGCGGAACGCTCCCGGAACGCCGTCTGCCCGATCATGTACCCGGAAATCGACTCGCCGGAGCGCGAATCGGTGAGGGCGGATGGCGATCGACGACGGCGCGGCCACGAACGACCCGGAGCGAGCAGGCTCCACGCGCTCTCGCCTCTTTGCCGTCCGGCTCTGGACGGAGGAAGTGGCCGGCGGGCACGAGTACCGCGGGAGTGCGCGAGACGTGCTCGGCGGCGCCTTTCGCGGTTTCCGAGAATGGTCGGATTTGATCGCGTTCATGGTCGCGCGGATGGAAGAAGACGTCCGCAAGGAAGCACGGAAGGAGTAACGGGATGGCCGTTGGAGGAGCGACGATGACTCTCCTGGCGACCTCCGAGGTCACCGCGGTGCCGATCGACCGGTTGCGCGGGCGATTTCGCGGCGCGCTGCTGCGACCAAGCGAGGAAGGCTACGACGAGGCGCGCCGGATCTGGAACGGCGCGATCGACCGGCACCCGGCCCTGATCGCCCGCTGCGCCGGGGCCGACGACGTGGTCGAGGCCGTCCGCTTCGCGCGCGAATGCGATCTGCCGATTTCCGTCCGCGGCGGCGGCCACGCCGTCGCCGGTCACGCCGTCTGCGACGGCGGCGTCATGATCGACCTCTCGCTGATGAAGGCGATCCGGGTCGATCCGGCGGCACGGACCGCGCGCGCGGCCGGCGGTCTCCTTTGGAGCGAGTTCGACCGCGCCACCCAGCAGGTCGCGCTCGCCACGACGGGCGGGATCATCAGCCACACCGGGATCGGCGGTCTGACCCTCGGCGGCGGTCTCGGTCACCTGATGCGCAAACACGGGCTGACCGTGGACAACCTGCTCTCCGTCGACCTGGTGACCGCCGACGCCGAGCGGCTCCACGTCGACGCCGAGACCGAGCCGGAACTGTTCTGGGGGTTGCGCGGCGGCGGCGGCAACTTCGGGATCGCGACCGCGCTCGAATACCGGCTCCACCCGGTGGGACCGATCGTGCTCGGGGGACCGATCTTCTGGAACCTCGCCGACGCGCCGGAGGTGCTGCGCTTCGTCCGCGACCTCGCCGCCGATGCACCCGACGAGTTGGGGATCACGATCGCCCTGATGCTCGCCCCGCCGCTACCGTTCCTGCCGGCGGATCGGATCGGCAAACCGGTCATCGGGCTCGTCCTCGTCTGGGCAGGCGAACCGGCCGCGGGGCAGCAGGCGATCGCGCCGTTCCGCGCCCTCGGCAACCCGATCGCCGAGTTGATCCGACCGGTCCCGTACGTCGCCATCCAGTCGATGCTCGACGGCGGCGCCCCCCACGGCAGGCACTACTACTGGAAGTCGCACCGGCTGACGACGCTCTCCGACGACGCCATCGACACGATCGTCGGGCAGGTCGAAGGCATCACCTCGCCGTTCTCGCAGATCGGCGGCTGGGCCATGGGCGGCGCCGTCAGCCGCGTCGATCCCGCCGCGACCGCGGTCGGCGAACGCGAGATCGGGTTCGACATCAACATCGCCGCGGCCTGGCAACCGTCCGACCCAGACGGTGAGCGCCACAAAACCTGGGTCCGCGCGGGTTGGGAAGCGTTGCGGCCGGACAGTGTCGGCGTCTACGCCAACTTCCTCTCCGACGAAGGAGTGCAGGGCGTCGAGGCGGCCTACGGCGACCGGCTCACGCGCCTGACCGCCCTCAAAGACCGCTACGACCCGACGAACGTCTTTCGTCTGAACGCGAACATCCCACCAGCAGGAAGTGCCGAGCTTCGAGCTTCGCGCTTTGAGTAGGCCGTTTACTCGAAGCGCGAAGCGCGAAGCTCGATACTCACAGAGAGGAGCATCCGATGGAGACGAAGCGCGGCGATCTGGCGCTGCTCGATCATCCCGTCGCCCGGCAACTGTTGCAGGCGACGATTCCGGCCCGACTGGCCTACATCGCGCTGGACGGCACACCGCGGGTCGTGCCGATGCAGTTCCACTGGACCGGCGAGGAGGTCGTCGTCAGTTGTTGGCCCGACGATCCGAAGGCGGCGGCGATCCGGGCGCACCCCCAGGTGGCCCTGACGATCGACACGGCCGAGCCGCCGTTCCAAGTCCTCCAGATCCGGGGAACGGCGGCGGTCGCGGTCGTCGACGGCGTTTCGGCCGAGATGGCGGCGGCCGCCAAACGGTACATGGGGCCCGAGGCGGGACAGGCTTGGGTGGACCAGGCGGCTCGGCTTTCTGCGCAGACCGTCCGGATCGCGGTCCGTCCGACCTGGGTCGACGTCCTCGACTTCGAGACGCGCTTGCCGGGTGGGATGGTGCGGCGGATGGCAGCGACGACAGCGTGAGCCGCAAAAAGGAGCCCGCGATGTACGACGCGATCGTGGTCGGCGCCCGGTGCGCCGGCTCGCCGACGGCGATGCTGCTCGCCCGTAAGGGCTACCGGGTGCTGTTGCTGGACAAGGCCCGCTTCCCCAGCGACACCCTCTCGGTCCATTACATCCACCAACCCGGCGTCGCCCGCCTCAAACGGTGGGGGCTGCTCGATCGGGTCGTCGCCTCCAACTGCCCGCCCGTCCGGCGGCAGCGGTTGGATTTTGGCCCCTTCGCGCTCCAGGGCACCCCGCCGCCCGCGGACGGCGTCGCGGACGGCTACGGCCCACGGCGCACGGTCCTCGACAAGCTGCTGGTCGACGCCGCCGCGGCGGCCGGGGCCGAGGTGCGGGAGCGATTCACGGTCGATGACCTCGTCATGGATGGTGAGCGCGTCACCGGCGTCTGCGGTCACGCCGCCGGGGGCGCGACGGTGACCGAGGAGGCGCGCATCGTCGTCGGCGCCGACGGGCTGCACTCGCTCGTCGCCCGCCACGTCCAGGCCCCCGCCTACGACGTCCGCCCCACCTTCACCTGCGCCTACTACGCCTACTGGAGCGACCTCCCGTTGGCGGGCGCCGAACTCTACGTCCGGCCCGAGCGGATGGTCCTCGCGGGTCCGACCAACGATAGGCAGTCCCTCATCATCGTCTACTGGCCGATCGCCGCCTTCCGCGAGGTTCGGACCGACGTCGAGGGCCACTTCCTCAAGGCCCTCGCCCTCGTCCCCGACCTCGCCGAGCGGGTACGCGCCGGTACCCGCACCGAGCGCTTCCGCGGCACGGGCGATCTTCCCAACTTCTTCCGCACACCGTACGGTCCCGGTTGGGCGCTGGTCGGCGACGCCGGCTACCACAAGGACCCGATCACGGCCCAGGGGATCACGGATGCCTTCCGCGACGCCGAGTTGCTGTCTGAAGCGATCGACGACGGCTTCGCGGGGCGCCGCCCGCTGGCGGAGGCGCTGGCCGACTACGAGCGACGGCGCAACGAGACGGTGAGGCCGCTCTACGAGTTGACCAGCCAGTTTGCCGCGCTCCAACCGCCCGACCCCGAGATGCAGCACCTCCTCACCGCCCTCCGCGGCAACCAGGAGCAGATCGATCGCTTTCTCGGCACCGTCGTCGGCACCGTGCCGATCCCCGAGTTCTTCGCACCGGAGAACCTCGGCCGGATCATCGGCGGTGCGCAGGCCGCCGCGGCATAGCCCGCCGATCGCATGCGGCGGGAAGGGTATCCGCCGGAGACGCCCTCCCCGTCGCGACGACGACTATTGGAGCTTCAGAAGTTCGCGGGCCCGACTCACGAACAGGCTGTGCAGCGCTCTCATCCGCCGCTCGGTCGCTTCGTCGAGGCCCCAGTTGGACAGCTTGCCGCAGGGTCGCAACGCGGCACAGAGATCCCAAAAGGGCAGGTTGGTCAGGTCGATGCGCGCCAGGGATCGGTAACGGTCGGTGAAATCGTCCATGGCGGCGGCCCCGAACCACCAGAGGAGTTCGAGCCGGCAATTGGCGAGATCGGCGAGGGGATCGCCGATCCGCGCGTCTTCCCAGTCGATCACGGCGGCGAGTTTGCCGTTGCGCCACAGGATGTTCCCTGGCCAGTAGTCGCCGTGGAGAAGACCGGATTCGTTGACCTGGCTGAGGGGCGAGGCGGATTCCAGCGCGGCGCGGATGCGGTCTTCGCTCAGGGACGTGTCGAGGTCGGCGGGGCGTGCTCCGAACCCCTTGTCCTGTCTCGGCAGGAACGACAGGTCCGGCGTCTCTTTCACCTCGTGGATTTTGACCAACTCGGCGACCACCCGCGACAGGTAACCGGCGAGATCGGTCGGCGCGAAGTCTGCCTCGCCCTCGATGTACTCGACGACGAGGACGGGGGTCGGAAAGAGGTCGCACGATTCGTCGACATAATACGGCTCCGGCGCGGCCAGAGCGTGGGCCTGGGCAATCTCCAACAGTCTGAATTCGTCCATGGCGATGTGCGGGTTGTGCGCGCGGTCGCTGTCCCCGTGCCGGCGCACGAGCAGCTTCGTCGTTTCCCCATCGGACCGCGCGACTTCGAGGACCGTGATCTCGGCCGAGACACCGCCGGTGAGGCGCCGGGTTCGGAGCAATCGGGCCCGAGGATCGATGCGCTGGACCAGCCGGCGGAATGCATCGTCTTGCTGCGAGTCCGTCATGAGCGCCCGGCAGACCCGGTCAATGCACCCGGCCGTTCGTGGACAGACGCGGCATTCGATCCGGTTCCAGGATGTCGTCGATGACGCCGTAGGCTCTGGCCTCGGCGGCGGACATGTAATAGTCGCGTTGAGTGTCGGCCCGCACCTTGTCGAGCGGCTGTCCGGTGTGATGGGCCAGGATGCCGATGCACCGGTGGCTGAGATCGATGACCTCGCGGGCGGCGACCTCAACGTCCGGCACGGCACCGCCGAAACCGGCCGAACCCTGGTGGATCATGATCCGGGCGTTCGGGAGGGCGGTGCGCTTGCCGGCTGCGCCGCCGGAGAGCAGCAACGCGCCCATACTCGCCGCCATGCCGACGCAACAGGTCGCGACGGCGGGTCTGATCATCTGCATCGTGTCGTAGATGGCGAGCCCCGCGACGACGTCGCCACCCGGCGAGTTGATGTAGAGACTGACGTCCTGCGTCGCGTCCTCGTAGTCGAGGCAGATGAGCTGGGCGACGATCAGATTGGCAATCTCGTCGTTGACCGGGGTTCCGAGAAAGATGATCCGGTCCTTGAGCAGGCGGGAGTAGATGTCGAAGGCGCGCTCGCCCCGGTTGGTACTCTCGACCACCATCGGCACCAGATTCCGGATCTTGGGCAGTTCCATCGTCGACCTTTCTCTCAGCGTGCGGTCACGGCTTGCGGGGGTCGGTGCGGAGCGCCTGGTAGGCGACGCGCACCACCTGCTCGATCGCGCCGGCAGCCTCCGGCGAGAGGCGGCGGTCCGAGCGCAGTTGAAACCCGATCGCGTCGACCGGGGCGATCGGCGGTTCCTCGGCCGGCGCGTCGGCGGGCGGCGGCACGAGAAACGCCGCGACCGGCATCCCGAGCCAGTGCAACAACACGGCAAAGGCATCGACGTCCGGTCCGCCGCCCCGCGCCAACCGGGTGAACGTCGAAGCGGGAACGTCCAGTGCCCGACCGAGCGCCCGCCAGCTCAGCCCCTCTGCCTGTCGCTTCCGATCCAGCGCGGCATAAAAGGCCGCGATGTCGACCGAGGCTTTGGGCATGACCGCGTCCTCCACCCTCGCACGGGCCGACCCCGTTCGTTTCACTATAACAACATCGTTCGAAAAGAGCAACGATCGCTCAAGGAGGCGATGCGTCTCTGCGGGGGCGATACCGCTCGCTCAATCGATCAGATTCACCGTCCGCGTTCGTACTGGACGATGCGGTCGCCGAGTTCGTGGTCCTGTTCGCGACCGGTCCGTCGAAAGCCCCGGCTCTCGTAGAGGCGTTGGGCGCGTTCGTTGCTGGCGTGCGTCCACAATTGCGCCCGGCCGTAACCGCGGGACCAGACTTCGGCAAGGACGCTATCGACAATCCGTCCGCCGATACCCTGGCCCCAGCGGTCGGGGGCGACGAAGACCATCCCGATGAAGCAGAGTCCGGGAACGGGCGGTCCGGCACCGTCGTCGGCCAAGCCCTGCATGGCGAGCGCCATGCCGACGACGGCACCGGCATCTTCCGCGATCACGAGGAACGCGTCGGGTTTATGCATCTGGCCGCGGACGTACGCCTCGCGTTGCGCCGACGCGGGGTGACCGCCTGGCCGCGATGCCCTGGACGCGAGCCAAACCGCAACCGCGGCCTCGTGATCTGCGGGTTGCCCACGGCGCAAAACGACGTCGCCCATTCCGTGCCTGCTCCCATCGGTCGGTGTGTAAGACCTACCATATGCGATCGCGAATGGGCCAATCGACGAGCAGGGGAGGACGCGCATGGCAGGAACCTTCGAAGAGACCTACCCATCCGTGGGCACGCTGGGTCAAGACCATGGGGTTCATCGAGATCGGGTACGACGACTTCAGTTTGTCATTCGTCCGGGCCCTCGACATCGGCGGAATGATCTGGGAAGGCGGTGACTCCGAAGACCCGCTCGATACCACTTTGAAGACGCTCGACCACGCCTTGGAGCGGTGGATCGACGAAAACATAGGGGAGCGATGACTTGGCCCTCGCTCGCGCACCCCCACCCGTCGCTCAATAAGCGATGGTCCCAGAAACCGAGAATTCACGTTCTCGCCGGACCACGGCGCGTGCCACATCCCATCTGCTAAGCTCCCCACCGGAAAAGCGTCGATGGAGACGAGTAGCGGGCTCCCCGGAGCATAGCGAACCGCCGGCGGTGGAAAGGCGGTCCCCGACCCCGCGAACGACACTCCGGAGCGCGGGGAAGAGCGGCCCAACCCGCGAAGCCCCGCCGGTTTGCCCCCGTTAGCGGGCGTCGAGACCGAACCTGAAGGCGGAAGGCGTGGGGACAGACGACGTTCTCCCGCCCTCCGCCCTCCGCCTTCCGCCCGGTCGGTGAAATGCGGTGGCACCACGGGGCCCCCTCGTCCGCATGGCGAGGGGGCGTGCTGTTTAAGCGACCGGTAGGAGGTGTCGCCGTGGAGGTTGTGCGAGATCGGGTGTGGACGACGGAGCTCGCGAAGCACGTCGGGGAACGGGTCAGGCTCGCGGGATGGCTGCACAACGTCAGAGAGTTGCGCAACGTCGCGTTTGTGATTCTGCGAGACGCGCAGGGATTGGCGCAGATCGTGATCGATGGCCTGGAGGCGATCGCCGGGTTGGCGGGACTCAACCGAGAGTCGGTGATCGGCGTCGAGGGGACGGTCGTCGCGCAACCGCAGGCACCGGGCGGGGTGGAGGTTCGCGACGCGGTCATCGAGGTTGTGTCGCCCGCGGTCGAGGCGCCGCCGATCGACCTGTTCCGGCCGCACCTCCCCGCGCAACTGCCGACGATCCTCGACCACGCGCCGCTGACGTTGCGGCATCCGCGGCACCGGGCGCTCTTCCGGTTGTCGGCGGCCTTGGTGAACGGGTTCCGCGAGACGTTGCGCGGGTTGCGGTTCGTCGAGATCCAGACGCCGAAGATCGTGGCCTCGGCGACCGAGGGCGGTGCCAACGTCTTCGCGATCGACTACTTCGGGCGACCGGCCTACCTGGCCCAGAGTCCGCAGTTCTACAAGCAGATCATGGTCGGCGTCTTCGAGCGCGTCTTCGAGGTCGGTCCCGTCTTCCGGGCCGAACCGCACGACACGCCGCGCCACCTCAACGAGTACGTCTCGCTCGATGTCGAGCTGGGTTTCATCCGCGACCACATGACCGTGATGGCCGTCCTCACCGAGACCCTGCGCGGCATGGTCGCGGCGCTCCACGATGAAGCGGCCGAGGCGCTGTCGCTGGTCGGCGCGACGCCGCCGGAGGTCCCGGTTGAGATCCCGCGGATCCACTTTTCGGAGGCACAAGAATTGATCGCGCGGGAGACGGGCGAAGACCCGCGCGGCGAACCCGACCTGGCGCCGGTACACGAGCGCTGGCTCGGCGACTGGGCGCGGCGGGAGTACGACAGCGACTTCCTCTTCGTCGTCGGCTATCCGATGGTCAAGCGCCCGTTCTACACCCACCCGGACCCGGCGCGCCCGGACTACTCGAACAGTTTCGACTTGCTCTTCCGCGGCCTGGAGTTGGTCACCGGCGGCCAGCGTCTCCACCGCTACGAGGACTACCTGGCGGCATTGGCGGCACGCGGTCTCGATCCAGACCCGTTCGCCGGTTACCTGGAAGCGTTCAAGTTCGGCATGCCGCCGCACGGCGGGTTCGCCGTCGGACTGGAACGCTGGGTCGCGCGCCTCGTCGGCGCGGAAAATGTGCGGGAGACGGCCCTCTTCCCACGGGATTTGCACCGGCTGACGCCGTAGCGGTGTCGGGCCTCCGGGTCGGCCCCCCCGGCCCCCCAATCCTGGGGGGTGAACGGTCGTCTCCCCCCAGGATTGGGGGGCCGGGGGGGCCGTGAGGCCGAGTTGTTGGTCGGGCTACATCGGGTCGTTCAGGTTGCTGCCGAAGGGGCCGCCGTCTGTGGGGAGAGAGGTCTGACCGTAACGACTGACCCACTGGTTCCAGAGGCGGTCGATATTCGCGTGGCGGAGCCAGAACACCGGGTCCGACGGCGAGGAGGTGGCGGCCATCGTGCCGAGGATCGTGGTGCTGGTTTCGGGCGACGGCGGTTCGCCGGGAGCCGGGGTGGCCGGCGCCGGGGCGCCGTTGCCGCCCATAAAGTCGTCGCCCCAGACGTAACTGTCCGGCGTGTTGTCGACCGCCCAATCCCAGTGTGGGATCGTGACGCCTCGGGTCGAACTTCTGCAACTGCTCCTCGAACAGGAGGAGGAGCTGGCGATGTCAGGGAAGGAACGCGGGGGCCATGTAGGCGGCATTGATGTCGCGGTTGAACGCGTCGCGGTGCCAGAGGACGAAGGTGTCGTAGACGCTGAGTCCCATCGCCCAGGACGTCGGGCCTCCTCCGAACCATCGGTGTCGCGGTCGTGCGGATGAGTCCATTGGATTTTCCTCTATGGTGGCTCGGCACCTCGCCTCGTCGATCGCCCGTACGGGGGGCGGACCCACGTCCGAGCGCCGCCGTGCCCGTCTGCCGCGACCGATTACCTACATCCATAGGCGACATTGCGTAGTCCCTGCTTAGGCGACGCGTCGACGAAATCGGCAATTTGCCGGATGCCGAGTGACGACGTATGGCGCATCATCGACGCGTGGCCCGATAAGTGTGGGGCCGGAGCGAGGAGGCACCTAATGGACGGACAACAGATCGCCAATGCCACCGCCGCCTGGGTCGAGGCGTGGCTCCACGGCAACGCGCGACCGCAGTTGGTCATCCAGTCGTTGGAACGTCTCGGCACGCTGCATGGCACCGACGTGCAGGCACGCGCGATCCTGGAGCGGGCCTGGCGCGTCGTCGCCAGCACCCCGTTCGGGTCCGTTTCTGAGTCGTTCGCGGTCTAATCGATACGTCGAGCGTTCACGGCGTCGGATGCGCGAGGCATACGTAATCCTCACGACGCCTTCGGTCGCACCACGGCGCAGTATTGGGGAAGGGTGCCACGGTTGGGATTGCCCGGCGCATAAGGAGCACGCTAATGGAACGGCAACCTCTGGCAACGATTATGAACAATCACGGATATGCGTGGACACGGCAGGCCGAGCGCCGCTATTCGCGCCGCGACGCGATCTTGCTCGGCGCCTCGGCCGTCTTCGGCGTCGCCGGAGCGACGATGGTTCGCTCCGTCTTCGTCGAACTCGCCTCGCCGACGACCGCGGCAGCCCTCCCGCTCCGCCAGGGGACGCCGTCGCCGGCGGCCACCCCGATCGACGTCACCCCTCGCGACCTGGCGACGCGAATCCTGACCGAGGTGCCGATGACCGGCGAGACGCGCGACGTGATCGCGGCCGAAGCGGCGCGGTTCGCCCCCTTCGGCGCCGGTACGGTCGTCGCGGTCCGCGCCTCGTGGCGCGCGCCCGATGGCGGCTACGGCGAGGCGACGCCCGGCCGGATCGAGCTCTCCGAAGACCTCTTCGCCGCCGGTGCCCCATCGCTGGCCCGGCGCGACATCGAGTTGCCGTCCGCCTTCGCCCGGTCGGTCTTCGCCAACCTGGCACCGCACGACGATAACGGCGCCCAACTGCGGGCGCTGGGCGACTATCTGACGGTGTTCGCGTCGCTGCGAAACGGCGAGGGGCGGGAGGAGGCGCTCGGTGTGCTCAACCCGTACTCCTATTTGGGACCGGGCATCCGCACCGAGGACGATCGGCAACGGGCACGGGCGGCGTTGGACCACCCCGCCGGTCTGTTCGCCCTGGCGACGACGACCTTCTTGCGCTTCCCCGAGGAGTTGGTGTCGGCGGTCGCGGCGATGCCGAGCCAGGTCACGATCCCCGTCATCATGGCCGGCGCCAAACCACAATCCGTCCTCGTCGATTCGCCGGCAAAATCGTTGGCCAAGGGCTACCTGCGCGCCGTCGCCGATTTCCTCACCGCGCTCGTCCCCAACCCCGAGCATCGCCAGGAAGCGTACGTGAAGACGCAACTGGACCAGGCGATCCCGCGCTTCGGCGTCACCCGCTTCGATCTCGGCATCCGCGCCGTGTAGTCGTCGGGCAGGGAGGCGCGAACGGCGATCGTCCAACGACACGATGCGGAGGTGCCTCAGACCACGTGATCCCAGGCGACGAAGAGATCGGGATCTTCGGTATCGATGACGTGGACCTCGGAGTTCGGGCGCAGAAGATCGGGAAAGATGATCAGGTTGCCGCCCCGAAATCTCGTGCATGACGGGATGAGCATGCCTTCGGCACCCCGAGCCCGTGCCGCCGCGGCAATCGCGTGCGTCATCCGATAGTTCGTGGGATGGCACAAATCGTCGGGCGCGATCTCGGTCCAGGCCGGAGTCAGGCAGTCATCGGATTCGCAGCCGTTGAGGACCAAGCCCAGTCTGACCGAGAGGTGGCCGACGCGCTGGCCGGCAAGCGCGCTCAACGCCTGCGCGGTCGTGTGACGGATGCGCTCGCCGAGGGCGATGTGTTGGGCCAACGCCGTGTACAGGGCAGGCCACACGTCGTGGTCGGGAAACTTGTCCCGCGCGCGGTTGTACCGCCCCGTCGTTTTCAAGGAGCCGTCGGCATTGGCTCCGTCGTATCGGCGACTGTGACAGCGCCAGACTTCGCCACTCCAGGACAAGATCGGACACGCTGCAACGGCGGTCGCTACGTCCCATGGAGGGAGACCGGCCGCTGCCATTCGGATGCGTCCTTAGACGAAGATGCCGGAGTCGAGCGCCTCCAATGCCGCATCGACGGCATCGATCCGACCGCGTAACAGCGCGTCGATCGGCTTGAGCCCGCCGAAGTAACCACTGGCGGCGTGCAGCCACAACCTTGCACCATCCGGTGTCTTGAAACTCTCGTCGAGGCGATGGACGAGGGCTTCGAGTGCTTCCAGGCGCTGCCGCGACTCGTGCTGGGGAAAGGTCGCGCCCGCTTTCCATCGTTCCACCGTCCTCGGCGACACGTCGAGGATGTGGGCCAGTTCCGCATCGGTGATCCGCAAGAACCCCGTCAGCGTCTCGACCAAAACGTCGAGCGTCATCAGTGTTGGCATCTTCGCAACTCCGTCTGCCGGCACCAAATCACCGTTCTGACGTTACGGCCGAACCGCAGATTTGTCAACCAAATTTTGGTTGACAACCTTCGGCACCTATGCGACCCGGAATTCCGTGCCCCCTTGACAATACCCGCCCTCCCTCCTACGGTGACGGCGGCGAGTAGGGTGCGGCCTGATTCGGCTTCTCCGTCGGGGCGACCACGCGGAAAGGAGCCCGCATGCCGCAGTACATCGTGCTGGCGAATTGGACCGACCAGGGTATCCGGCCGGTCAAGGACACCATCCAGCGCGGCGAGCAGTTCAAACAACTCGTGCAACAGGCGGGTGGCGCGGTCTATGGCATCTTTGGGACGCGGGGCCGCTGCGACCGGTTCCCGCGTAGCGAGAGGTGAACGATGTCCTTCGCCCCCGTCGATCCCCGGATCGAGCGGTACCTGCGGCAACTCGCGAGCCGGCACGACGAACCGGTGCTCCTCGAGATGGAGGCGCTGGCCCAGGAGCGGAACTTCCCGATCGTCGATCGACTCGTCGGCGAGTTGCTGGAGTTGCTGACCGGCGCCATCGGAGCGCGCACCGTCTTCGAGATGGGCAGCGGCTTCGGCTACTCGGCCTACTGGTTTTCCCGCGCGGTCGGGCCCGGTGGACGGGTGATTTGCACCGACGGCGACGCCGCCAACCGCGAACTGGCGGCGGGGTTTCTCGGCCGGGTCGGGCGCTGGGACAGAATCGACTACCACGTCGGTTGGGCGCAAGAGGTGTTGCGACGGACGCCGGGGACCTTCGACGTCGTCTACTGCGACATCGACAAGGGCGACTACCCCGAGGCGTGGGAACTGGCGCGGGACCGCATTCGGCCCGGCGGTCTCTACATCTGCGACAACGTCCTCTGGTCGGGCCGCGTCGCCGAACCCGACCCCGAGGATCGCAATCCCGCGTCGACGGCGGCGATTGGACGCCACAACGAGTTGGTTTACGGC
>DATBFX010000163.1:0-1817 GCA_036558305.1 Thermomicrobiales bacterium | reverse complement strand
AGCCGAGCGACGGCGGGCAGTCGAGCAGGATCTCGTCGTACCGATCAGCGAGGCTCGCCAGCGCCCGCCCGAGGCGCCGTTCCCGTTGCGGCGACGACGCGAGCTCCACCTCGGCTCCGGCGAGGGCCACCGATGCGGGGGCGAGCTCGCACCCCTCGACGCCGGTCGCGACGATCACCGACGGGAGATCGCGCCCTTCGAGCAGGACCTCGTAGAGGGTGCCGTCGAGGCCGGAACGGTCGATCCCGAAGCCACTGGTGGCGTTTCCCTGGGGATCAAGATCGACGACGAGGACGCGTCGCCCAGCGAGGGCGAGAGCGGTCGCCAGATTGACTACGGTCGTCGTCTTGCCGACGCCGCCCTTCTGGTTGGCACAGGCGATCGTTTGACCCACTCAGGACCGCCGAGAGGTAGCGCTCACGAGCATCCATTCTAGCATCCGGGGCGGTTCGGCCCTCCGTTTCGACGCTGCCCACGGACGTTGCCAGATGGCCCTGATCAGGCACGTTCCTTGAGCTTCACCCGCACTCAACCCGCGCTGCATTCGCGGCGCCTCCGGCGTAGTTCGAAGCTCGTGCCGGCCCGTCGGAAGGTTTCACGTGAAACCATGACCGTGGTGCGGCGCCGACGTCGGATTCGCGCTCGGCCGGGCTTCAGCGGCGCCATCGCAGACGGCATTCGGTCGGGCCGCCGAACCGGTCGCGCGGGGCAAGGGTCCCTGAGACACCGGCCGCGGCAGCCATGCCGCCCTGCAGTAGAGCAAGAGGTTTCACGTGAAACCGTCGCCGAGCATGGGCCGCCAGTCTCAGGCACGGGTGCCATCGTCGGCATGCACGGGCTGCCAAGGGCCCCATCTTCGAATGGTCCTGAACGCGTCGGCCCTGGGCGTCCGGGAGTTCGGCGATCCCGCCAAGGGAGGCCGCGCTGCCGATCCAGCCATTGCCCGTTTCCGGCTTCGCATGGGATACTGCCGCCGAACGTCACCGCTGCCGCCGATCGTCTGAGTCACGTGCGATCTGGGCGCGACTGGGCCCGCCGAGGATCGGATCGTCCATGACCTTGCTCGTCGCCGCGATCGCTGCGACGGTGACCGCCATCGTTGAATCGACCATCACCCCATACCTTCGGGTGGGCGATGCCCAGCCACATCTCGTCTTCGTGGGGGCGGTCGTCTGGACCGTCGCCGTCGGCCTCGATAGCGGCCTCGTGTGGGCCTTCGTCGGGGGACTTGTCCTCGACACGCTCTCCCAGCGACCGCTCGGCAGCACCGCCTTCGCACTCCTGGTCGCCGTCGGGTTGACGGCAGCCATCGCCCGACCGTTGCACCGCATCCGTCCGATCGTCGCCATCATCGCCACGGCCATCCTGAGCCTGCTCTATTCGATGACTCTCGTCGTGCTCTTCTCGGTTCTGCGTCCCGCGGCCGCCCTGACGGATCCGCTCCGGTTCGTCGCACCCGGCGTCCTGTATGACGTCATCGTCGCGGCGATCCTCGGTCCTCTCGCGGTCTCGATCCATGACCGCTTCGCCCATGACGAAGAGCGAGCGCCGCGATGACGCCCTACCTCGACGGCCGGCGCGACTACTCCCGGCCGAACAGCCGCTTCCTCGTGTTCGGTCTCGCCATGATCCTGGCGATCGGTGGCCTGACGACCCGCCTCTTCTATCTCCAGATCGTGAACGGCGGGCAGTTCGCCGCCATGAGCGAAGGCAATCGGACGGCCTCGGAGGCGATCCCTTCCGCTCGCGGTCTGATCTACGACCGCAACGGCGTCGCGCTGGTCAAGAACGTGCCGACCTTCGCCGTGAAGATCCGC
>DATBFX010000162.1:0-9005 GCA_036558305.1 Thermomicrobiales bacterium | reverse complement strand
GCGGTCGCGGCCTCTCGCGCCGTCGACGCCGCGCGCGAACCGTTCGACGACGCCGACCTGCTCGCCGAGCTCGCCGAGGCGCTCTGGTCCGAGGGGCACGTCATCCGCTCCCTCAGCGTCTACGACCGCCTCCTGGCGCTGCGCCCGAACGACGACGAACTGCGCGCGCGGCGCGAACGGGCGGTCGGCACGGCCATGTTCCTCCTGGACGGCTGGGACCACGTCTGTGCCGACGCGATCGCTCCCGTTTCGCCGGTCGCGCGGCGCATCTTGTGGCTGACGGCGGGCGCCTTCCCCTACACGCGGTCGCCGACGGACATCGACCGGCACGCCCGTGCCCGCCGGTTGCTGTCGGCAGGCTGGCGTCCGACCGTCGTGACGCTGCTGCCGCAACCGTGGAATCTCGACGTGGCCGACGTCGCGCTGTCCGAGGAAATCGACGGCGTCGAGTACCTCCGGCTCCTGCCCCTCGGTCCGATCGACGGCAGCGCCGGTGAGGTCCTCCGCGAGAACGGGCGGGCCCTGTCCGACGCCGTTCCCCTGATTCGACCCGCCGTGATCCACGCCGAGAACGACGTCATGGCCGCGGTCGTCGGCACGGCGCTCGGCCGCGCCCTGAACTGCCCGGTCGTCTGGGAGGTGGGCTCGCTGCCGCACGTGGCGTGGCTCGGAGCGGACGCCTCCCGATCGCCGAGTCGCCAGTACTACCGGTTATGGCGGCAAACGATCCAGCAGTGCCTGGGCGACGCGAACCTGGTCGTCGCCGGTTCGCCCGCGGTCTACCAGCAGGTGATCGACCACGGCGCGTCTCCATCCGCGGTGCGCTGTTTTGCCGATGACGGGGGCGCAGCGACGGCGGCCGGTCACGAGCCGTGGCTGGCGCTCTACCGAGAATTGACGGCTTCTCCGGTTCGCGGCACCGAGTCCGCGCTGCCGGCGGTGGCAGGTATCACGGCATGACGTCCGCGAGCGCCAATGGGCAAGGCACGATGAGGATCCTGGTGTTCGCCGAGGTGAACCTCAACATCACCTCCGGCTCGACGCTGTGGCTGGCGTCGGTGACCGAGCTCTTTGCCGGTTCCGGTGCCGCCACCGTCGACGTGTTGCAGTTGATGCCGGTCAAGGTACGAACCGTCATCCAGGGATTGGACGCGAACGCGGCGGTCCGCTTCGTCGATCCGTGGGAACGGGCCCAACACGACCGGGCGTGGCAGGAGGTCACGGCGCAAACGCCGAAGCCGCGTCTCTCGCCGGAGTCGGCGGCGCAGGCAATCGACCTGCTCGACCGGGAGCAACCGTACGACCTCTTCCTCATTCGCGGTCTGGAGACGGCCGACGTCGTGTCGTGGAATCCGCGGCTGGCCCCGCGGGTGTGGGCCTACGAAGTCGATCCGGCGCGGTTTCGCGAACCCGGCCAATTGACGAAGTTGCGCCGGGTCGCGGCAAGCTGCCCCCGCATCCTCGTCCAAACCGACGAAGCCCGCCGGGCGATCGACGATCTGCTCGGCGATTGCCCGGCGGCGATCTCCTTGCTCCCGCCCATGATCTCCGAGGTGGTTGCCGAGCCGCACCCGGCGCCGAACGGAGCGGCCCCGCGACTTGCCTACGCCGGGAAGTTCGACGAGGGGTATTTGCTGCTTGAGCACCTGGACGCCTTCCGGCAGATCCGGCGGCAGTTGCCGAACGCCGAGTTTCACGTGATGGGGGCGACCTTCCGCTGCTCTCGCGCCTACGAACGGGAGCTAAGGCGGCGCCTCTGCGCGACGCCCGGTGTGCTGTGGTACGGCGGTTTGAGCCGGCAAGAGGTCGCGTCGACGCTCAAGGCGATGGACGTCGCCTCTTCCTGGCGCCACGAGCGATTCGACGAGAGTCCGGAACTGTCGACGAAACTCCTGGAGTACGCGGCGGTCGGATTGCCGGCGCTGATGAATCCCAACGACGTGCAGGTGCGGGTGTTCGGTCCCGCGTATCCGGGGTACGTCACCGGCGAAGACGAGTTCGTCGAGCGGTTCGTCGCGTTCGCCACCTCACCCGACCTGTACCGAACGGCAAGCGAGCAGATGCGCGCGGCGGCCGAGCCGTTCACGATGGCCCGGCTGCGGGAGCAACTGATACCCCTGGCACGTGAGCACGCCGGGTCCTGGCGTGACGGCACCAGCCATCCGGCGGGGGAGGCATCCGCGGGCGCGCCCGGTCGCCCGGTCAGGATTCGGGTCGCGGGTCACGATCTGAAATTCATGCGGGACCTCCTGGACCACTTCGGTGCAAACGACGCGTACCGGTTGGACATCGAGCGTTGGGACGAGGGCGCGTGGGAGAAGCTGCTCAACAGAGCCGAGGCGGATGCCTGGCCGGACATCGTCTTTTGCGAGTGGTGCCACCGGAACGCGGAATGGTACTCGCGGAACAAGCGGCCCCATCAGCGGCTCGTCATCCGGTTGCATCGCTACGAGATGGGCCAGCGCTACGTCCAACTCATCAAATGGGAGAACGTCGATCGGATCGTCTTCATCACCGACGAGTTACGCCAGGAGTTCCTCGCGTCGGTCCCGTCGATGGTGGACCGGGCGATCGTGATCCGGAACACGGTTGCCTGCGACGTGCTTGACCGGGCGAAGCGGCCCGGCGCGGAGTTCACCCTCGGTCTGCTCGGCATCTTGCCGAAACGGAAAGCGCCGCGCTTGGCCGTCCGCATCCTCGAAGGTCTGCACGCGCACGACGCCCGGTACCGACTCCACATCAAAGGTCTCCACCCCTGGGAACTGCCGTCGGTTTCGGCCGATCCGACCGAACGGTCCTACTACGAGGCGTTGTACCGAGGAATCCGAAGCGGCGATCTGACGCGCAGCATGACCTTTAGCCGGCACGGACCGGACGTCGCCGAGTGGTTTGCGGGTATCGGTTTCGTCCTCTCCACGAGCGAGGACGAGGGATCGCATCAAGCGGTCGCCGAGGGGATGGCGTCGGGCTGCGTCCCGATCATTCGCGGTTGGGACGGAGCGGAATGGCAATACCCGGCGAAGTACGTGCTGCCGTTCGACGAGGACGCCTTCGTCCGATCGGCGGTGGAGACGATTCTGAGGTTCCGCGAACCGTCGGTTCGCTGCGAAGTAGGCGAGCAGGCCAAGCGGTTCGTGCGGGAACACTTCGATGCGGCGCTGATTGGGCGACAATACGATGCGCTCTTTGCCCAACTACTTGAAGGTCGGGGGCCAATCAATCCAGATGAATCACGACACGAAGCGCATTGATGCAGCCGCGTTCCTCGCGGCGCTCCGGGACAGATCGGCGAGCGGGATCTACTCGGTGGCGATCGATGGTGGCGCGATCCCGGTCTCGGTCCAGCTCAGCCAATCGCCGAATGTGGTGTTCACGTTCATCGGCGGCGTCGACCGCGCCAATCTAGACCCGCCTCGCTTTGCGGCGACCGGCCTTCTGGGCTACGTCGACGCGTCCATCGTCGCGTTCTCGGACCCCTCCCTGGATCGGAGCGACGATCTGGCGTTGGCCTGGTTCGCCGGTCACGAAGGGTTTGCGACTCAAACGATTCTCTCCGCGCTGATCGGCGAGATCATGGCGAGCCTGAGAGCGACGCGCGTCGCGTTCGTCGGCAGATCCGGCGGAGGGTTTGCGGCGCTCTACTTTTCGTGGAAGGTTCCCGGAAGTGTCGCGGTCGCCTGCAATCCGCAGACCGATATCGCCAGGTACGGGCTCATCCATCGCACGAAATATCGCACCTCGTGTTGGCCATCGCTTCCCGCGGATGCATCGCTGGACACGGCGATCGAGTCCAACCTGTGCCATCTCTATGCATCGAGATTCGACAACACGGTCGTCTATCTTCAGGGCGCGAGCGATATCTGGCATCTCAGGAATCACTGCCGACCGTTCGTATCCAGCGTTGCGTCGGAGAACGTTTCACGACTCATCGTCCGCGTCGATAGCTGGGGGCAGCAAGGTCATCAGCCGGTACCGACGGGAATATGGATTCCTTGGCTGGCGGCCGCGCTAAACGCGCCGTCGACGGCGGCGATCGACATCGAGCGTACCTGGAACGCCGCGAATCCGCTCCGCATCCCGCCGCTGGTTCCTCTTCGGAAGACCCCGGTCGGCCGCGATGCCATGCTCGCCGGTAGCCTCGTGCGCGAAGCGAAGCTCACATTGCTCGACGCCAACAAGAGTCAATGATCAAGATGGGTATTTGTACCTGCGCATGAGGTGGCCTTTCAGCCGAGCAGTGACCGTTACATTCCTCAAGATGCTAGACTGCACACACACGTAGGTTCAGGGGTTGCTCCGACTCGCGCGGCGAGTTGACCGGGGTTTGTACGGGCATGTCCGATTCGGTGGCACCTACCGCTTCGCCTCCGCTCATCTCGCAAACGAGGCGGCGTTTGGTCACCGGCCACCTGGCCCGGCCCGAGGTCTTGATCGAGGCCGTTCCCCTGGTCACCATCCTGGTCGTTGCCGTCGCCATCCGGTTGCTCTGGATCACCTGGCTGCCGGTGCCGCCGGAGAGCGACTTCCGAGCGCTCATCAATGCAACCCGAACCATCGTCGCGGGAGGCTGGCCGGCGAACTCGGATACCTGGGCATCCCACGGCGTCGGCTATCCGCTCCTCCTCGCCCCCGTCGCCCTCGTCACCGACAGCCTGGTCCCGCTCCGGGTCGAGAACGTCCTCTACCAGCTCGGAACGATCGTCGTCGTCTGGTGGCTGGCGCGGACACTCTTCGGCCGCGTGGCCGCGCTCGCCGCGGCGGTCTGTGCCGCGGTCCTGCCGGGCATGTGGTCGCTGACGGCGGTGTTTTCCAAAGAGAACGCGGCGATGTTCTTTTTGCCGCTTCTCCTGTGGTTGCTGCTGAGGTTCGATCCGCCACGGCGTGTGGTCGCCGCCGGCGGCGTCGCCGCCGCGCTCGCGATGGTTCGCCCTGCCTTCATCTCGTTCCTTCCGGTCATCGGTACGGTCGTGGTGATCGCCGCCGTTCAGAGACGGCGGGCTGGTCTCGTCGGGTGGTTTGGGTTGGGCCTGGCGGTCGTGCTCGGGCCGATCGTGGCATTGAATCTGGTCAACGGCGGTCCACCGCTGCCGACCCGCACCGCCGGGTGGGAACTCTGGGAAGTCAACAACGAGCGGGCCAGCGGCGGCTACTTCAACCCGAAGGGCTCCTCCGACGACCCATTCGCGGGGGTGTCGAGCAGCGCCGAGTTACAACGGATCTACGGGAAACTCGGTCTCCAGTTCATCGCGGCCAATCCCGTGGCGACGCTCGAAAACACCTGGAAGCGCCACAAACTGACGTGGCATACCGACAGCGCGGGGATCATCTGGTCTTTTCGTAAAGCGGACGCGAGCTTGCAACACCGAGTGCCGTTGAATTGGAGCGAATTGCTCCACCTCACCGATCGGACCTACACGGTCGTCCTGGTGCTGGCCGTCGTCGGTGCGGTGCGCGGCGGGGACTTCCCCGGCGTTGGGACGACCCTTCTCGTCCCGCTCGGCTGGGGTGTCGCAACGTTGGCCCTGGTGGAAGCGAATGTCCGCTACCACGTTCCGTACGATCCCCTGCTGTGCGTGCTCGTGGGAGCCGCGTTCACGACACCGTCGAGCAGGGGACCCGGCATGTCTTCCCGATGGCAGCGCGCGTACCGTTGGGTGCGCGAAATCCCGGACCGTGCCAGGAGTCACCCGAGGGAGGCCGCGTTCGTCGGGGTCGGCGTCGTCGGCATCGTCTGGGCGGCGGCGACCGTCGGACTCCGGAGTCGCTTGGCATTCTGGGACTGGCCCGGTACCGCGGCGATGAGTTGGTTGATCCTTGCGGTTGTTACGATTCTGACCGTGCGGGTGGTGATGGCGTCGGGGCCGAGCCTGCTGCGATCGCTTGCCGCGACCATCGGCCGGCATCCTCGCCGGGCGGCGGCGGTCGTGCTGGCCGGATGCGCCGTCACGGTCTCCGCCACGGCCGTGCTGATCGCCACGGCCAACGCCGAACTGTCGGACCTGGCCGCGGTGGCGCCCCAAGGTTGGCAACGGTACGAGGAGAGCCGGGGCACCACACGGAAAGATTTGCCGTTGACGTTCGTCGATGCGGGTGTGCCCGCGCATCTGCATCAGGTCTCCTACCCCGACGCCGTCCGCCTCGCCTTCGATGCCCCGCCCCAGGCGGGGGCAGTGGTCGGATTGACCCGAACCCTCGACGATCTGAACGTCGGCGAACACTACCGCTTCTATGTGCAGGTCTACGATCCCGGTACGGCCGGCGATCCCGGCGAACGCTTGACCGTGGCGATCGACGGGAAGACCGTCTGGGAGCGCGCACCCGGGGCGACCGAGAAACCGGGCTGGCGGACGGTAACGGTGAGTTTCATCGCCGTCCGGCCAAAGGTCGCCGTTCGCGTCGAACGCACGGCAGGGAGCGCGCCGTCGACGGCGGAGGCGGGGGTCCCGGCCGTGCGCCGCCTGCACCTCTATCCGAAGTATTGACCTTCGCCTGAATCCGAGGCGCAAGGGGCCACGGTCCAAGGAGCGGACCCGATCGGCTCCGGCCCGCCATGCGTCGAAGATCGCGTCGGGTCGGTGCGCCTCTTTGCCCTGGCGGAACGCGAGCGCGCCGCGATCGGACCGGTTTCTCAGGACTGTGTCCGCGCCGTCGTCGAGCCGGCCCTCGCCGCGTTGCGCAAACGGTTCCCGGCCACGGTCCGCACCCACGTCCGCAACGTCTCCGCCAAACTCACCGTCGAGACGCGCGCCGCCGCGACGGCGTATGCGTATCGGCAGGGATTGGTCTGACGCGAGCGAATGTCGCGCCTCGACCCTGAGGCACCACCTGGGCTTCCGCGCGGTACCATTGCGGAAGCGTCCCGCGATGCGAGAGAGGAGCCGGCGATGGCGCAGCGAGTCACCGACGTTCACGCAATCGACGTCAAGCCACCGCGGATGACCTACGAGGAATTCCTCGCGTGGGTGCCGGACGGCAAACAGGCCGAGTGGGTCGACGGTGAGGTGACGATCTTGACGGTCAACGAGCGCCACGACGCGTTTTCGCTGCTCCTGATCGGCCTGCTCTCGACCTACGTCCGTGTGTTCGACCTGGGACGGGTGCTCCATGCACCGTTCCAGATGCGCCTGCGGTTTCGCCCCTCCGGACGCGAGCCGGACGTCCTCTTCCTGCGCAAAGAGCACCTCGACCGGATCACCTGGCTCTGGATCGAGGGACCGGCCGACTTCGTGATCGAGCTCCTCTCCGCGCAGACGGCGCGGACCGACCTGATCGTCAAACTTCGCGAGTACGAGCAGGCCGGTGTTATCGAGTACGTCCTCATCGAGACCCGCGACGGCCGCGACGGCATCACGATGTACCGCCTCGGTGCCGACGGTCGCTACGCCGCCGTCGAGCCCGACGACGCCGGCAGACTCCACTCCCAGATGATCCCGGGATTCTGGTTCGACCCGCGCTGGTTCCAACAGGACCCGCTGCCGACGCCGGAAGACCTCATGTTCGAGATCGCCCCGGATGCGTATGAGGCGTGGATCAGGGAGCGCTTCGCCAAGGGAGCTCCGGGAAGCCAGGGTTGAAACCCTGGTCTGACGCAACGAAACGCCTTCGGGGTTAGAACGTGGCGAGGCCCGGCGGAATCGCCGGGCCTCGCCGCTCTTTTCTGTCCGTCTGTCCGTCTCGGACTAGTAGTCCATGTCGTCCATGCCGGCGGTGGCCGGGACGGCCTTCTTCTCCGGCTTGTCGGAGATGAGGGCCTCGGTGGTGAGGATCATGCCGGCGATGCTGGCGGCGTTCTCGACCGCCGAGCGGGTCACCTTCGCCGGGTCGATGATGCCCGCGTTCACCATGTCGACGTAGTCGTCGGTCAGGACGTTGTAGCCGACGTTGTCGTCCTTCTGCTCGGTCTGCGCCCGGCGGACCATCTCGATGATGACCGCGCCGTCCTTGCCCGCGTTCTGGGCGAGGATCCGCATCGGCTCTTCGAGCGCGCGGCGGAGGATGGTGACGCCGGTCTTGACGTCGCCCTCGGCCTCGACCGCGTCGAGCGCGGCGACCGCGTTGATCAGCGCCACGCCGCCGCCCGCAACGATGCCTTCCTCGATCGCGGCGCGGGTCGCGGACAGCGCGTCCTCGACGCGGTGCTTCTTCTCCTTGAGCTCGGTCTCCGTCGCGGCGCCGACCTTGAGGACGGCGACCCCACCGGCCAGCTTCGCCAGCCGCTCCTGCAGCTTCTCGCGGTCGTAGTCGGAGGTGGTCGTCTCGATCTGGGCGCGGATCTGCTCGCTGCGGCCCTTGATCGCCGACTCGTCGCCGTGGCCCTCGACGAAGGTGGTGTCGTCCTTGGTCGAAACGACGCGGCGGGCGCGGCCGAGGTCGTTGACCTGAACGCCGTCGAGCTTGCGGCCGACTTCTTCCGAGATGACCTGGCCGCCGGTGAGGATGGCGATGTCGCGCAGCATCTCCTTGCGGCGGTCGCCGAAACCGGGGGCCTTGACCGCGAGCACGTTGATGGTCCCACGCAGCTTGTTGACCACGAGCGTGGCCAGGGCCTCGCCGTCGACGTCCTCGGCGATGATGACGAGCGGGCGACCGGCGCGGGCGACCTGCTCCAGCGTCGGCAGGATGTCGGCGATGGCGCTGATCTTCTTGTCGGTGATGAGGATGAAGGGGTCGTCGAGCTCGGCCTCCATCCGCTCGGTGTTGGTGACGAAGTAGGGGGAGATGTAGCCGCGGTCGATCTGCATCCCCTCGGTGTACTCGGTCTCGAAGTCGAGCCCCTTGCCCTCTTCGACGGTGACGACGCCGTCCTTGCCGACCTTGTCCATCACCTCGGAGATCAGCTCGCCGATCACCGGGTCGGACGCCGAGATCGCGGCCACCTGGGCGATCTCGTCCTTGCCCTTGACCTCGGTGGCGCTCTCCCTGATCCGGGCGACGACGGCCTCGCTGGCGAGGTCGAGACCGCGCTTGAGGAGCATGGCGTTGGCGCCGGCGGCGACGTTGCGCAT
>DATBFX010000161.1:0-55580 GCA_036558305.1 Thermomicrobiales bacterium | reverse complement strand
CGCTACACCCCGACCACCTGCTTCGAAACCTTCCCCCTCCCCTGGCCGCCGGGGCAGGAACCGACCGCCGATCCCCGCGTCCAGGCCATCGCCGCCGCCGCCAAAGACCTCGACGACAAGCGCCGCGCCTGGCTCGACCCGCCCGGCGCCACCCCCGCCGACCTCAAAAAGCGCACGCTGACCAACCTCTACAACGCCCGCCCCGCCTGGCTGGCCCAGGCGCACGCGCGATTGGACCAGGCGGTTTGGGCGGCGTACGGCTGGGAGGATGACGACCCCTCGGCAGTCGCGGAGGATGCGATCCTGTCACGGCTCCTGGCCCTGAACGAAGAGCGGAGTCGTACCGAATCCCCGATATAGGCATGGTCGTTACCGCACCTCGCTTCGGCCGAACGCATCCTCGGTGCGACGAAGGACTCGCTCCCAGTTCCGTCGCTTGGGTACCACACCGAATTCGGTGATCGCCAACCGGATCACCGCCTCGATCGAGACGCGCCCCGTCGGCAGGTGGACCTTATGGAGATCGCCGGTCCGGACGGTTGTCTGGCCCGCCGAGATCGCCGGGCCGATGTGGAGATGCGGCGTCGTCACAACACCGTGTTCGCGTGCTTCTGGTGTCCAGTGAAAAGCCAGAATCTCTCGGTCGTCGGCGGTCGAGAGGGCATAGAGGTACTGCGTGAGGCGGATTTCGTACAGGCCGCGCGGATCATCAGGGGCCAACGCCTCGACGCGGACAAACTGCCCGGCCGTAAGCATCAGCGGGACGCCGCCGCTGAGCGCGACCGGGTCCAGATCGTTGAGGGCTATCGAATAGGTCGTATCGACGGCGGGAGTCGATCGCGGGGAAACGGTCAAGCGCGGATGGGTGACGCAACCCAACGCCGCGCGCAGCAGATCGACGTGGTTGCCGAACGCTTCCCGCGCGTTTCGTCCGCCCAATGGCTACGGCTCGGCAAACGGGATCAGCATCGCCACCCGCATCACCGTCGTGCTGCCCGGGTCCTCGATTTCCCCGGCGCGGTACTTCTCGACGAACTCCGCCCCGCTCATCCCCAGGTACTTTCGTGCTTGCCGGTCCAGCAAGGCGACGCCTTCCTCCAACGAGAGGCAGGCCACGTCCCCCTCACCCGACCCCGCGCTCTTCGCCGGTCCCGGCCCGTTCTTTCGCACGGCGGTGTTGACCATCGTCGACCTCCTCCTGACGCCAAGGTACCAGGTTGCCGCCGCGAAAGCCAGAGACAAGCTTCTGGACCCACCCTGCGCCTCCCCGCCGACCTCAAACAACGTACCCTCACCAATCTCTACAACGCCCGCCCCGCCTGGCTGGCGCAGGCACACGCCCGGTTGGACCAGGCGGTTTGGGACGCGTACGGCTGGGAGGATGACGACCCCGCGGCGGTGGACGAGGACGCGATTCTGGCGCGGCTGCTGGCGCTGAACGGGGAACGGGCGCAAATATCGTAGGGGCGGACCAGGTGCCCTCTGGGCGATGTCCGCCCGGCTTCATGAGCGAATTCGTGGCCGGGCGGACACGGCGGTCCGCCCCTACCGAGCCGAAAACGGGATCAGCATCGCGACCCGCATCACCGTCGTGCTGCCCGGGTCCTCGATTTCCCCGGCGCGGTACTTCTCGACGAACTCCGCCCCGCTCATCCCCAGATACTTCCGCGCTTGCCGGTCCAGCAAGGCGACGCCTTCCTCCAACGAGAGGCAGGCCACGTCCCCGTCGCCCGTCGCCCGACCCCTACGCCTCCCGCTCGACGATCAGCTCCTTCACCCGCAACCGCCCGACCTCCAGGTCCTCGATCACTAACTGCTTGATACTCCCCCGCTTGATCGCCAGTACCCCGATCGCCACCCGCCCGATCGCCACCGCACCCAACGCCACCACCGCCAGCGCCGTCGCCACCCGCGCGAACGCGATCTGCGCCCCGAACGGTGGTGCCTCGGCGCGGACCTTACCACCTCGCATCACAAACATCCTGGCTCCTTCCTGATCGCGACCCCGCCGCTTCCGCGACAGTCTGCCGCTCTCAGCCCCCTTCATGGGGCTTCGTAAGTTGAGCGCGGGCCTTTAGGCCCGCGCACATCCGGCCCCGCGCCCGATCCGCTCCACCCACGGTCGGCGCCACAAACCGCCGCCCATCCCAGACGTACTCCAGGACACCGGCCAGCGGACTTGCCGCCACCTCGCTGCCGAACCTCGACCGACCCGGTTCGAGCCCGTCGTGACACTCGAAGTGCCACCATTCCGTGGCGTCCTAGATCGTCCGCCATGCCCGCCGTGCCGCGACCGGCAACCGGCCGCGCCTCGCGAACACCGCCGTCAGGTCGAAGAGGGCCCCCGCGCGGCCCTCGACAACCGCGCCTGCCCCCCGCCGCCAGAGCACCGCCTCCACCGCCTCGACCTCCGCCTCCTCGGCGTCACACGCGCACAACACGCGCCAGCGCGGGCACTCGTCGTCTCCCCCGTACGCGCCACCGCGTACGGGTCCCCCGAACCTTGCATTCCGCGCCAGAGACAGGGGTCGATCGCCCGCCCCAGGTCATGCAGGCTCACCCCACTCCGCGCCGGGTTCAGCGGCGCCTCCGGTTGCCGCACCCCCGTGCGAGGTGACGAGCACGGCGCGCAACCCGTCGGCCAGGTCCGCGCGCAGCCAGAACGAGTCACCGCAACGGTCGCCCCAGGGATCGACCGCGAGTTCGACCAGGCGCGTCACATCCCCCCTTCGTCGTCCCGTCCGCCGAACAGGCGACGCCACCAGGAGCCCTGCCCGGTCCGCGGGTCCGGCCACCGCCGCCCCCCGCCGGACCGCCCGCGACCGCCGCCGCGCGCCAGACCGTAGATACTGCCGCCGAGGAACACGGCCGCCAGCACCCAGACCAGCCAATCCGGTCCGGTGTAGCGCACTTCCCCGCCCGTCACGATCTCCCAGACGAGCACCCCGCCCGCCACCGCGCACAGCCCCAACAGCAGCAGACCGATCACGTTGTCGCCGTCGTCGAACATCGCCGCTCCTCGGCCCGCGTCGCCGGCTCGCCGCGAGCCGCTGCCACCCACGATACCATCGGCTCTCCCGCCATCCAACCGTTTCGCTTCCGGTTTCGGGACCATGGGGGGAATCAAAAGGGAGGCCCCCCTTCCCATACTACCGACTGACCGACTGCCGGTCGCCCGGTCGCCGGTGGCCCAGGGGCGCGCCCGGCGAAAGGACCCCGTGAAGGCGCTCGTCGTCGAAGACAACCCCGGACTCCGCGACGTGGTCGTCGACCTCCTGACGCGCCGCGGCCACACCGTCGCCGCCTTCCCCGACGCCGAGTCCGCCTGGGACACCACCCACCACGAGGTCTACCACCTCGCCGTCCTCGACTGGGGTCTACCCGGCATGGACGGCGTCGAACTCTGCCGCCGCCTCCGCACCCGCCCCGGCGGCGAAGCCGGTGCCATCCTCATCCTCACCGGTCGCGCCGACCCCGAAGACGTCGACGAGGTCGTCGCCGCCGGCGCCGACGACTACCTCACCAAGCCGTTCAAACTCGACTGGCTCGACGTCCGCATTGCCTTCGCCGAACGCAAGGTCGCCGAACTCGCCGCGCGCGCGAAGGCGGCCGCCGCCCTGCGCGAGAGCGAACTCCGCCAGCGCGACCTCCTCGCCGCCGCCCGCGACAGCGAGCGCCGCTATCGCTCGGTGGTCGACAGCGTCCAGGAAGTCATCTTCCAAACCGATCCCCTCGGCCACTGGACCTTCCTCAACCCTGCCTGGACCGAAATCACCGGTCACGCCCTGGCCGCCAGTCTCGGTCGCCCGGCCGCGTCGTTCATCCATCCCGACGATCGCGACCGCTACCTCCAGGGGCTTGCCCGGCTGGTGAACCGCGCCGTCGTCCACGGACGGTCCGAGGTGCGCATCCTCACCGCCGATCGCGAAACCCGCTGCCTCGACCTCCACGCCCGCGCCGTCCTCGACGAGGACGACCGCGTCACCGGCATCTCCGGCACCCTCACCGACGTCACCGAGCGCCGCCGCGCCGAAGAGGCGTTGCGCGAAAGCCAGGAGCGATTCCGCCACCTCGCGCTGCACGACCCGCTGACCGCACTCCCCAACCGGACGCTCCTCCTCGATCGCCTGGAGCACGCGGTCGCGACCTCGGTCCGCCACCGCAGCGGTGTCGCCGTCCTCTTCCTCGACCTCGACGGCTTCAAACTGGTCAACGACAGTCTCGGCCACGACGCCGGCGACCGCCTGCTGGTCGCCGTCGGCGAGCGCCTGATGGGCAGTCTGCGGCTCGGCGACACCGTCGCCCGCCTCGGCGGCGACGAATTCGCGATCTTGCTCGAAGACGACGTCGACCCGGCCGCCGCCGAGACCGTCGCCCGCCGCCTCTTGGACGCGCTCCGACCGCCGGTGCGACTCGACGGCCGCGAGATCGCCGTCGGCGCCAGTCTCGGCGTCGCCCTCGGCCGGGGCGGCGAGATCTGCGCCGCCGACCTCCTCCGCAACGCCGACATCGCCCTCTACGAAGCGAAGGGCGCCGGCCGGTCCACCTTCGCCGTCTACGAACCGCGGATGGCGGCGCGGGTCATGGTCCGCCTCCAGCAGGAGACCGACCTCCGCTGGGCGATCGACCGAAACGAGCTCCGCTTGCACTACCAACCCGTCTTCGACCTCAAATCCGGCGAGGTCGCCGGGGTCGAGGCGTTGATCCGCTGGCAGCACCCGGAACTGGGCCTGCTCCCGCCCGCCGAGTTCATCGAGATCGCGGAGACCAACGGGCTCGTGGTCCCACTCGGCGAGTGGGCATTGCGCCAGGCGTGCCGGACGGCACGGCAGTGGCAGGAGCGTCAACCCGCCTCCGCACCCATCGTCGGCGTCAACCTCTCCGCCCGCCAACTGCAAGAGCCGGGATTGGTCGAGAGCGTTGCGGCCGCGCTGGCGGCGAGCGGCTTGACGCCCTCGCTGCTGGAGCTGGAGATCACCGAGAGCATCGTCGTGATGGACGGTCCGGCGGCGCTGCGCACCCTCGCCGCCCTCCGGGAATTGGGCGTCCGCCTGGCGATCGACGACTTCGGCACCGGCTACGCCTCCCTCACCTACCTCGGCGACGTCCCGTTCGACGCCCTGAAAATCGACCGCTCTTTCATCGCCGGCATCGGCCGTACCCGGTCGAATCCGGCGATCCTCCGCGCGACCGTCGGCTTGGCGCACGACCTGGGCCTGGTCGTGACCGCGGAAGGGATCGAAACCCTCGAGCAGCGCACCGTCGCCCAATCCCTCGGCGTCGACCGCGGCCAGGGCTACTACTTCGCCCGCCCCCTCCCCGCCGAAGCGATCGACGGCCTGCTCGGCACCGCCCGCCCCGCCGTGGTCAACGGCTACGCCCGCGAGCGCCCGCCGCGCGCGGCCGTTGGCGCATAACCGTCACGCGTCAGAACGGGGTTACAAGTCGCAAGTCTCAAGTCGCAAGTCTCAAGTCGCAAGCGACCCCGTCTTGAGACCTGAGACCTGAGACCTGGGACCAATCGCTGCCGCCTGTCCGTCTGCCCGTCTGCCCGCCTCCGCGCTACACCCCCACCACATCCCCTTGCAACTGTGCCACCTGCCCGATCACCGTCTCGATCATCGGCCCCGGCACCCCGCACGTGGCCAGCGCTGCGCTGAGGTGCCCCGCGACGGCGCCAAATTGCGCCTCCGTGATGTTCATCCCCGCGTGCGCCTCCCGCAAACTCCGCCCTCGGTACTCATTCGGCCCACCCAGCGCGAACATGAAGAACTTCACCTGATGCCGCCGCAGTTGCTGTACGTCGATCCCATCGAACATCGGCGCCAGCGTCGCGTCGGCCAGCACCCGCGCGTAGAACTCGTCGACCACGGCTCCAATCGCCGGCGCCCCTCCGAGGTCTTCAAACAGGGAGCGCTTCTCCGAGACATCGACCGCACTCATTGCTTGCCCCTTGTCTTCCTCCGGCGGCAATTCGCCGTTCCTCTTACCGCCGCCGCCCCGGCCAACATCGGCCAGGGGCCGGCACGCGCCGCCAACCGGCGCCAACGCCTGCCCATCATCGATTCGGCCCCCGCGCCGGGCATCGGTCAAATCACCTAATCGATTCACCTATTCGCGCGGCGGGATCCGGCCACGCTTTAGCCCGTTTCGGTCATCGTCCAACTCTTCGGGAGTGGCGCCAGGCCGGAACACGCGCCGGTCTTGCGAAAACATCTTCGCGCCCGGGGACGCTCTCATGCCTTCGGTTGACGGCGGGCGGCGCGGCCCGCATCATGGGCACACACGACCGTGCCCATCGCAGGATCCGCCCGTGGCCGATCCGCCGCCTGCCCACCCGAACCGCCCCCGACTGGTGCCTCCGGTCCCCTTCCCGGACCGGGACCGACCCGGTGTGCCCCTGCCCGCCCCGCTCACCTCCTTCGTCGGCCGCGTGCGCGAGGTGCAGGCGGTGGCCGATCTGCTGCGCCGCCCCGGCGCGCGCCTGGTGACCCTGACCGGCCCCGGTGGCGTCGGCAAGACCCGCCTCGCCCTCCAGGCTGCCCTGCACGTCGCCGCCGACTTCGCCGACGGCGTCCGCTTCGTCCCCCTTGCCCCGATCCGCGACCCGGAGCTGGTGGCTCCGGCCATTGCCGAGGCGCTGGGCGTGTTGGACTCGGCCGATCATTCGCTGCCCGAGCGTCTGCGCGCGGTTCTGGCGTCGCAGAACCTGCTGCTCGTGCTCGACAACGTCGAGCAGGTGGCGGCCGCCTCCCCGCTGGTGGGCGACTTCCTGGCGACGTGCCCGCGGCTGAAGGTGCTGGCGACCAGCCGGCTCCCCCTCCACGTCGCGGGCGAGCAGCAGTTGCCGGTCCCGCCGCTGCCGCTGCCCGACCTCACGGGCAGCGGCTCCCCCGAGCAGGCCGCCCGCTCCCCAGCCGTCCGGCTCTTCGTCGAGCGGGCCCAAGCCGTCAAGCCCGACTTCGCCCTGACGGCGGCGAACGCGCCCGCGGTGGCCGAAATCTGCCGCCGGTTGGACGGGCTGCCGCTCGCCATCGAGCTGGCGGCGGCGCGGTGCAAGGTCCTCTCGGCACCGGCGCTGTTGGCCCTCCTGACCGACCGTTTCCGGATGCTGGCCGGCGGGCCGCGCGAGGCGCCCGACCGCCTGCGGACGCTGCGCGAGGCCGTCGCCTGGTCCTACGACCTGCTCGCTCCCGAGGAACAGGCGCTTTTCCGCCGTCTCGCCGTCTTCGTCGGCGGCTTCCAGTTGGACGCGGCTGAGGCCGTGGCGATCGCACCGGAGGACCTCAGCATCGATGCGCTTGAGGCACTGTCGGCGCTGGTCGACCACAGTCTGCTGCAAGCGGAGGAGGGACCGGCGGGGGAGCCGCGCTTCACCATGCTGGAGACGATCCGTGCCTACGGAGGCGAGCGGTTGGCGGCGAGCGGGGAAGCGGCCGCGACCCAGGCCGCGCACGCCGCCCAGATGCTGAACCTCGCCGAGCGTGCCGGGGACGCCGTCGCGCTGCCGGGGGGTGAGCGCTGGCTGACCCGCCTGACCGCCGAGCAAGACAACCTGCGGGCCGCGCTCGGTTGGCTGGAGGCGACCGGCGACGCCGAGGGCTTCGTGCGGTTGGCCGGTGCGCTGAGGTTCTTCTGGTTCATCCGCGGCCACTTTCACGAGGGTAACGGCTGGTTGGAACGGGCGCTCGCGCGGGGAACCGCGGCGCCGGCGGCGGTGCGTGCCAGGGCGCTGTACGGGCTGGGTCTGCTGACGACCTGGCGGAGCGACGACCGGCCGGTCGCGTTGTTCGACGAGTCCCTCGCGCTTTGGCGCACCCTGGGCGACCAGCACGGCACCGCAACCGCCCTGCACGGGCTCGGCATGGTGGCCATGCACCGGGGGGACCAGGACCGCGCCGAGCGGCACTTCGCGGAGGCCCTGGCGCTGGCGCGGGAGTTGGACGAGACGCTGGTGGCGGGAACGCTCGCCGGCGTCGCCCTCCAATCCCTGGGGTGCGTGGCCTATGCCCGGGGCCAAACCGCCTCCGCGGTGACCCTGTTCGAGGAGGCGCTCGACCGAGACCGCGCACTCGCGTTCGGTTGGCAGGCGATCTACGCCCTCATCGGCCTGGCGTTCGTGTCGCTGGACGCAAACGATCCGACTCGGTCCCTGGACCGTTTCCGCGAGGCCCTGGATCTGGCCTGGGCATACGGCGACCGGCGGGCTCTGGTCTCGGTGCTGGCCGGGACGGCGGCGGTCGCCGCCGCGGCGGGCCAGCCGGAGCGGGCGGCGCGCCTGTTCGGCGCCGTGGAGTCCCTGCGCGAGGCGGTCGGGATGCCGGCCGCGGCGGTCTTCGCGCCGTTCCGCGTCGCGGCCGAGCGCGGGACGGCGACCGCCCGCGCCGCACTTCAAGGGACCGCCTTCGCCGCCGCCTGGACCGCGGGGCGGGCGCTGCCCCTGGAGCAGGCGGTGACCGAGGCCGCCGAGATCGCCGCGCCGCCATCCGGTCCGGTCGCGGTAAGCCCGGTCGCCGCGCGCTGCGGGTTGACCGAGCGCGAGTTGGAGGTGTTGTCGCTGCTCGTCGAGGGCCGCAGCGACCGCGAGATCGCCGCGGCGCTCTTCATCAGCCCGCGGACCGCCCAGGGTCACGTCGCCCACATCTTCACCAAACTCAACGTCAGCACGCGGTCGGCTGCCGTCGCCACCGCCTTCCAGGCCGGTCTCGTCCCCGACCGACCTGCTCTCAGCTGAGGACCGCCGTTACGCGCGTAATCCCGCCGGTCGTCGTTCCTCGAAATACGTACCTCGATCACGTCGTCGAGACGATGCCGGTCGCGGTGCGGGCGGGCACCATCGAGCCGTGCCCGGTGACATCCGGGCTCCGACCACCCTCCGGCCGCCGACCGAGGGCCGTTCCATCCCACAAGAAGGAGTTTCACGATGCGTTGTGCCAACGAGAATGGGCTGTCACGCCGTTGTCTGCTCTCCAACGCAGCCGCTGCTGCGAGCTTGGCTCTCGTCGCCCCGATTCTGGGTAGACCAGCAGGGGCTAGGACCATGATTCCGAACACCCAAGCGGCGACGCCGACGTCGGGCGCGCCGCCCGCGACGCTGGAAGAGGTGCTCCGGGCCGGTCTCGACCGCGGGCTGGTCGGCGTCGCCCTCCGCGTCGAGCGCGGCGACGAAGTCGTCTTCGAGCAAGCCGCCGGGCTCGCCAGCCGCGAACGGCAGACCCCGCTGACGCCGGCGGATCGGCTGCGCATTGCCAGCGTCACCAAGACCTTCACCGCGGTTCTCGTCCTGCAACTGGTCGACGAGGGGGTCCTTGCCCTGGACGACACCATCAGCCGGTGGCTCGACGACCCGGTCGTGGCGCGCATCCCCTACGTCGACCGGATCACGCTCCGCCAGCTCCTCAACCACACCAGCGGCGTCTACGACTACTTCGACGACGACAGCCCGTTCTGGCAGGACGCCTACTTCGGGGAGCAGGCGGATTGGGCTCACGTCTGGACGCCCCAGGAGTTGCTCGCCTACGCCGACGGCGCCAAGCACGCGCCTTACTTCGCCCCCGGCGAAGGCTCACACTACTCCAACACCGCCTACGTCCTGCTCGGCCTGGTCGTCGAGAAGGCGGCGGGTCGAGGCTACGCCGAGCAGTTGCACGCCCGGATCACCAAGCCCCTGGACCTGGCCGACACCTTCTTCGCCGCCACCGAGCCGGTGCCCGGAGGGGCGGTGGACGCCTACCACCTGGTCGACGGCGACCTGGTCAACGCCAGTGCCGCCCACCCCTCGGCGTCAGGGGCGGCCGGGGGGATGGTGTCGACCACGCGGGATTTGGCCCGGTTCGCTGCGGCCCTGTTCGGCGGCGAGCTGCTGCAGCCGGCGACCCTCGAGGAGATGCTTACCTTCGTCCCGTCGCAGTACCCAGGCGCCGAGTGGGGGTTGGGCCTGCTGCGCATCCACATGCCCGACGGCGACCTCCTCGGGCACGAGGGGGACGGCCCCGGGGCCGGCGCCCGCATGTTCCGGCTCGCCGACGCCAACCTCACCCTCGTACTGCTCACGAACACGGGCGGCGTCGACGAGACCGTCAGCGCCCTCTTCGCCGAAGTCGTTCAGGCGGCGCTCGCGATGGAGGCGGCGTGAGCGGATAACCCGTAACTCCGGTCGCAGCCATCGCGAAAAGAGGGGTCCTTCGCTGGCGTCCAGTCTAAACATCCTGAGCGCCAGCGAAGGACCCCTCCCAACACGGCGCCGATGACCACCATTCCCAGGAGAGCTCGCCCACCCGGCTCTAACGACCTCCCTCCGCCTGCACCCGGTCGCGCAACGCCTTCATGTACCCGATCGTGAACGCGGTGCCGAGCCGGGGATCGTCGCCCATCAGCGGGATGTGGTCGGGAATCGCGACACCCCGGAACCCTACGTCCTGCAGCGCCCGCATGATGGCGTACATGTCGCCGTACCCGTCGTCGACGAACGTTTCCACGAAATGGGGGAGCGGCGCGTCGACGTTGCGGAAGTGGACTTTGAATAACTTTTGCCGCTCACCGAAATAGCGGATCGCCTCCACCGCGTTCACACCCCACAACTCGCCGCCTTCCAACCAGCAACCGACGCAGAGGCAGACCCCGACATTCGGACTGTCGGCGATCTCCAACGCCCGCTTGTAATCCGCGAAGGTGCTGAAGATGCGCGGAACCCCGCCCATGCGCGAAATCGGCGGGTCGTCGGGGTGGATCCCGATCAGGACCCCCTCCTCCTCCGCCACCCGCGCCGCCCGGCGAATGAAGGAGGCGAAATGCTCCCAGACCTCCTCCTCGCCGTACTCGCGACCGTTCGTCAACGGCAGGCAAAAACTCCGGCCATGCCAAATTCCGCACCGGGCCGATGCTTCGTCGAACGCCCGCGCGGACGCGCCCCCGCGCGTCTCCTCCCGCTCCGTACTCCAGATCCCGTTCGGCATGTGGGCGTACGTCGTGTACGGAATTCCGGCCGCACCGAGCGCGCGGAGATGCCTCAGGTACTCCTCGATCTTCTCATCCCGATTCGCCAAACCGAGCACGATCGCGTCCTGATTGTGGACGTCCGCGTTGCCGAACCCGTACACCTCCAGACCGTACGCGCCGAAGTAGGCCTTGCGATCGGCGTAGTACTCCGGCCCGGACTTCGTGGCGTCGGTCCAGAGAACGACGTGCTCGACCCCCATCTGCCGAACGAAGCGCACCTCCTGCTCCGGCGCTTCCGGCGATACCTGGGCCGCGATCTTGATCCCCGGTGCGATCCGCGCGAGCGGTCCCGACACCGGAGTGGACGCGGGTGCGACGGACATGAACGGCACCTCCCATCCGAATGCGCCTCCTCAACCGAGTTCTCTCGATCGCTATTCTCTCTCAGCCGAGGTGCCATTTCCTCTCCCACGCCGCTTGAATTCGGGCGTTGCCCCGCCCCGTCGCGCCGCAACGGACCCCACTCACCCCGCCGAGCGGCGCTCGTCACGCCCCTCCCCCCAACCGGGCGCCACACCCGGCCGCAGTTCCCTCTCGTCGACAACGAACTCCTGCGTTACCCGCGTCCCGGCCTGCTCGTAGAGCCTGGTCGCGCCGGTCGGACTCGTCGCGTCGACACCGAGAGCAACGGTCGACGCGCCCCGCTCGGCCAGGCGCCGGAAGGCCTCGCGCAGGAGTGCCATGGCCAACCCCCGCCGCCACGGCCGCCGGACGGCGACGGTGTGGATCCAACCACGCGTCTGGGGGAGGATGGCGCCCGCGAGTGCGCCAGCGATCTCGTCGCCGTCGAGTGCCGAGAGCCAGAGCTCCGGGTCGTGACCGTGCCGCTTCTTGCCCCCGACCCACTGCTCGAACGTCCGCGGGACGTGGCCCCAGGTATCGCGGAAGGCCTGCGCCGCCGCCGCCCGGACCGCGATCCCGTCCGGCCGGGCCGGCGCCGCCGGCGGATGGGCCGGGTCGAGCCCGATCCGCATCCCCCAGACGCGGCGGATCTCCCGGTACCCGAGCGCCCGGAACAGCCCGCGCGCCCTCGCGTCCTCCGCGTGGCATTCGTGGTGGAGGACGACGCGGATCCCCTCCGGCGCGAGCGGCGCGTGCCCGGCGGCGCGCTCCTCCGTCCAGCGGACCAGGACGCCGGCGACGCCCCTGCCCTCGACGTCGGGATGGACGTGTGCCTGACCGCGGAGCCCGGCGTGCAACCCGCGGTCCGCGAGAGCCGCCCAACCGACGACCCGGCCGTCGGGCAGGACGGCCACCCGCGCGTCGTGGTCCGGCTCCGTCGCTCGCCAGTCGGCGGCGACCTCCTCCCGAGAACCTGGTCCCACGTCGCACAATGCTTGGACACCGGGACGGGCCGGGGAATGTTCCCGGCCCGTCCGTGCGCTCGATCGCGTCGTCCGCTACGCGGTTGGGGTGCCGGCCGTCGGGGTCCCCGCCGGGAAACCGGGCGAGCCCACGCCCATCCGGATGCCGGTCACGGGCGGTTGGCCCCGCGGGGCGGCGACCACGTTGCCCGCCGCGTCCCGGATCGTCGGTCCCGAGTCCGGCGAGTCGTCGACGAAGGTCTGGCCGTCCTCGCTCACGGTCGGGTGGCCGTCGATCGTGACCGAGCCGGTGTAGGTCCCGTTCGCGTCGGACTGCAGATGGACGGAGGTGAAGTGGACGCCGCGTGCACTGGTCGGCTCCCACGTCCCGACCTCGGAGCTGACGAAGACCACCCCCTGCGGCCCGGCCTGGGTGACCGGCCGCGCGATCGTGACGGTACCGTCGGGGGAGAAGATGCTCGGCGCGGGGCCGGTCCGGGTCGTCGCCATCCAGACCCCGACGATCGGGTGTTTGGCCATCTCGCTCGCCGTGTCCTGGGCGGCCGCGCCGCGGCTGCCGGCCGCGAGGGCCAGACCGAGTCCGCCGGTGCCGAGACCGGCGAGGGCGGTGCGGCGGGACACGGACGGTCGGGTGTTCGACGTCGCCATGGGATGCCTCGTCTTTCATGTCGCTCCGTCGGCTCGATCCCGTCCGCTCGGACGGGATGGAACCGAGCATGCACCCGCCGTCCGCCCGGCGCATCGGTACGGGATACCCGATTGTGCCGGTGACGGGCGACTAGGTATACCCGGGAGACCCGGGGACGCCCGGCAGCCAGCCCCGCTCCCGCGCCCGTGCCACGGCGTCCCGCCGGCTGCGGACGCCCAGCTTGGCGAGGACGTGGCCGACGTGGCCGTTGACGGTGCGACGGCTGACGAAGAGCGTCTCGGCGATCTCCCGGTCGGTCCGCCCCTCCGCCAACAATCGCAGCACCTCCCGCTCGCGGGCGGTGAGCGCCTCCGCGCCCGGCGCCAGCCGATGCCGCGTCGTCGCCTCTTCGGCTGCACCGGGGACGGCGACCGCCTCCGCCACGGCGACGGCCGCCGCGAGCGTCAGCGCCCGGCCGACGGCGCGCAGCGCGGCGAACCGCTCCACCCCGAGCGCGTCGCGCGCGCCGTCGGCTTCGTCGCGGGCGGTGCCGACGTACGCGAAGATGGCCGCGGCAGAGGACAGGCCGACCTCCTCGATGCGGGCGTCGAAGGCACCGGCGAGCATCGCCGCTCGCTCCGGCTGGCCGTGCCCGGCGGCGATCGCGGCCAGACCGGCAATCGCCCAGACGAACTCGTAGCGATTCCCGACCCCGACCCAGTGCCGGAGCGCGTCGCGGTACGCCGCGACCGCCGCCCGGTCGTCCCCACGGGTGTGGGCCAACTGCGCCAGCCGGCAGAGCGCATCGGCCGCGCCCGCGGCATCGCCCAGGCGACGGCAGATTGCCAGCGACTCCTTCGCGTGCCTGGCGGCAAGCGCCGCGTCGCCGAGCCCGGCGGCAACGCCGCTCAGAAGCATGAGGGCGGTCGCCATAACCGATTCCACGCCGAGCTCCCGCCAAAGGGCAAGGGCCCGTTCCAGGAGCGGACCCGCCTCGTCCCACCGGCGTTCGGCGTGCGCGATGAGACCGAGCAGGTGGACCGCGTGGGCCGTGAGTTCCGCGTCGTCGAGCTGCTCGGCGATGGCGAGGCTGGTCCTTACGAGGGGAGTCGCCCGCTCGTGGTGGCCCAGGTAATACAGGACCAATCCGAGGCCGTGCAAGGCCCGGGCACGCGCAGCGCTCGCGGCCGCGTCGGCGTGGGCCAGCGCCCATTCCAGCCAGCGTTGGCCCTCGCCGAAGTAGCCGCGGAGGTACCAGAATATGGCGAGCGTGCCGGCCAGCCGCAGGACGGCCGTCGCGTCACCGGTGTCGGCCAGGTGGGCGAGCGCCGCGCGGATGTTTGGAAGGTCGGCCTCGGTGCGCCGGAGGCACTCTGCGTGGCGTGCGCCCATCCCAACGCGGTACGGGTAGTACCGCTCGGCAAACGCGACGAAGTAGGCGGCGTGGGCGGCGCGGATACCCGTCGCCTCGTCTGCCGCCTCCATCCGTTCCAGGGCATACGCGCGGATGGTCTCCAGCATCCTGAACCGGGCTTCCCCACCGACGCCCACCTCCTGATGTAAGAGGCTGTGGTCGAGCAGGGCCGAGATGCCCGCGAAGACAGAGGGGACAGGGGACGGGGGGCAGGGGGCAGAAAGCACTCTCACTCCTGACCCCTGTCCCCCGTCCCCTGTCCCCTGCGGTCCGCAGACGGCCTCCGCCGCCTCCAGCGTGAAGTCGCCGGCGAAGACGGCCAGGCGGCGGAAGAGGGCCTGCTCGTCGGGTGACAGAAGGTCGTGGCTCCAGGCGATCGCGTCGCGCATGGTCTGGAGGCGTGCGGGGGCGTCCTGCGGCCCGCCCGTCAGGAGTGCGAGCCGCGGCTCCAGGCGGGTGAGGAGGGCCTGCGGCGGCAGCATGGGGGTGCGCGCTGCCGCCAGTTCAATTGCCAGCGGCAGCCCGTCCAGGCGCCGGCAGATCGCCGCCACGTCACCCGCGTTGTCGTCGGTCAACGCGAAGTCGGGCCGAGCCGCCTGCGCCCGGTGCACGAAGAGGCGGACGGCGTCGGCGTCGCCCACGCCCGCGGCGGTCGCCGCCGTCGCGGGGTCCGGGAGGGGCAGGGGTGGCACCGGGAATCGCTGCTCGCCGGAGACGCGCAGCGGCGTGCGACTGGTGGCAAGGACCGTCAGGTCGGGGCAAGCCGCGAGCAGGCCGGCGACGAACGTGCCCGCCGCGAGGACGTGCTCCATGTTGTCCAGCACCAGGAGCAACCGCCGGTCGCGCACCGCCGCCGCCACTCGGTCGCCGAGGAGCCGCTCCCCGTGCTCCCGGACGCCGAGCGCACGGGCGACGGCGGAGGGGACGAGGTCGGCCGCGGCGACCGCCGCGAGCGGGACGAAGACCACACCGCCGGCGAAGCGGGGAGCAAGGTCCGCGGCCGCCCGAACGGCGAGGCGAGTCTTGCCGGCACCGCCCGGACCGGTCAGGGTCAGGAGTCGGGTACCGGGTGCCCCCTGGGCGTGGCGATCGTCGCGCCGGAGCAAAGAGTGGATGGCGGCCAACTCGCGCTCCCGCCCGATCAGCGCCGTGAGCGGGCGGGGGAGCCCGGACGCGGTCGTGTCCTCCCGCGCGGGGAAGGGGAGCAGCCGCGGCGGATCGGGACGGGGGCGGGCGCGGGGCAACCCGGCGCTCCGGCGCCGCGCCGCGTAATCCGCGAGGTCCGCGGGCGCGATGCGGTAGACACCGGCATCCTTGGTGGCGGCGAGGTCGCCCCGGACGATAGCGCGGCGGATCGTGCGCTGGCTGACGCCCAGCACGGCCGCCGCCGCCGTGGCCGACAGCGAGTCCGACTCGCCCGCCGCCGCTCCGGTGTCCGGTGTCCATGGCCCCGCCCGATTGTCCATAGTCGCGGGAGGATCGCCCAAGTCCGCGCGCCGCACAAGGACCCGAAACGGCCCGAGGTCATCCCGACCTTCGTCTCCGCGAGGTCCGTTTGCCAGAGCTCTCCCGGATGCCGTCCGTCCGGAGCGATTTGTCTGGGTTCGGTTGCCGCACAACCCGTCTCGGAACCAACGTCGCGAGACTCGGCGAGCCTGCCGCATTTCGCGACGGCGACGTGGGCTCTGCAGGCCAAGAATGCCGACCACGGGATTGCGTGGGCTCATGAACGACGATCTCCACGAGAACACCTCCGAAATCGCCATGGCAAACCTATTGACAAAGAGAATCATATGATCTAAATCACCCCCAAGCGGTCGCCTTCATTTGCGTGGGCGGGCCTGGGCAGGCAGCGGGAACCCTCTGGGTGCCGCCCAGGCCCGATCGCCTGCGCTCGGAGCAGCCAACGATCCCGGCCGCACACGCCGGCTACCACGTGCCCCGCCCGGTCGCGCCGCAACGTGCCGCCACCCTCCTCGGCGCCGCGCCCGCTCCGCCCCCACTCGCCCCGCCACGCACACCAACGCGTTCCCCCTCTCCCGCGCACCGGGAGAGGGGGTCAGGGGGTGAGGGTTCCCCACCCGGAGGCGCCGGCCCAAGATCCGACCCTGAAGGAAGCCCATCGATCCCTAACGCCTAACGCCTGACGCCCATCCCACCACCCGCACCGTCTCCAGCCCCGCATCCGCCGCCCCACAGACGTGCAACCCCCGCGCCGCGCACTCCGCCAGGTAGGCGACCTTTTCCGCTCCGATCGCCTCCCCCGGCGCCAGCACCGGAATCCCCGGCGGATACGGGACGATCAACTCCGCCGCAATCTCCCCGACGGCTGCACCGAGCGGGACCGCACGAGTCGGCGCGCCGAACGCCTCCCGTGGCGTCAAGACCTGCGCACCCGGCGCCAGGAGTGCCCCGCCGGAACGGGGCAGCCGATCGGAGCCGTTCGACACGTCCACGCACGCTTCCGCGCCGATCGTCGCCAGCGCCCTTACGAGCCGATCGACACTCGCGGCGGTGTCGCCGATCGTCAGCAGGCAGACGATCCCCCGCAGATCGCTCATCTCCGGCGCGATCCCGAACCGCCGCCAGAGTTCCCGCTCGACCTCGATTCCCGTCAACCCGAGCCCATGCACGTCGATCGCCAACCGCGTCGGGTCGCACCGGGTCGCCGCCACCCCGAGCCGATCGGCGTCGAGCACCGTCAACCCGCGGATGCGGCCCAACCGGCGCCGCGCCTCCGTCGCCAGGGCCAGCGTCCGCTCCAAGAGCGCCTCGCCCGCCAACGCCATCTGTCGCCGGCAGGCATCGAGCGAGGCGTAGATCCGCACGGACGGACTCGTCGAGCGCGTCATCCGCACACTCGCCGCCAGCCGCCCCGGATCGACGCGCGATCCCCGCGCCAGCAGAAGCGCCCCCTGCCCGAGCCCGCTCAGCAGTTTGTGGACGCTCGTCACCGCCAGATCGGCCCCGCTCGCCAGCGCCGGTCGCGGCAATGCGGGATGGAACGCGAAGTGCGGTCCCCACGCCTCGTCCACGTAGAGCGGCACGCCGTGCTCGTGCGCCACCGCCGCGATCGCCGCCACGTCGGAGGCCACGCCCCAGTACGTCGGACTCACCAGGGCGATCAACTTCGCCTCCGGATGACGCCGCAGCGCCGCCGCCACCTCGGCCGCTTCCAGCCCGAGACTCGCGTCCAACTCCGGATGCAACCGCGGCATCACGTAGACCGGCCGCGCTCCGGAGAGGATCAACCCGGCCAGCAGCGAGGTGTGGAGATCCCGGTTCACGATCACCACGTCGCCGGGATTCACCGTCGCCAGCAGCGCCGCGTGGTTCCCGGCCGACGACCCGTTGCTCAGGAAAAACCCCCGCTCTGCCCCCCAGGCGTCGGCCGCCAGCGACTCGGCCGCCCGCAGGCACCGGTCGAAGTCGCCCGCGTTGAGCCAGACGTCGGCGGCAAACGTCGAGGCGCCGAGCACCGCCATCGCCTCGTCGTCGACCGCCGCTCCCTGCTTGTGCCCGGGTGTCGAAAACGGCACGATCTCCCGCTCCCGATACTCCCGGAGCGCCGCCAGCAGCGGCGCCTCCCGGTGATCGACACCGATGCCTGACGAGGGGAATGGCTTCGACCGCTCGGCAGACAGGCAGACCACGGACATGCCGAATATTCCTTCCACAAAGCGACTCGACGTGTCGGAATGGCCGTCCCCCTTCCCCCCGATCGTCGGGGGGAAGGGCCGGGGTTAGGGGGCCGGAGCCGCTGCCGGTGACAAGATCAGATACGCCTGGAGCGCCAGGATCGCCACCATCGCGATCCACTTCCCGGTCGAGATCGGCACGTCGTAGCGCCAGCGATCGAGGAGGAGCAGACCGACCTGGAGGAACACCACCCAGCCGAACGTGACGAACGAGAGTTCGGCCACCTTCAAACTCGCCGCGTAGACGATGAACAGGACCCCGAACGTCAGCAACCCCGCGACGAACATCCGCGCGTGCTGGCGCTCGGCAAACTCCTTGGCAAAGATCGCCCCGAGAAAATCGAGTCCGGCCAGCGCCAGCATCGCTCCCACGCTGAGCACGTAGAACCGCCACGACGACGGCGCACCGAGTCCGCGCACGATCTCGCCGAGCGCCCAACCATCACGAGCATCCACCGGTCCGCACCCCTTCGCACCGCCGATCACACTTCACGTCGATGCGAGCATCGTGCCGGGGGGAAGCATCGGGGCGCATGGGGAATCTTCCCCATTTGCGCCGCGGGGACGTAACCGTAAAAATGCGTAATATCGGTGTGAATCGATAATAGGGAACGGTGTCGCCGGGTTAGTCGTCGCCGTCGGTCGACGATTGCGCTGCCGCTCGCCGCCGCCCACCGACGATCGCGCCGGCAAACACCATCACCAGGATCGCCGTCGACAAGTAGAGCAGCAGGCGGGCCGAATCCGGCGCCGCCTCGCCCAGGTACGAGTAGATGAAGGTCTGCGGCGCCACCCCGGCCGTCGTCGCCAGCAGGAACGCAGCGAACCCGATCGGCGTCAACCCCGCCGCGTACGAAACCGCGTCGAACCCGACACCGGGGATGATCCGCGCCGCGAAGATCCCCTTCGCCCCCCACTTCTTGAACCACTTGTCGGCGGAACCCAACCCGAATTTTCCCAACAGCGCCTCCACCGGCGCCCGCCCCAGCGACCGCGCGATCCAGAAGCAGAGCACCGCCGCCAGCAACTGCCCGCTCAGACTGAGCAGACCGCCCCAGAGCACCCCGTACGCCAACCCGTTGGCAAAGACGATCAGGAAACCCGGCACCGGCGCCGCCAGCGCCTGGAAGATCATCAAGACGAGCGAGGCGATCGGCGCCCAGACACCGTACGACCGCATGTAGAGCCGGACGGCGTCGGGATCGCCGGTGCCCAGCGCCGTCGTCGCCTGGTGGATCTCCGACCGGAACCCGGCACTCAACCAGTAGGAGAGCGCGGCCACCAGCGCCAGCGTCACGACGATGGCCGGTTGCACGAGACGGTACTTACGCGCCCGCCGGATCTCCTCGGCGCTCACGCCGTCGAGTTCCGTTGGCTGGGGCTGCCTTGCCGACCATAAGCGGGTCATCCAATACTCCCCGTTCCGCCGGTTGCCGTTCCAGCCTCAGCGCGACGCCCAGCCCGACCAGGACGACGACGGCGCCGGCGAGACCGTCGGCCAGATAGTGATTCGCGGTCAACACCGTCGCCGCGTACATCAGCGGCGGCAACACGATCCCGACCGCCCGCACGAATCGATTCCGTGCCCGCGTCGCCAGCGCGATCCCCATCAGCAGCGTCCAGCCGACGTGGAGACTCGGCATCGCCGCGTACCAGTTCGCCACCGACCGCGGATAGAGTGCCGCATAGGTATCGGATCCTACCGCGACAGTATCCACGAAACCCCACCCGGAAAGAAAGCGGGGTGGCGCCACCGGAAACAGCGCGAAACAGACCAGACCGATCGCCCCCGAGATGAGGAGCGCGTTGCGGTAGACCGCGACCACCCCACGGTGCCGCACGAAGAGCCAGGCCATCGTCCCGGCCAGCACCGGCCAGAACGCGAAGACGTAGACCCAGTTCGCCAGCGTCACGATCCAGGCATGCGCAAGCGCCCACGCCTGCAACCGCGGTTCCCAGAAGACTCCCAGTCGCCGCTCCAGGTCGACCAACCGCGCCGCGTGGTCGAACGCCGCGCCCTCCCTCCCCCGGATCAACCCGCGCACGAAGAGGTAGAGGAAGAGCGCGGTGCCGACGATCGCCGTCTCCCGGACGACCGGCATCGCGTTGCTTGATGTCTGGGGACGCTGCCCGATCCGATTAAGCTGTCGCGGAAACGCCGGGTTCATCGACAAGCCGCTCCGAGCGCGCACTCCGGCAGGCACCAAGCGCCTGCCGGAGCCGTCGCGAATTCACTAAGCTACGTACGTGCCGACCCAACGGTTCGATCATCGCCCCGCCACTCTAGCGGTCGACCGGGGCGACGGAATCCCTGCGGACCACCGATCGCGCGGTAGGGTTATCCCCCAACCGGCGCCCTCTACTCTGTTTAACGCCGCTCGGCCGCGATTGTGCCACCGCGCACGGTCATCGGTGCTGCGGCCGGCGCGACCGGCTGCCGCGACAACCGGCTCGGCCACCAGACGCGGCGGTCGAGGTCCAACGTCAACGCCGGCACCAGGATCGAGCGGACGATCAGCGTGTCGAGCAAGACGCCGAAAGCCACCATGAATCCGAGCTCGGTCATCGAGACCAGCGGCAGCACGCTCAGGACGCCGAAGGTCGCCGCCAGCACCAACCCGGCCGACGTGATGACGCCACCGGTGACGGCCAGACCCTTCAGCATCCCCTGCCGGGTGCCGAGGTGCTTCGCCTCCTCGTGGACGCGGCTCATCAGGAAGATGTTGTAGTCGACCCCGAGCGCGACCAGGAAGACGAACCCGAGCAGCGGGATCGATCCCTCCACCGCCGCGAACCCGAAGACCCGGTCGAAGACGACGATGCTGGCTCCCAACGCCGCCGCGAACGAGTGCACCACCGTCGCGATCAGGAGCAACGGCGCCACCAGCGCCCGCAGCAACAGCGCCAGGATCACCAACACGACGACCAACACCAGCGGGATGATCACGCGGCGGTCGCGCGTGTTGGCGCGGGCCACGTCGAGATTGATCGCGTCGGGCCCACCGACCACGGCGTCCGCCCCCGCCACGGCATGCACCCGGTCGCGCAGGCGATCGATCGTGTCGAAGGCCGCTTGACTGGACGGAGCGGCATCGAGGGTGACCGCGAACGAGACGAGGTCGCCGGCGCCGCCGTCGATCTGCACCGCGACCACACCCGGCGTCCCGGCGATCACCGCCTTGACCGCGTCCGCCGCGCTCTTGTTGGCGATGACCGTCGCCGGTTGCCCGGCGCCCGCCGGGTAGCTAGCCGCGAGGAGTTTCTGACCGGCGATCGCGTCGGGTTCGTTCCGGAATTGCTCCGCTTGCGGCAGGTTGGTGTCGAGACCGGTCAACCCGAGCGCGAGCACGGCCAGCACGATCGCGGTGCCGATCCAGACCGGGCGGGGACGACGCGCAACCCGGTTGCCGATTTTCGCCCAGATGCCGTTCCCCTCGTGCGAGACGGAACCGAAGCGGGGCACGAACGGCCAGAACAACCGCCGCCCGAAGATGACGAGGACGGCCGGCAGCAGCGTCAGCATCACCAGCAACGCCGCGGCGATGCCGACCGCACCGACGGGACCGAGACTCTGGTTCGAGTTGAGTTCGGCCACCAGCAGCGTGAGCAGACCGAGGATGACGGTGCCCCCGGAAGCGAGCATGGCAGGACCGGCCTGCCGCAAGGCGAACGCCATCGCTTCGTGTTTGTCCTCGTGCCGGCGCAACTCCTCCCGGTAGCGGGCGATTAGGAGCAACGCGTAATCGGTGCCGGCGCCGAAGACCAATACCGGCAGGATGCCGCCACTCTGCCCGTTGACCGTCAGCCCAACGCTCTTGGCCAAACCGTACACCGCGGCCGTCGCGACCTGGTTGGCCAGCGCCACCGAGAGCAGCGGGACCAACCAGACGAATGGACTGCGGTAGGTGAGGAGCAGCAGGACCGCGACCACCGCCGCGCTGGCGGCGAGCAGCGTCGTGTCGATCCCGCCGAAGACGTCGATCAGGTCGGTCGTGTACCCGGCGGGACCGGTGACCTTCACCTGTAACCCGTCGCCGCCGTCGCCGATGAGGGCGCGGACGGCCTTCACGTCCTTGCTCAAGTCGTTGTTGTCGATGTTGCTGCCGGTGTCGATGAACGGGATCGCGTAGAGGACCGCTTGGCCGTCCTGCGAGGGGACGGCCGGACCCGGCGGCGTCTGCGGAAACCGCTCCGCCAGCGCCTGTCGGTCGGCCTCGATCTTGGCCCGGTCGACGTCGGTCAAACCGCCGTCGCGGTGGTAGACGACGACCGCCGGCGACGTCTCGCCGTTCGCGAACTGTTTCTGGAGATTGGCGACCGCGAGCGATTCGGCGTTGCCGGGCAACCAGGCCGCGGCGTCGTTCTTCTCGACGTCGCCCAGTTTGGCGGCGAGCGGACTGACCGCCGCGACGACCACGATCCAGGCGACGAGGATGAACCACTTGGTGCGCTTGCCGGCGGGGAACCCGGCCAGCTTGCCGACGAGACCGCCCGACGCGGGGGGCGTCCCGGCCGTTTGACCGTATTGCGTTGCCATGTTCGGGGAACCTCCTCAAACCAGGACAAAGGTTGGGCTCGCCCGAGGAGGTGAACCTGGCGGTAATTGGCGCTGCGCGTCACGAGGGCCAGGGTCCCGCCACGGGACCGGATGTGGAACTCGGGATGGCGACTCCGGCGGGCTGTTGCCGCAGACCGCCGGGGTTTCTCTTACCTCACCGTTTCCTCTCCTGCTCGTTCGGCCCCCCCGGCCCCCCAATCCGGGGGGGAGACGGAGGGGGGCGCGTTCACCCCCCAGGATTGGGGGGCCGGGGGGGCCGACCGCCGGGGGGGCCGAACCCGCTCAGTCGATCGTCAGCCTGCTGGCACCGCCGCCGATCGCGATCTCGTAACGGTCGGGCGCGTTCTGGTCGTGCTGGCTGTTCATCCGCGTCTCGCCGCCGATGGCGCCGAAGCGCTGGTCGTCGAGTGCGAACTGGCTGGCGCCGCCCTTGATCTGGACGCGGACCGGGACACCGGCGGGACGGTGGATCGTGAATTTGCTGACGCCGCCGCCGATACGGACCTGGACGACGCCCAACGGTTTCGGCAGCGTCAATTCGACGTCGCTGGCGCCACCGTCGATCTCGAAGGATGAGAGGCGAAGGGCGCTTAGGTCGGCCTCGAGTTTCGTGACGCCGCGGTCGATCACCACCGTCCAGGGAATGGTGGTGTTGAGGACGACGTCGGCGGCGTGCTTGTTCCGCAGCAGACCGAACTGGATCCATTCGGCCGGGGCGAACCGGGGATAGCGGATGGTGACGATCCCGCTCCGCGCCTCGACCTCCGGCGTCGGGCCCTCGAAGTGGGCGCGGACGAGGTCGGACATCGCGCTCTCGGTGCGCAGTACGACCTTCGTCGCGCCGTTCACGATCTCCAGTTTCCCGGCCGTGGCGCCGCCGAGCGGCGCCGCAAAGTCCCGACTCTCCTCGCCCATGGTGAAGTTGCCGACAGACCCGGTCTCGACGTTCGACTCGTTCATCTCGTTTTCTCCTCAGCAAACGTGCGTGCCGACGACTGACGACTGACGACTGACGACTGACGACTAACGACCGACGACTCAGACGGACCGCTGGTAGCTGCGAAATGCGCGGGTGGCCAGGAAACCGGAGGCGATGGCGAAGAGCACAAGGTAGGCGGCGTGGGTACTGACCGTGCTCCAATCGACGTGCGCGCTCATCGCCTCGCGACCGGCCTCGACCGACCAGTTGAGCGGGTTGAAGCGCGCGGCGGTCTGGATCCAACCCGGCGCCAGGCTGACTTGCATGAAGACCGCAGAGAGGAACGTCAGCGGCAGGATCACGAATTGGACCGCGGCGATCACCGACTCCTCGCGCCGCATGATCAACGCCAACGCGCTGGAGAGCGAACCGAACGCCGTGCCCAGCAGAACCGCGCAGGCAAACAGGACCGCCACACCGAGGACACCGCCGTCGAAACGGGCGCCGACCGCCAAGCCGAGAGCGAGGACGATCAGCGACTGGATGACGACGACGATCGTGCCCTGGACCAGCCGCCCGGCGATCAAGGCGAAGCGGCTGGCCGGCGTGACCAGGAAGCGGTCGACGACGCCCTTGTCGAGATCGTCGATCACGCTCATCCCGCCCCAGCCACCGGAGAAGAGCGCGCTGGTGACGACGATGCCGGGGGTCAGGAAGTCGATGTAGGACCCGGACTGGAATCCGGGGATCTCGACGACGCGCTTGAAGAGGGCGCCGTAGAGCAGCAGGTAGATGATCGGTTGGGCGAGCGAGACGGCGATCCACCAGGGTTGGCGCGCCAGGATGCGCAGGTGACGCACGCTCATGTGCCAGGTATCGGCAAGCACCGCATTCATCGGGTGGTCTCCTTGGCAGCGGTCGCGTCGTAGGCGCGACCGGCGTAGCGCAGATAGACATCGTCGAGGGAAGGACGGGCGACGGTGACCGAGGCAACCGGGACTCCCTCGGTTTCGAGCGCGGCCAGCACCGCCGGCACCGCCGTCGCGCCGCGCTCGACGCGGGCGTGCAGCGTCCGTCCCTCGATCATCACCTCGCCGATGCCGGGGAGGCGTTCGAGGGCGCCGCGGACGTTGCCGTTGGCGGCGACGGCGAGTTCGACGTGGACCGCTTCGCCGCGGAGCTGCCCCTTGAGGTCGTCGGGACTGCCCGCGACGACGACGCGGCCGTGGTCGACGATCGCGATCTGCTTGGCCAAGCGGTCGGCTTCTTCCAGGTAGTGGGTCGTCAGCAGGATCGTCAGCCCCTCGCCCTCGGCGAGGCGAGTGATCTCCGCCCAGAGATCGGCCCGTGCCTCGGGGTCGAGACCGGTCGTCGGTTCGTCGAGGAAGAGGACGCGGGGGCGGTGGACGAGCCCGATCGCGATGTCGAGTTTGCGCTGCATCCCACCGGAATAGGTGCGGACGATGCGGTCGGCGGCGTCGGTCAGGCCGAGGCGGTCGAGCAGTTCCTGGGCGCGGGTCTTCAACTCGCTGCCCCGCATCCCGCAGACCTGACCCTGGAGGATCAGGTTCTCGCGCCCGGTCGCCTGGACGTCGAGCCCCGATTTCTGGGCGACGACGCCGATCGCGCGCCGGACGCGATCGGGCTCGCGGAGCACATCGAAACCGGCGACGCGCGCCTCGCCGCTGTCCGGCCGGGAGAGGGTGGTCAGGATCTTGACGGTCGTCGATTTGCCGGCGCCGTTCGGTCCCAACAGACCAAAGACCGTCCCCGGTTCGACCGCGAAGCTGAGACCGACGAGCGCCTTGACGTCGCCCGGATACGTCTTGATGAGGTCGCGGGCTTCAATCGCCGGCTGTCGGCTCACGGTCGGTGCGACCGCGGTCGCCGGTCGGGTGAGTGCCTCGATCACGATTCTTTCTCCTTCGCGCGTGCGGCGTGCAGCTCCAATGCCTCGGGGGGCCACGCCAGCGCCCCGGTCCCGATCTCGTCGACGGTCTGTCGCACCCATGCCAGTTCCGCCCGCCGCATCGCCAGCGCGTATTCGCCTTCGATGGCGAAGAGGCGCGGCAGCCCCTGTGCCGTCGTGGCCTGGAGCATGGTCTCGCCGCCGGCGATCTCCGCCGCCAGGGCGGCGGCCCGGAATTCCAGGAGCGTGCGGACGTCGTTCGGCGGGAGCGCACCGATGAAAGCGAGGACGGCTCCGAACCACGGGTACTCGTGGATCGGCCGGGCGACCAGTTCCCGCAGCCAGGCCATCAGGTCGTCTTGCCCGAGCTCGGTGAGGGCGTAGACGGTCCGTTCCGGGCGGCGGCCCTCCCGGCTCGTCTCGACCGGGTGGATCAATCCGCCCGCGATCAGGCGCTCGATCGTGCTGTAGAGCGAGCCGCCCTTGAGCTTGATCACGAAGTCGTGCCCGCGCTCCCGCATGTGCTGCTGCATCTCGTACGGGTGCATCGGCCGCTCGTTGAGCAGGTTCAGGATCGCGAGTGCGAGCGGTGTCTTGAGTGCCTGTTTCATAGTCTTCCTCGATTAGTCGATAACGACTATACGATGACGACTATATTAGCGAGGCGGCGCCCGCTTGTCAAGGGGTGCCGGGTCGAAAAACGGCTGCCGTCCCACTTGTCGCCGCCGTGTCGTCGGTTCCCGTGGTCGCGCTGGGGCACGGTACTCCGCCGCCCGAGGCAGGACGGGCGTGGGTCGTCCGGGCGACGTCATCGCTCGGGTCCGCGTACCGCGGTTCTCGCCGACCGGGTGCCGCAGACTCGGTGTCCGGTCGAGAAATTACCATGAGATGCAATAATTGTCAATATGATGACAATTTTCTTGCATAGCCACCGGGTGTCCGCCGCGACCTCGACGCCGTCGCCCGCGGTTGACAGTGGGCGTGGCGGCGGGGATGATGCGGGTCTCGACGATCTCAGAAACCAAGAGCGGTGGGCACGATGTCGAGCTCGGTGCCATCCCGATCCCAGACCGGTCCCGTACCGCTCCGTCCCCATGACGAGCGGCATCCGCACGCGGCCGTCCTACCCCAGCCGCTCACCCCCTTCGTCGGGCGCGAGAGGGAGACCGCGGCGTGCGACGCCCTGCTGCGCCGGTCCGGTGTTCGCCTGGTAACCCTGACCGGCCCCGGCGGTGCGGGGAAGACGAGGTTGGCGATCGAAGTCGGCTGGGGGGTCGCCGACGCCTTCGAGGCCGTCTGGTTCGTCGAGCTCGGCGCGATCCATGATCCCGACCTCGTCGTTCCGACGATCGCGCAGGCGCTGGGTGTCCGTGAGACCGGCACCCAACCGTTGTCGGAGCGCCTGACCGCCTTCGTCGGCAGCGGTTCCGCCCTCCTGATCCTGGACAATTTCGAACAGGTCCTGCCGGTTGCCGCTCGGGTGACCGACCTGCTCGCCGCCTGCCCCCTGTTGAAGGTGCTGGTGACGAGCCGCGAAGTGCTGCGCGTCACCGGCGAACACGACTATCCGGTGCCGCCGCTCGCCGTGCCTGCGGCGCCGGGTTTCCTCCCCCTGACCGAGGTCGCCGCCACCGAGGCGGTCGCGCTCTTCGTCCAGCGCGCCACCGCCGCCAACCCCGGCTTCGCCCTCACCGCGGCGAATGCGACCGCGGTCGTCGCGATCTGCGCCCGCCTCGACGGGTTGCCCCTGGCGATCGAGTTGGCGGCCGCGCAGAGCCGCGTCCTCTCGCCCACGGCCCTCCTCACCCGCCTCACCCATCGGTTGACCCTCCTCACCGGTGGTCCCCGCGACCAACCGGTCCGCCTGCAATCGATGCGCGACGCCATCGCCTGGTCCCACGACCTCCTCACGCCCGACGAACAAACCCTCTTCCGCCGCCTGTCCGTCTTCGTCGACGGCTGCACGCCGGAGGCCGCCGAAGCGGTCGCAGGGGGACAGGGGGACAGGGGGACAGGGGGGCAGACGACCCCCTCAGTCCTCAGTCCTCAGTCCTGGGTACCCTCTGGGGTCCTCTCCTCGTCCCCCTGTCCCCCCGTCCCCCTGTCCCCCTCAGTCTTGCAGCGTCTCGCTGCCCTCGTCGACAAGAGCCTGCTGTGGCAAGAGCCGCAGCCGGACGGGGAACCGCGGTTTCGGATGCTGGAGACGATCCGCGAATTCGGGTGGGAGCGGTTGAGCGAGAGCGGTGAGGAGCGTGCGGTCCGCACCGCCCATGCCGGGTATTACCTGGAGCTCGCGGCGCAGGCGGAACTGCGGTTGATCACGGTCGGGTCGGCGACGTGGGTCGAGCGGTTGGCGACCGAGTGGGCGAATCTGCGGGCGGCGGTGACCTGGGTGCTGGCGAACGGCCAGGCGGAGCCGGTGCTGCGCCTGGCCGGGACGCTCCTCTCGTTTGGTTACGCGCGAGGCGAACCGGCCGAAGCGTTGGCCTGGCTGGAGGCGGCACTGGCGATCGGCGGCGACGTGCCCGCCGAGAGCCGGGCGGATGCGCTGTTCACGGCCTCCGCCCTGGCCCAGGTTCAGGGCGACTTCGCGCGGTCGATCGCCCATAGCGAGGAAGGGATGGCGATCGCGCGGGCGGCGGGGTACGTGTTCGGCGAGGCGCGGGCGCTGGTCGGTCTCGGCATCACGGCCGAGTGGCAGGGCGAGCTCGATCGTGCCGCCTCGCTCTACGCCGAATCCCTGGCCCTGATGCGCGGTCTCGGCGAACCGGAGCGGCTACCGCACTGGACCGTTCTGCCGCTGGCGAACCTCGGCGACCTGGCGCTCCTCCGCGGCGACACGGCCCAGGCGACCGCCTTCGCCGGTGAAGCCGTCGAACGCTGGCGGAGGGTCGGCTACGTCTGGGGGATCGCTCAGGCGCTCGGGACCGTCGCCGCCGCCGCCAGCGAGCGGGGCGACCAGGCGCGGGCGGCCTCCCTCTACGACGAGACGCTGACGCATTGGTTGGCCTGCGACGACGGACGCGGGATCGCGGGCACGATCGCCGGCATCGCCGCCGTGGCGCGGGCGCGTGGCCAACTCGAACGTGCCGCGCGACTGCTCGGCGCCGCCTGGGGCCTGGGCGACGCCCTCGGCGTCCGCTTCCTGGGACACCACCTCTACGCGGAGCGCATTCTTGCCGCCGTTCGTTCGCGGTTGGACGAGGCGAGCTTCGCCGCGGCCTGGGAGGCCGGGCGATCGCTGTCCCTCGAAGAGGCCGTTGCCGAGGCCCGCGCGGCGCTTGCCTCGCCGTCGGTCGAGACCGACGCGGGTGGCGGTCTCACGCCACGGGAACGCGAGGTCTTGCGCCTGCTCGCGGCCGGGCGCTCGGACCGGGAGATCGCGGCCGAACTCTCGATCAGCCCGCGCACCGTCCAGACCCACGTCGCCGCCCTCTTCGCCAAGTTGAACGCCGGCACGCGGGCGGAGGCGGCCGTGATCGCGGTCCGGCGCGGTCTCGTCTGACTCGGCGCCCGCTTCCTGCGGATCGTTGCGGAAACTACCGACCCTCTCCAGCGACCTCGCGCACGAAATCCGTAGTCCCCCTCCGCAATCCCGCCGATGCGCGGGCCGACTGCCGGGCGCATGATGGTCGGGCCGAGGTGTGTAACCGCCCGCTCGCACGCGGCATCGTCGCCCGGCGTGGGGCCGGTTTCTCCTTTTCGGCGATATCGACCCGATGGCAATCAGCGCGACGGAGAAGATCATGTTCGGAACGATCGGTCACGTCCGGACGAACCCGGAGAACGAAGCACGGTTCCGCGAATTGCACGAGGAGTGGCGGAAGGAGATCCGGCCCAAACTGCCCGGTGCGTTCCTCGAACTGATCGGCAAACCGAAAGACCGACCCGGCGAGATGGTCTTCGTCGCCCTGGCCCAGGACGAGGCGACCTACCGCCAACTGGCGGCGATGCCCGAGCAGGACGCCTGGTACCGCCGCTTCGTCGCGCTCACCGACGGCGAGCCGACCTGGGAAGACGTCGAGATGGAGATCGCCGTCCAAGACTGAACGAAGTTATCGGTTCCCAACACGGATCGTTCCCCGCTGACAACTGGCAAATCGTCGAAACCGTCGCGGCGGCCTTGCCGCTGCGGGGCACTCGGGAAAGGAGCAGAGGCGTGAACCAGTCCGTTCTTGCGGCGCGATCCGCGCTCCGCGCGGGGCCGGGCGCTGCTCCGTCCGGATCCTCCGTCGGCTTCCGCTGCCGGCACGGTCACCTGCACCGCTCGGACCAGCCGTTCAGCCGGCGCGCGTTCGCGCGGTCTGCGGTCGGTGCTTCGGCACTCGTGCTCGCTGCCGGCCGGTTGGGGCAGCATCGGGTCGCGGCCCAAACTCCGACCGCTGAGCCCCGCCCGATTCCGGGCGGGATCGATCTGGGCGGGGGGAACCTGATCCACGTCTACGACTATTCGCAGGGATTCGAACCCGCGTCGATCACCGACTTCCGCGGGTTCGTCGGCATCCATCACCTCCGGGGCGAAGGAACCGTCACCGGCGGCGGTGGCGGCGGTAGTGGCATCAGCACGCCGACGGCGACCGGCGACCGCCTGTCGTACGACACCGACATGCGATTCATGAAGGGGACCTTCGTCGGGAAGGACGGACAGGAGCACGAAGGCACCTTCGGCTTCGTCTGACTGGACCTCTTCGTGGGAGCGGTCGCTCCCGACTTCAGCAACCAGATCCACGACTTCAATCCTGGGATCGCCCCGGACGGACTCTTCTGGACCGTCGCCCTTCCCGACGATGCCGTCGACGTCGATCTCGACACCGGCACCGCCGAGATGCACGTCCAGAGTCTGGACGTCCTGGACGGGTACAACTTCGGCAACCTCATCTCCGGCGGACCGACTGCACCGGCGACCGTCAGTTTCGACATCTGGTGGCACACGCCGAAGGCGGTCGAGCAGATCTCCGACGCGACGGCGACCTTCGCGAACACCCTGCTCGACGTCACCAGCGCGATCTCCTTCACGGCCAGGACAGCCGACTTCGCCTTCGTCTCGGATCCCCCCGACACTTCGCAAACGATCTACGCGCGGATTGGGTATGAGGCGAACGGCGTCTACTTCCCGGCCGCGGCCGCGACACCCGTAGCCGGAACGCCGACCGCCTGACGGACGGGGGAACTCGGGAGGGAGCACCCCGGTCCGGCACGAAGACAAGAGAGATAATCGCGCCCCGGCCGATAGCCGGGGCGCGGTTCCTTGGGAGGGGGTCCGGCCGGCGTGGCCCGCGCGCCGCTGCGACCCGAAGGTTGCAGTGCGAGCGGAAGGAGAGGAGGCGTCATGTCGTGGCAGTCGACCGTTCGGCCGGTCGTCGAGGATGTGGCGTGCACCTCTGGTGTGCCGGGGATCGTCGTCGCCTTGGCGTGCGGCACGGCCGCGCCGGATCACCTCGTCGTCGGTACCGACGCGGCGGGTGTTCCGCTCGCTTCGGATTCACTCTTCCCGGTCGCCTCGATCACCAAGCTGGCGACGGCGCTGGCGGTTTTGCGCCTGGTCGCGGCCGGGGAATTGGACCTCGACGAACCGCTGGCGCGTCACCTCCCGGACGCGACCGCCGCCGGCGACGCCCCGACGTTGCGCGATCTGTTGCGCCACACCGCCGGGTTACCCGACGATCTGGCAGCGAGCGCGGCACCGTACAACGCCGGATTGGATTGGCCCAGGCTCCGCCGCGCCTGCCTCGCGACGGCGATCGTCGAGCCGGTGGGGAAACAGATACGGTACAGCAACGTCGGGTTCGGTCTCCTGGCGATCGTCGTCGAGCGCGTGACCGGCCGGCAGTTCCCCGCCGCGCTGACGGAGTTGGTTCTGGCGCCGCTTGGCGTCGAGGGCTACCTCGGCGTCGAGCCGCCGCGGCCACCGGCGCGGATCGCCGGCGATCTCGGAGACGAAGCCGGCACCGACCTGGAAACGCTCAATTCGGCGTTCTGGTGGTCGTTGGCGCTGCCGTGGGGTGGGATGGTCGCGACGGCGGCCGGGGCGCTCACCCTCGCTCGTGCCTTCGCCGGAGTACCGAGCGGTTTCCTCCCGGCATCCCTGCTGACCGAGGCGACGCACGACCAAACCCCCGGGTTGGACGGCACGTTGCTCGGTCTCCCGTTTGCGCCCTCCCCGTGGGGATTGGGGGTCGAGCTGAGCAGCACCAAGGAGCCACACTGGTCGCCACAGCAGGCATCGCCGGGGTCGATCCGGCCGCCGGCGTCGCCTGGGCATCGCTCGGCGCGCGGACCTTCGCGACGTGGTGGCCCCGCTGGGCGGAGATCGGCGCCGCGATCTTGGCCGCAACCCGCTAACCCGTGCCCGTGAGTTTTTCGGCGACCGGCCCGTTGCCGTCGAGGGAGGGGCGACGCGTCCTGTTGACAGCGCCCACGGGCGGTCGCATACTCCGGCATCGACATATCACCGACGCACGGTAGTACATCAAACAGGAAGTGATCTGCCTCGCCATGATCCGCGGCATCGACCACGTCGTTGTCCTCGTCGATGACCTGGAAGCGGCGATGGCGCGCTATCGGGACCTCGGTTTCACCGTCGTCCCCGGCGGCCGTCATCCCAGTGCCACCGAAAACGCGCTCGTCTGCTTCCGCGATGGTGCCTACCTCGAACTGATCGCGTTTTGGGATGCGACCGATCGGGAGCACCCGTTCTTCCACCACCTGGCGACCGGACCCGGCCTCATCGCCTACGCCCTCGGCGTCGACGACCTGGAAGGCACCGTCTCCGCACTTCGGCAGCGGGGAGTGCCGTACGGCGATCCCCAAGCCGGTGCGCGACGGCGCCCTGACGGTGCCGAAGTGGTCTGGAAAATGGCGTTCCACGGCGACGGCGCGACCGGCGGGCTGCCCTTCCTGATCGAGGACGTGACCGACCGTGCGGTCCGCGCCCCCGGCGGCAGCGCGACCGACCACGCCAACGGCTCGCTGGGCATCGATCGTCTCATCGTCGCGGTCGAGGACGTCGCCGCGGCGACCGAGACGTACGCGGCCCTGGTCGGGTCTTCACCTCCGGTCCAGGGCGTCGATTCGTTCGATCAGCAAGCGCGCGTCGCTCGATTTCGCGTCGGTGAGCATCGGATCGAGTTGCACCAACCGAACGGCAGCGGCCCGCTGACCGACCGACTGGCGGCGCGGGGCAGCGGTCCGTACGCCGTGGTCCTGGAAGGGGCGAGCGCGCGCGAGATGCTCCCGAGTGACGCTGGCGGTGGGCGGCTGCGGATCGTGCCGCGGGCACACGACGATACGGCAAAAGAGGAACAGGGGGACGGAGAGCGATGAAGATCGGGTTGACCTTACCGAACCGCGGGGTGCTGTTCGGCGCGACGACACCCGAGCAGATGCTCCAGATGGCGGAGATCGCCGATCAGTCCGGGCAGTTTGCCTCGGTCTGGGTCGGCGACAGTCTGCTCGGCAAACCGCGGATGGAGTCGATCGCGCTGTTGGCGGGGATCGCCGCCCGCACCCGGCGCGTGCGGCTCGGCCCCGCCTGCATGGCGAGTTTCCCGCTGCGCGATCCGGTCCTGTTGGCCTACCAGTGGGCCAGTCTCGACCTGCTCGCCGAAGGGAGGACCGTGCTCGTCGCCTGCACCGGGATCATCCCGCAGGAGGGGGGACGGATCGAGGGGCAGCTCTACAACCTCGAAGCCAAGGACAGGGTCCAGCGCCTGATCGAGTGGATCAAGCTGATGAAGCTGCTCTGGACCGAAGACGACGTCACCTTCGAGGGAGAACACTACCGCTGCCAGGGGATTACGATCGAACCGAAACCGGCGGCGAAACCCCGCCCCCCCATCTGGATCGCCAACAACGCCGGCCGCGGTTTCGGTTACAACGGCGACCGCGCCCTGGTCGAGCGGACGATGCGCCGGGTGGTCAACCACGCCGACGGCTGGGAAACCTCCCTCTACGACCCCGAAGACCTGCGCTGGCGGATCGGCTACCTGCGCGACTACGCCCGCGAGCAAGGACGCGACCCGAGCGCGATCGAGACGCACCTCTACCACAACGTCATCATCAACGAGGACAAGCAGGCGGGCCAGGCCGAAGCCAAGAAATTCCTCGACATCTACTACTCGACCGACTTCGACGCCGAGACGATCGACGGCTGGGTGGCCTCCGGCTCGCCGGAGGAGTGCGCCGAACGGTTGCGCGTGATGAAAGACGTCGGGTTCGACGAGGTCACCTTGCGCGTCGCCGGGTGGGACCAACTCGGGCAGCTCAAGCGGTTGATGACCGAGGTGTTGCCGCTCGTTGAGGCGTAAGGCGGCAAGGCGGCAAGGCGGCAAGGACGAGAGAGGTGTGAGGCGGAGGGATCGCCGATGTCGCAGACGGTGCAGGAGACGACGTTGCCGCGATTCGCGGGGGTGCCGGCCGCGTCGCTGGCGGATGAGGCGGTCGGGGTGCGCGTGACCGGGTTTGCCCCCGGCGCTCGCGTGACCGTGCGGTCGCGATTGACGGACGACTACGGGAATCGGTGGGAGGCGGCGAGCGAGTTCCGGGCGGACGCGCGGGGGACGGTCGACCTCGCGAGGCAGGCGCCGGAGTCCGGTTCTTACGCCGGGGTCGAGCCAATGGGATTCCTCTGGTCGATGACACCGGTCGATACCGAGACCGCCTCGCCGATGATGACGAACAACGTCGAACCCAAAACCGTCGAGTTGACGGCGGAGGTCGATGGGCAGCCCGTCGCGTCGGCCGAATTGGTCCGGCGATACCTGGCGCCGGGAGTCAAGCGGCTCGAGGTCCGGGACGGCGGTCTGTTCGGGACCTTGTTCGTCCCGGCCGGCGAAGGACCGTTTCCGGCGATCGTCCTGTTGAGCGGTTCGGGCGGCGGACTGTCGGAACCGCAGGCGGCACTCTATGCGGCGCACGGCTACGCGGCGCTGGCGCTCGCGTATTTCCGGGCCGGTCACCTGCCGGAGGATCTGGTTCGCATCCCGTTGGAGTATTTCGAGCGGGCGATTACCTGGCTCCAAGCGAGACCGGAGATCGATGCCGCGCGGTTGGCGGTTGGCGGGGCGTCGCGCGGTGGCGAACTTTCGCTCCTGCTGGCCTCGCGTTTCCCGCAGTTCAAGGCGGTTGTCGCGAGCGTCCCGAGCAGCATCGTCTACGGTGGGGTCGGCAGTGCCGAGGACTCCCACCTGAAATCCGCCTGGACGTACGGCGGCGAAGAGATCCCCTTCCACTATTCGCGCTCGAGTCGGCGCGAGGCATTCCAAACCGAGGATGGAACGCCGTTCGCGTTGACCCCGATCTTCCTGCGGACGCTGGAGGACGAGGAGATGGTGCGAGAGGCGACGATACCGGTCGAGCGGATCAATGGTCCGGTGCTGCTGATCTCGGGCAAGGACGACGCGATGTGGCCGTCGACGCGCTACTCCGAGATGGTCATGGCGCGTCTGAAGGAGCACAATCACCCCTATCCCGATCAGCACCTGGCGTACGACGGTGCCGGTCACATCATCGGCCAACCCTGGGTGCCGACGACCGTCTTCGCCAGCGGCCATCCGGTCACGAAGACGCTGTTTGCCTACGGCGGCAACGCGAAGGGGTCGGCCGATGCCCGTGCCGACGCCTGGCCAAAAACCCTCGCCTTCCTCGACGCGCGCCTCAAGGACGGCGGCGATGACGCCAGCGGCTGATCCCGTGGCAGCAGCTCGGCTCATCCGCGGCGCCACCGTCATCGACGGCACCGGCGCGCCGCCGCGGCCGGGGACGAGCCTGCTGATCGCGGGCGACCGGATCGCGGCGATCGGTGCCGACACCGACTTCGGCGCGCAACCGGACGCCGAAGTCCTCGATGCCCGCGGGCTGACCGTCATTCCGGGGTTGATCGACTGCCACGTCCACATCGGCCACTCGCCGGAGGAGATGGCGCCGCTCTACCCGCGCTACGGGGTGACGACGGTGCGGGATACCGGTGGCAACCTGGAGCAACTGGTCGCGCTGCGGGACCGGCTCGCGGATGGGACGCTTGCGGGGCCGCGCCTCTTCTTCTGCGGGCCGCTGTTCGACACCCCACCCGTCGTCTGGGACGGTATCACCGCGGCCGTCGAGACCGCCGAGGACGTGGCGGCGGCGATGCCGGCGGTCGCGGCGGCCGGTGCCATTGCCGCCAAGATCTACGTCGGCGTCCGCCCCCCGCTGGTCGCGGCGATCGTGCGCATTGCCCGCGAGCATGGTCTCCCCGCCACCGGTGACCTCGGCGCGACGAGCGCCACCGAGGCGATCGCGGCCGGCATCGCCGGGCTCGAACACGCCTCCTCGGCCTATCTCGACCTCGTGCCGCCGGAGCGGCAGGCGTCGATGGCGCTCTTCCACGAGCAGGGGCCGGCCGTCTGGCGGCGCGAATGGAACCGCGGGCTGGCCGACGCGGACGGCGATGGTCCGGCGGCGCAACGGCTGGCCGCGCTGATCGCCGAGCGCGACGTCGCCTTCGATCCCACGCTGGTGGTGCTCGACTGTCTCGGGCATCTGACCGAATCGCGGGTCGTCGATGCGCCCGAGGTAGGACTGGTGCCGGAACAGCTCCGCGGCGAATGGCAAGACCGGGCCACTGGACGCCGGACCCACTGGACCGCCGACGACTTCGCCACCTCGCACCGGGCGTTCGCGACGATGCGGGCGTTCACGTCCACCGCCCACCACGCCGGCGCCCGGATGCTCGTCGGCAGCGACGCGCCCAACCCGTTCGTCGTTCCGGGCGCGTCATTGCACCGCGAGCTCGAACTGCTGGTCGAAGCCGGGCTGTCGCCGCTGGAGGTGTTGCGGCTGGCGACACAGGGCAACGCGGCCGAGTTGCGGGCCCAGGACGACCTCGGCACCCTGACGCCGGGGAAAAAGGCCGACCTCGTCCTCCTGGAGGCCGACCCCCTGGCGGATATCCGCAGCACCCGGCGCATCCGCCTGGTCATCCAGAACGGCGCCGTCGTCGCGGGAGGTGAGGCGGCATGACGACCGGCGGCGCCCTCTGCCTGAAAGCGGCGCTCCTGATCGACGGCAGCGGCGCCGAGCCGCTCCGCGACGCGCTGGTGGTCGTCGAGGGCAACCGGATCGCGGCGGTCGGACGTGCCGGGGAGGTCGTCGTACCGGACGGGGCGGGGATCGTCGATCTCGGACCGCGAACGCTCCTACCCGGGCTGATCGACCTCCATGCGCACCTGACCAACTGGTTGCCTGCGCCGGTGGGACAACTCGACCCGGCGGCCGGTTGCGCCTTCGAGGCCGCCGGCAACCTGCGGCAGGCGCTCGCGCGCGGGGTGACGACCATCCGCGACGTGGGTTCCTACGGCGACGTCGGGATCGCCGCCAAACACGCGGTGGAGCACGGGCTCGTCCCCGGTCCGCGGGTTTTCGCCTGCCGCAACATCATCTGTATGACCGGCGGGCACGGTTCGGAGGCCGCACCGGGCATCGCCCGCGAAGCGGACGGACCGGACGACGTCCGGCGGGCGGTGCGCGAGCAGATCAAGGCGGGCGCCGATCTGATCAAGGTGACGACAAACGGCCCCCTCAACGTCCCGGAATTCACCCAGGCGGAGTTGGATGCGCTCGTCGACGAGGCGCACAACGCCGGGCGGCGGGTCGCCTGCCACGCGTCGCTGCGGGAATCGGCGCGGCGGGCGCTGCGCGCCGGGGTCGACACGATCGAGCACGGCTGCGAACTCGACGCGGAGCTGGTCGATCAGATGCTGCGGCAGGGGACGGTGCTGGTGCCGACGCTGCTGGTGCTCGAGCGCATCATGCAGCAGTGGAACGATCTCAAGGATAATCCGGTCCTCAGCCGTATCCCCCAGCGCTACGCCGCGCAACGCACGAGTTTCGGGCTTGCGCTCGCCGCCGGGGTCAAACTCGGCGCCGGTGTCGATCCGACGCCGGGGACCGTCGCCTTCGCCGGCGTCGCGGCCGAGGTGGCGACGATGGTCGCCTGGGGATGCCCGCCGGCGCGGGCGATCCGGGCGGCAACCGGCGGCGCGGCCGAAGCCTTGGGGACGGAGGACCGGCTGGGTCGACTGGCGCCCGGTCTCGCGGCCGACGTGATTGCCGTCGACGGCGATCCGCTCGTCGATGTCGCGGCGCTCGGCCGCGTCGCGTTGGTGATCAAGGACGGTGCGGCGGTTGGACCGCCACCGGAGGTTTTGTCCGTGTTCGCATGGGGACCCCAGGCGTGCGCCGGGTCCCGGAGGGAGGAAACGGATGTCTACGCGTGATCGGCATGAGAGCGATCTGGAGCTCTTCGGCCACGGCACCTTGAACCGGCGTGCCCTGCTCGGTCGCACCGTCGCGCTCGGTGTCGCTCCGCTCGCGGTCGCCGCGCTGGCGCGACCGGGGGCAGTTGCGGCGCAGTCCGCTCCCACCGGCGAGCTCATCGTCGGTCTCAGCAGCGAACCCGATACGCTGCTCTCGGGCGCGATCCAATCGGCGCTCGGTGGCAACATCATGCGCTTCATCGCCAACGGGCTCGCCAAACTCGGCCAACCCAGCATGGAACCGGAACCCGATTTGGCGACCTCGTGGCAGGCGTCCGAGGACGGCAAGACCTACACCTTCACCCTCCACGACGGGGTGCTCTGGCAGGACGGCCAGCCGTTTTCGGTCGACGACGTGACCTTCAGCTACGGACTCTGGGCCCATCCCCAGTGGCCGGGCCCGATCGACCCCAATCTCGCCGTGATCGCGGGCGCCTCCGACTACAAGGACGGCAAGGCCCAGACGATCGGCGGCATCGAGGCGGTCGATGCATCGACGGTCCGTTTCACCCTGACCGGGCCGACGCCGAGTTTCCTCGCCAACGCGGCGACCTGGCAACTGCTGCCGAAGCACATCCTGCAGAACGTGGCCCCGGCCGACGCCGCCAAGGACCCCTTCGCGCAAAAACCGATCTACACCGGCCCGTTCATGGTCGAGGAGTGGCGGCAGGGCGAGGGGATCACCTTCCGCGCCTTCAAGGACTGCTTCGCCGGGGCGCCGAAGCTCGATGCCATCATCTTCAGCACGGTTCCGGACCCGGCAACGCTGGTCGCCGATCTCCGAACCGGCGGCGTCAACCTCGCCTTCGTCACCCCCGACCAGTACGAGACCTTCAAGGGCGACTCCTCGTACCAGACGACGGAGCTCGCCGGCGTCGCGGGCTGGTTCTTTTCGTTCGACACCACCCTCCCCCTCTTCGCGGATCCGAATGTCCGCAAGGCGATCAGCCACGCCATCGATCGCAAGACGGTCATCGACACGCTCCTGCTGGGAAAGGCCGAACCGAACCACAGCGTCGCCTCGCCCCTCTCCTGGATCTACAACCCCAACATTCCCACGTTCGACTACGACGTCGACAAGGCGAAGACCCTCCTCGACGGCGCCGGCTGGGTTGCGGGCTCGAACGGCGTCCGGTCGAAGAACGGCCAGGATTTCACCTTCAAACTGAACGTCACCGCGCGGACGCAGACCTGGGCGGAGGCGATTCAGCCGTACCTGGAGGCGGTCGGGATCACGTACGAGATCAACCTGTTAGAGTTCGGCACCTGGATCGAGCAAATGACGGTCGGCAAGTACCAGGCCGCGCTCAACGGTTGGTTCAACTTCATCATCGACCCGCGGGCGGACCTGCAGGCGCACTTCCAGAGTCCGCGGCCGACCGACCAATCCGGCTACAAGAACGACCAGGTCGACGCCCTCTTCCAGCAGGCGGCAACGGCGCTCAACCGCGACGAGGAGAAGAAACTCTACGACCAGATCCAAATGATTGCCGAAGGTGACGCCATCTACGCCTACCTCTGGCGCCCGCAAGACCTCCTCGTCCTCGCCGGCGATTTCACCCTGCCGGAGGTCCAGACGCAAAGCGAGCTCTACGCCCGCGCGCCGGAGTGGAGCGTGAAGTGAGTGGCAAGTGGCAAGTGGCAAGTGGCAAGTGGCAAGTCGCAAGTCGCAAGTCGCAAGTCGCTGGTGATTGGTGAAGGCGGCCGGGTTGGATGGCGCAGATCGACCGGTTTGAGGACCTGATCGCGTGGCAGAAGGCGCGAGAACTGCATCGCGCGGTTCATCAGCTTACGCGCCAGTTCGACCGCAGCCGGCGCCTGCCGATCACCGACCAGTTGCAGCGGGCGCCGCTCTCGGTGATGTCCAATATTGCCGAAGGGTTCGAGCGGGACGGGGTCGCCGAGTTCCGCAACTTCCTGACCATCGCCAAAGGGTCCTGCGGCGAAACGAGATCGCTGCTGTACGCAGCCTTCGACGCAGAGTTGATCGACGACGAAACGCTCGTCCGTTTGAAAATCCAGGTGGAGGAGACATCAAGGGTCATCGCCGGACTGCGCAATCACGTCGAAGCGAAACTCAAACGTCAGCGTCTAAAGCAGCCCACGGTGTAGCCACGCATTGCTGAGCAATCCGCGGCCACCCGACTTGCCACTTGCCACTTGCCACTTGCCACTTGCCACTCGGAGCCATCATGACCACCTACATCGCGAAACGCCTGCTCCAGATGATCCCGCTCCTGTTCGGGATCTCGATCGTTTCGTACGCGGTCATTCGCGCGGCGCCGGGCGATCCCGCGCGGTTGCTGGCGGACCCGGAGCGGGTGTCGGCTGCCCAATTGGCGGCGGAGCGCGAGCAGTTGGGACTCAACGACCCGCTGCCGATCCAGTACCTCAAGACGATGCGCGGTCTGGTGACCGGCGATCTGCGGTCTTTCAAGACGCACCGGCCGGTGCTTTCGATGATCGGCGAGCGGTTGCCGACGACGTTGACGCTGGCGGTCCTGGCGCTGATCTTCGGTGTGACGGGCGGTCTGGCGATCGGGATCGTCCAGGCACTCCGCCCGTACAGCCGGGTCGACGACGCCGGCTCGCTCGTCACGCTCTTCGGTTTCTCCGTCCCCGACTTCTGGTTGGCGCTGACGCTGATCAGCGTCTTTGCCGTGCGGCTCGGTTGGTTGCCGGCCAGCGGCATCCGACCGCCGCACGGCAGCGGCTGGAACCCGCGGGAGGTCGCGCCCCACCTGATCCTGCCGACGTTCGTCCTCGGCATCGGTTCGATGGCCGGCGTCGCCCGGTACACGCGGTCGTCGATGCTCGAAGCGCTCGGTCAGGACTTCGTGCGCCTGGCGCGGGCCAAGGGGTTGCGGGAGCGCCAGGTCGTCGTTCGGCACGCCCTGCGGAATTCGCTGCTGCCGGTGATCACCCTGCTCGGGTTCTACCTGCCGTTCTTGCTCGGCGGTGCGGTCGTCGTCGAGACGATCTTCGCCCTGCCGGGGATCGGCCGGTTGGCGCTGGACTCGGTCACCAGCCGCGACTACCCGGTGCTCTTGACGATCAACATGCTGGGGGCGCTGACCGTGCTCGTCGGCAACCTCCTCGCCGACATCGGCTATGCGCTGGCCGACCCCCGCATCCGGTACGGGTAGATGGCGAGCTCGGGGTCGTCGGCACCGGCGAGTTGGACGATCGGCGGCGGCACCGCGCGAACGACGCTGGCCCGGCCGGTCCGTTCGCGATCGGTCTGGTGGCGGTTGGCCCGCAATCGGCGGGTCCTCACCGGCGGTGGCGTGCTCCTGGCCTTCTACCTGATCGCCCTCCTGGCGCCGCTCGTCGCGCCCGAGGACCCCAACCACCAGGTCTTGGTCCAGCGGCTCAAGGCGCCGAGTCTCGCCCATCCGATGGGGACGGACGGACTCGGGCGCGACATCCTCAGCCGCGCCATCTGGGGCGCGCGGGTGTCACTGTCCGTGAGCGTTGTGGCGACGCTGGTGAGCATCGTGATCGGTGCCCAGGTCGGTCTGGTTGCGGGCTGGTTCGGCCGTTGGCCGGACAACCTGCTGATGCGCACGGCCGATGTCTTCCTGGCGTTCCCGATCTTCATCCTGTTGATCACCGTCGTCGCCATCTACGGGTCGAGCGTGCTGCTGCTGATCCTGTTCCTCGGTTTGGCCGCCTGGCCGCAAACGGCCCGTCTCGCCCGGGCCGAAGTGCTCTCGCTTGCCAAGAGGGAATTCGTGCTGGCGGCGCGGGTCAGCGGAGCCAGGGATCGCCGCATCCTGTTCGTCCACATCCTGCCGCACCTGGTCCCGCTCTTGATGGTGGCGGCGACGCTCAGGGTGGCGATCGTGATCCTGGTCGAAGCCTCGCTCAGCTATTTCGGTCTCGGCGTCACGCCGCCCACCCCAAGCTGGGGCAACATGGTCGCCGACGGCCGCACCTACCTGGCGACCGCCTGGTGGATCACGACCTTTCCGGGCGTGTTGATCGTCGTCACCGTACTCATGTACAACCTCCTCGGCGACGGTTTGCGCGGCGCGCTCGATCCGCCGCGCGTGTCGCGGCTGTGAGCCGGTAGCCGGTAGCCGGTAGGAGAGACGGACAGACGGACAGACGGACAGACGGACAGATGATGACTTCTCACCGTTGTACCGGCTACCGGCTACCGGCTAGGAGAAGGCTCACGTGCGTGGTGGCACTGGTCTGGAGGCGAACGGTCGGGCACACGCCGGGGAGACCGGTGGGTCGCTGGCGGACGAGGCGTACGCGCGGATTCGCCGCCGGATCGTCGGCTGCGATCTGGCGCCCGGTGAGCAGGTCACCGAGGGGCAACTGGTCGAGACGCACGGCATCGGGAAAACGCCGGTGCGGGAGGCGCTGCAGCGGTTGGCCCAGGAGGGATTGGTGCAGCCGATCCGCCGCCACGGCTATCGCGTGGCGCCGATCACCCTGCGCGACGTGCGCGATCTCTTCGGCTTGCGCCTCATCATCGAGCCGGCCGCCGCCGAACTCGCCGTCGGCCGGCTCGACGTCGACCATTTGCGCGACATCCAGGCGCGGTATGCCGCCTGTCTGCTGGTCGATCCGACCGGCGCTTTTCCCCTCAACACCGCCTTCCACCTGGCGAGCGCCCAACACTCCGGCAACGCCCGGCTCGCCAGGACGATGGCCCAACTGCTCTCCGACAGCGAACGACTCTACAACCTTGGGTTTCGCTTTCGCAGCCCAGAATTCCAGTTCGCCCACTGGCACGAGGAGTTGATCGAGGCGTTCGCGAGCGGCGACCCTCGCCGCGCCCGTGACTGCGCCGCCGCGCAGGTCGTCGACGCCCAGCGCATGGTCGTCGAAGCCCTGCTCCACAGCCCCACCCTCCTCGACGCCGACGTCACCCTCGCCGGCGCCGAAGACCCCAACTCGCGCCGGTAAGCACCCCGCTCTCCCCCGCCCTCCGCCTTCCGCCTTTCAGCCGAGGCACCGTTCCAACTGGTTGAGGTGCGCCAGGTCGTGCCCCGCGTAGGCGAGGATCGTGGCTTCGAGGGTCTCGGGACCCACCTCGCTGTGGAGACCGACCCGGCTCCAGGCGGAGCGGGGGATCGCGCGGAGCAGCCAGAGGTTGTAGGCCCGTACCGCTTCCAACGCCGGCCAGAGTTGATCGATCGGTGGCTTGGGCAGCGCGGCCCAGGCTTTTTCGTCGTAGCCGGGGTAGGCGGGACGCTCTGCCGTCAGGATCATCCGCCAGCGAAACCCCATCGCGAACGCGACGTCGAGCAGGTGCCCGAGGATTTCCGCGGCCGACCACTCGCTGCCGGCCGGCCGCCGCTCGAGGTCGCTCGGTGCTCGCCCCTGGATCAGGTCACCGATGCGCCGCGGGGTCCCCGCGATGACGTCCAGCGGATCGCGTTCGCCGACGAGCGCCAGGAGCGTTGCTCGGTACGCCTGCGGTTCCGCCGACGCATCCGGGACCTCGATCGCCGCGATCTCGTCCATGATCGACACCTCCGCCGCAGCGCGTCTTTACCACATTGCGGCAGACACGGTCGCTACGCCGTGACTGCCTCGATCTGCTCCAGGGTGACGGTCGTGGGCACGCGCAGCGTGTTTTGGATCTCGGCAAGCGAGTCGGTCTGCCGCATCAGTTGCTGGATTGCGGCTTCGGTTGCGTGGGCAACGACCCTGGCGCGGTAGGTCACGTCCCTCGCGGGTTCCCCCGCCGCGCCGAACTGCCCCTCGACCTCGACTTCCACCCGTTCGACCTCGATCCCTTGCTTGGCGGCTTCGCGGTAGATGTCGTTGCAATAGCAGGTGGCCAGCGCCAGGAACAACAACTCGCCGCCGTTGGCGCTGGACCCGAACCCCGACTCCCGCGGCGGAATGGCAATGGAGTGGCTGTTGTCGTTCGTCGTCAGGGTTGTGTGATGTACACCGAAGCTGTTCTCGACCCGAGCCCGAATCTTCACGTCAATCCCCGCCTCGTGCGAACGGTCCCACTCGCCGTGGTACGTCCGAGTTTGCCGGTCCGCCGCATGCTTTGGCAATCCCTGGATTCCCGTCCTCCACCACGAACGAGCCGATCGCCTCGATCGCGGCGTCGGCGGTCTCGGCGCTCTTGACGGCGCGGAAGTCGCTTTGCCAGCGGTCCGGGGTGACGTCGCGATAGGTGTAGCCGTGCGGACGGTTCCTGGGGCGCCACCGCCCGATACGCGTGGGGACCGCCTCGACACGCTCACGCCGCCACGCAACGTCCGCGGTTAGAATGTCGGAGTCCGTTGCACGCGAAGGAGTACGGTGCGCGGTCAGGTGATGGGAGAAGGCGAGATGGGACGCACGCGACTTGCGCAACCTCCGGCGACGGCGGCTGCAATGGTTGGCGTCTTTCGGTTGCCCGCGGACCTGGCCCGAGTCGCCGAGCGCCTTGAGCGGTCGCGGTCGATGTTGGCGCTTGGCGACGACTGGGACGGCGAGGGCAGTCCGGGCTATGCCGAGGCGACCTGGCATCGCACCGCCGAACTCGTCGTTGATGCCGCGACCGCACATTACCGGCAAAGGAACATGTCGCCTCCGCTCCCGATCATCTCCAAAGGCGATGAGGGAAGCATCGACATCCAGTGGCGAACAGCACACCGGAACGTGCTCATCAACGTACCTGCCGCGCCGGACGAACCGGCGACCTTCTATGCCCACGACGACGAAAACCCGCAACGGGATTCCGGGGGCGAAGTCGATGCCGGTGAGCGGAACGAGCAGTTGCTGGTGTGGCTGCTGGCGTGACCGAACCCTGGCCGAAGGAGCACATTCCGGACGACGATCTGCTCTACGTGCGCGTCCTCAAGGACGACATCGACGAGGAAGGGATTCCGGAACCGCGGGTCGTTCGGAACCACGTCGATCAGCGAGGCATCGCCGCGATGTCGACGGCTTGGAGCAGGTACGCTCGTCCACAGGATACCCTGCAGCGCGCCAGGCGGCGACCACCTGCCGACTACGGTGTGATTTCACTCAACGTCGGGATGGTCAGAAGAATCCCATACCACAGCGTCGAGCATGACCCGGTGTTCAACGAACCAGAGGATCCGCTCAAACCGAACAATCGGGCCCATACCAACGTGTCTGGTCCGAAGAGCCCCAAGGAGCCGGGCGGCGACGTCAAGATCCGTGCCCTCTACATCGCCGTTTCCCGCTCGTGCGGTTGGGCGATCGATCCTCGCGCGCAGTGACTCGATGTTGCCCGTCGCTCGTTGCGCGGCCATCGCCATACCGGACGGTCTCAACCTTTTTGAACCCCCGGCTTGCCGTTCTCCACGACGAACGAGCCGATCGCCTCGATGACGGCGTCGGCGGTCTCCACGCTCTTCACGGCGCGGTAGTCGCTCTGCCAGCGGTCCGGGGTGATCTCGCAGACGGTGTAGCCGTGGCGGACGTCGAGGAATTTGACGTGGGGATTGGTCGGGAGCAGGAAGGCGAGGCGACCGCCGATCGGGTTGGCGGCGGTGATCGAGGTGCAGACGAACTCGGTCGCCACGGTTGACGAATCCGGCTCGGCGAAGTCGGCTTTGAGGTCGTTGGCCCAGGCGGAGTGGATGTCGCCGGAGAGGACGACGGCGTTGGCGATCCCCGCCTCGCGGATGTGTCCGAGGATGCGGTTGCGGGCGAGCGGATAACCGTCCCACTGGTCGTCGTTGTAGAGGGTGTCGGGGCGGAGCCCCTTGACGGCGAGCTCCGCCATCATCACCTGCTGCGAAATCACCTTCCAGCGGGCGGCCGAGGCGTCGAGCCCGTCCAGCAGCCACCGCTCCTGCTCCGGACCCGTCATCGTTTGCGCGGGGTCGAGCGCGGCGTCGCAGCGCGGTCCGACCGTGTCGCCGCAGGGTTGCGCGGTGCGGTACTGCCGGGTGTCGAGGACGGCGATCTCGGCGAGACGTCCATAGTTGAGCCGTCGGTACAGGCGCATGTCCGGCCCTTGCGGCATCGACTCCGGTCGCAGCGGCATGTGCTCGTAGTAGGCCTGGTAGGCGGCGGCGCGGCGGAGCAAGAAGTCTTCGACCGGCTCCCCCTTGTTCGAATGCGTCCCCGCGTAGTCGTTTTCCACCTCGTGGTCGTCCCAGGTGGCAACCCAGGGGAAGAGGCGGTGCGCCTCCTGCAGGTCGGGGTCGGTTTTGTATTGACCGTGGCGGACGCGATAGTCGGCGAGCGTCTTGGCCTCGTGGTCGCCGGCGAAGAGGCGGACCGGTTTGGTCCCGTTCCCGCTCTGGTAGTCGTTGTTCGGCGCGTACTCGTAGATGTAGTCGCCCTGGAACAGAACCAGATCGAGGTCTTCCGCCGCCAGGTGGCGGTAGGCGACGAAGTAGCCGTGCTCCCAATGGGCGCAGGACGCGAACCCGAAGCGCAGCCGGTCCGCCAGCGTGCCGTCCGCGGGTGCCGTTTTCGTCCGGCCGGTCGAGCTGCTTTCGCCGTTGGCCAGGAACCGGAAGAAATACTCCCGCCCCGGCGCCAACCCGGTCACGTCGACGTGGACGCTGTGGCCGAGGTCCGCGGTCGCCGTCGCGGTCCCCTTCTGGACGATGGTGCCGAAGGATTCGTCGGCGGCGACCTCCCAGCGAACGTCGACCGGTTCCGGCCCCATCCCGCCGCCTTTGAGCGGATCGGGCGCGAGGCGGGTCCAGAGCACGACGCCACCCGGCAGGGGATCGCCGGAGGCAACGCCGAGGGAGAAGGGGCTGGAGCCGGTGACCGGCGTACCGTCCTCTGCGAAGGCTCGTGTCGGCCGACCGCGCATGCTGGTCGCCGCCGCGAGCGCCGGCGCTCCGGCAAGGAAGCGCCGGCGATGCATCCGTTGCAGAAGGAGGCGCTCGAAGCGGTACCGGTCCATCCGATTAGGTCCTTCCTTGGCGATTGGGTCGTGCCTGAACATCAGACCACGACCGATGGCGGTGCAACCTACCCCGTCGGCGGGAGAACTTCGTCAACGGATTTTCAACGAGGTCCCGATGCTCTGCCAGGGAACCGTTGTGTCGCCGCAGCCACTCCAAAGGGACTGGCGCGGTCGACCGTCGAAACATTCAGCACCGATTGCGGTAACCGGGCAGGGACGGATCAGTCTGCGTTCCATGCGGGTACCCGGTTCGGTTCCATCCAATGGCTCGGGCTGTGCGTACTGCTCATGACGGCCACGCGAACCCGCGTCACCCGAATGTCGTATCATGGAAACGATCGCACTAGCCACCGACTGTTCGAGACAGAACGTTGCGGGAGGAGTCTCTATGATTCCCGCCAGATTCGAGTACCACGTCGCGTCCGACGTCCCCGCGGCGATCGCGTTGTTGGGGCGCTACGGGGATGAGGCGAAGCTGCTCGCGGGGGGGCAAAGTCTGATCCCGCTGATGAGGTTCCGGTTGGCGCAACCGGCCCACCTGATCGACCTCGGTCGGATCAGCGACCTGGCCTACGTCCGCGAGAACGATGGGCACCTGGCGATCGGTGCATTGACGCGGGAAGTCGATCTGGAGGGTTCCGCGGTCGTCGCCGAGCGCTACCCGATCCTGGTCGACGCCTCCTCCGTCGTCGCCGATCCGCTCGTCCGCAACCTGGCCACGGTCGGCGGCAACGTGGCGCATGCCGACCCGGCGAACGACCACCCGGCGGTCATGCTGGCGCTGCGGGCCGAGGTCGTGGCCGAGGGGCCGCGAGGGCGGCGGACGATCGCGATCGACGATTTCTTCGTCGACACCTTCACGACGGCGCTCGGCCAGGACGAGGTGCTGGTCGAACTCCGGGTGCCACGTTCGCGGCCGTCGAGCGGCGGCGCCTACCTCAAGCTGGAGCGCAAGGTGGGAGACTACGCCATCGCGGGAGTCGCCGCCCACGTCGTCTTGAATCCGCAGGGCGGGCTCGAACAGGTCGGGATCGGGTTGACCAACGTCGGTCCGACACCGATCCGCGCCGCCCGCGCCGAGGCCGCCCTGCTCGATGCCGGGCTCGACGAGTCATCGCTGCGGCAAGCCGGTGCCCTGGCGGCGGACGAGGCCGACCCGGTCGGCGATCTGCGCGGCCCAGCCGACTACAAGCGTGCCGTCGTGCGGACCCTAACCGTGCGCGCGTTGCGGCGGGCTGTCGATCGAGCAGGCGCTAGGCGTTAGGGACACGCATTCATCGGTCTCCTGACGCCTCGTCCTGAGGGGAGGTCTCCGTGGACACGGTCCCGGTTGCGATCACCGTCAACGGCGTCGAGCGGCGGGCGGAGGTGGAACCGCGTCTGCTGCTGGTCCACTTCGTCCGGGAGACGCTCGGGCTCACCGGCACGCACATCGGGTGCGACACGACCAGTTGCGGCGCCTGCACCCTGTTGCTCGACGGTCAGCCGGTCAAGTCGTGCACCATCTTCGCGGTGCAGGCAGACGGCCGGCAGCTCCGCACGGTGGAGGATCTGGAGCAGAACGGCAAGCTCCATCCGATCCAGGAGGGGTTCTGGGAGGAACACGGTCTCCAGTGCGGGTTCTGTACCCCCGGCATGATGATGACCAGCGTCGCCTTGCTGGAACGCAACCCGAACCCGACCGAGCAGGAGATCCGCCTGGCGATCTCCGGCAACCTCTGCCGCTGCACGGGCTACGTCAACATCGTCAAGTCCGTCCAATACGCCGCCGAGAAGTTGCGCGCCGCCGAGCAGCCGGTCGCCGCCGGAAATGGAGGGTGAGATGGTCGCCACCGAGATCGGTGGGTTGGGTCGCAGCGTCAAGCGCAAGGAGGATCCGCGCTTCATCCGCGGCAAAGGGACCTACGTCGACGACGTCACCCTGCCGGGCATGCTTTTCCTCGACATCGCCCGCAGTCCCTACGCCCACGCGCGGATCACGCGGATCGACAAGGAACCGGCGCTGGCGGTACCCGGCGTCCTGGCGGTGATCACCGGCGCCGACCTCGATCCGGCCGGGCTGGCCTGGATGCCGACGCTAATGTCGGATCGCCAGATGGTCTTGCCGGTCGACACCGTCATGTACCAGGCACAAGAGGTGGCAGCGGTGGTCGCCGAGAGCCGCTATGCCGCGGCCGACGGCGCGGCGGCGGTCGAAGTGGACTACGACCCGCTGCCGGTCGTCGTCGATCCGAAGAAGGCGCTCGAACCCGATGCCCCGATCCTGCGCCCCGACCGGGAGCAGAAGTCGAACCAGATCTGGCACTGGGAAGCGGGCGACGCCGCGGCGACGGAACGGGCCTTCCAGCACGCAGAGGTGGTCGTTGAGCAGGACCTCTACATTCCCCGCATCCACGTGGCGTCGATCGAGACCTGCGGGTGCGTAGCGAGCGTCGACCCGATCAGCGGCAAGCTGACCGTCTGGATGACGACGCAGGCGCCCCACGCGATCCGCACCGTCTTCTCCCTCGTCTCCGGTATCCCGGAGCACAAGATCCGGATCATCTCGCCGGACATCGGCGGCGGTTTCGGCGGCAAGGTACCGGTCTACCCCGGGTACGTGATCGCGGTGGTGGCGGCGCTCCAGACCGGTCGCCCGGTGAAGTGGATCGAGGACCGCTCGGAGAACCTCCAGGCCGACTCCTTCGCCCGCGACTACCACATCACCGCCCGCCTGGCGGCCGCCCGCGACGGCACGCTCAAGGCGCTCGACGTCAAGACGATCGCCGACCACGGCGCCTTCGACTCCGCCGCCAATCCCTCGAAGTTCCCGGCCGGGCTCTTCAGCGTCTGCACCGGGTCGTACGACCTCGCGGCGGCGCACGTCGCCGTCGACGGGGTCTACACCAACAAACCGCCGGGCGGGATCGCCTACCGCTGCTCGTTCCGCGTCACCGAGGCGGTCCACACCATCGAGCGGATGGTCGACGTCCTCGCCGACGAACTGAACATGGACGCGGCCGAGCTCCGCTTCAAGAACTTCATCCCTCCCGAGGCTTTCCCCTACAAGTCGCCGACCGGCTGGGAGTACGACAGCGGCAACTACCCGGCGGCCCTGCGCAAGGCGCTCGACAGGATCGGCTACGACGAGCTGAAGCGCGAGCAGGCGGAAAAGCGCGCCCGCGGCGAGTTGATGGGGATCGGCCTCTCGACCTTCACCGAGATCGTCGGCGCCGGTCCCTCGCACACCTTCGACATCCTCGGGATCAAGATGTTCGACAGCGCCGAGATCCGCGTCCACCCGACCGGTTCGGCGATCGTCCGGATCGGCGTCCAGACCCAGGGGCAGGGTCACGAGACGACCTTCGCCCAGATCGTGGCCGAAGAATTGGGGCTGCCGGTCGACGACATCGCCGTCGAGCACGGCGACACCGACACTGCCCCCTATGGGTTGGGCACGTACGCCAGCCGCAGCACCCCGACGGCCGGCGCGGCGACGGCGATGGCGGCACGCAAGATCCGCGACAAGGCCAGGTTGCTGGCGGCGCACCTGTTGGAGGTCAGCCCGGACGACCTGGAGTGGACGAACCACCGCTTCCAGGTGAAAGGCTCACCGGACCACGCCAAGACGATGCAGGAACTCGCCTTCGCCGCCTACACGAACCACCCGCAGGGAATGGAGGCGGGTCTGGAGGCGGTCAGCTACTACGATCCGCCGAACTTGACCTTCCCGTTCGGCGCCTACGTCTGCGTCGTCGACATCGACCGGGGGACGGGCGAGGTCAAAATCCGCCGCTTCCTGGCCGTCGACGACTGCGGGACGATCATCAACCCGATGATCGTCGAAGGGCAGATCCACGGCGGGCTGACGATGGGGATGGCGCCGGCGCTGTTGGAAGAGATCTCCTACGACGAGCACGGGAACGTTTACGGCGGCACCTTCATGGATTACCTGCTGCCGACGTCGATGGAGACCCCCGCCTGGGAGACGGACAAGACGGTGACGCCGTCGCCGCACCATCCCTTCGGCGCCAAGGGCGTGGGCGAATCGGCAACCGTCGGCGCGCCGCCGGCGATCGCCAACGCAGTAGTGGACGCACTCTCCCACCTGGGCGTCCGCCACATCGACATCCCGATCACGCCCTGGAAGGTCTACAGGCTGCTGGAGGAGCATGGCGTGGCGGAGTAGGTGGCGGGCTTCGAGCTTCGAGCTTCGATCTTGGGCGCGGCGCTCCTCGGCACTCATCGCCACTCGGGACATCGACATGAATGACTTCGATCTCTTACGCCAACTCGTCGACACGGAAGAGCCGTTCGCGCTGGCGACGGTCGTACGGTGCGAGCCACCGACCTCGGCCCGTCCCGGTGCCAAGGCGGTGATCCGTGCCGACGGATCGATGGACGGCTGGGTGGGCGGAAGTTGCGCCCAAACGGTGATTGCCGCCGAGGCGCAACGGGCCTTGCGCGAGGGTAAGGCGCGCTTGGTGCGGCTGTCACCCGCGGTTGGCGACGGCGGCTCATCGCAACCAGACGTCGCGGAGTACTTGATGACGTGTCACAGCGGCGGCACCCTGGAGATCTTCGTGGAACCGGTCGTCCCTCAGCCACGACTCTGCGTCGTCGGCGACACGCCGGTGGCGCGCACGTTGGCCGCGCTCGGGGCGACACTCGGCTACCGCGTCGAGCGGATCGACCCAACGGCCGATCCGGACGCCGACTCCGACGCGACGGTGCGGGCAGCCCTGGCGCCCGACCGGTTCGCTGCTCCGGAACGAACGCACGTGGTGGTCGCGACGATGGGCGCCTCGGACGAAGAGACCCTGGTGGCGGCGCTGCGCAGCCAGGCGCCGTACGTAGCGCTCGTTGCCAGCCCTCGCCGGGCGGCGGTGCTGCGCGACTACCTCGCGGCGCGGGGCGTGACGGCCGAGCAGATCGCCCGGCTCCGGGCGCCGGCTGGTCTGAACATCGGTGCCCAGACCCAGGAAGAGATCGCGCTCAGCATCCTGGCCGAGATCGTCCAACTGCGATCGAGCACGACCGGCGAACCGATCCCGGCCGCACCGGCCCAGCCGGAAGCGAAAGACCCGGTCTGTGGGATGATCGTTTCGCCGCACGTGGCCCGCTTCACGACCGACCACGAGGGAACCACCTACCATTTTTGTTGCGCTCACTGCAAAGCCACGTTCGAAGCGGCGCCGGAGCAGTTCGCGACCGTAGGTAGCACGTGACGAGTGGTGAGTGGTGAGGAGCGTACCGCCCAAGCTCGAAGCTCGAAGCTCGTCACCTCCGTCGGAGGGTAGATGCATTTCACCGGTTCGCTGCGTATCCCGCAGTCGCGGGAAGAGGTCTGGGACGCGCTGACCGATCCCCAGGCCATCGGTGCCTGCGTGCCCGACGTCGAGCAATTGGACGCGATCGACGAGACCCACTTCCGGGCGGTCGTGCGTGCCGGTATCGGGCCGGTACGCGGCAAGTTCGCCTTCGACGTGACCTGGCACGATCTCGACCGGCCCGGCCACGCGGGGATGTCCGCACGCGGCAAGACGATGGGGAGCGCGGTGACGGTCGAAAGCACGATGGACCTGACGGAGACGGCGGAGGGTGGCACCGCGCTGGCCTGGAGCGCCGAGGTCGTCGTGCATGGGATGCTCGCCGGCGTCGGCGCGCGCCTGCTCAACGGATTCGCCGAGAAACAGACCCAACAGTTTTTTGGCTGCATCAGTTCTCGGTTGGAAACCGGGTCGCGGCTCGGAGGACGACCGGCGTGAGCCGGTGGCGGCCAGGGGGCCAGGTGCGCCGTCAGGCGAGACCGTGGCGGTGGGCGTAGGCGGCCGCCGCCGCCCGCGTCTCGACCCCGAGTTTGGCCAGGATGTTGGCGACGTGGGTCTTGACCGTCAGCAAGCCGATGCCGAGTTCGCCGGCGATCTCTCGATTGGCGCGGCCGGCGGCCAGGAGGCGGAGCACCGCCAGCTCCCGCGTCGTCAATCCGGACGTATCGGTTCGCGCCGGAGTCGGAGGCGCCGGCATTGCCTGGCCCGGTCGGTGCGCGACCGATGCGAGAACCTCCCGCGCCAACGCGATCGCGGTCCCGGGCGACAAGCCGCGACCGGCGGCCGACTCCGTCGCATACGCCGCGTCGCCGAGGGCCGCGCGCGTGGTCGCCGCGGCGCGCTCGTACGCCGTACGCTCCGGCAACATCGGCGGGGCGCCGAGTGTTTCGAGCAGCGCCTCGGCGGCTCCGAAAAGGCGCGCCGCCGCTGCCATCCGCCCGCCGGCCGCCGCGAGGGTCGCGACGTCGGCGAGACTCCCCGGTAAGTCTTCGGTCGTCCCCATCGCCGAGCGGATGTCCAGGCTCTCTCCCAGCAGGGCCGCCGCCGCCGCGAGGTCGCCTCGCTCGCAGGCAAGAAGTCCCAGGTAACTGGTGGTCCCCGAGACGCCCCAGGCGTGGCCGGCGGCTCGCTGACGCGCCAGCGCGTCCTGGAGGTAGGCGGTGGCCTGTTCGGTCTTGCCCTGGCCCCAGGCGACGATGCCGCGGTGGTAGAGCGCCCAGCCACCGACCTGCGCGGGGTTGTCGCCCAACCAGGCGAGCGTCGCCGTCGGTCGTTCCCGCTCCGTCTCGCAGAGCGCGAACGCCTGATCGAGGTACCGTGCCGCGTCGTCGTACTCGCCGCCGTCCTCTCCGACGATGCCGAATTGGACGAGCGCGGCGACGGTCCCCCAGGGATCGTCGAGGTGCGCCCAGAGAGCGAGACTGCGTTCGAGGAACGGGCGCGCGCTCCGGTCGTCGCCGTGGTAGTGGGCCAGCATCCCGGCGATGACCAACGCCTGGGCCTGGGCGAGCGACGGGGTCCGGTCGGCGGGAATCGCGAGCGCCTGGTCGAGCCAGGCTCGCCCATCGCGGAGGAAACCGCGATTGAGCCAGTAGAACCCGAGCGCGGCGGCAAGGCGCACGGCATCCGGGTCCTGCCGATTCACCAACCAAGCGTGTGCCGCGCGGAGGTTGGCGTACTCCTCGTCCAATCGCTCCAGTTGGCGTCCTTGCTCGGCGCCTGCAACCGAACCGGCGCGCTCGGCGAATGCCACGGCCCAGGCGGCGTGCCGGACCCCGAGGACGTCGGTCTCACCGTTCAGGTCAAGGCATTCCGCGGCGAACTCGCGGATCGTCTCCAACATGGTGTAGCGCGGTTCCCCATCCGCCCCTTCCGCGCGTTGTAGGAGGCTGTGGTCGATCAGCGCTTCGATGCCGTCGAGAGTGGCGAGCTTCGAGCTTCGAGCTTCGAGCTTGGAGGGCGGTGAGCTCGAAGCTCGAAGCTCGAAGCTCGTTACTTGCTCGGCCGCCTCCAGCGTAAACCCGCCGGGAAACACCGAAAGGCGGCGGAACAGGGCCTGCTCGGCGGGGCTGAGGAGGTCGTGGCTCCAGGCGATGGCGGCGCGCATCGTCCGCAGGCGTGCGGGCGTATCGCGCATACCGCCGGTGAGGACCTGCAACCGGTTGGTCAGGCGCGCCAGCAGCGCCTGCGGCGAGAGGACCTTGCTGCGGGCGGCGGCGAGTTCGATCGCGAGCGGCAACCCCTCGAGGCGGCGGCAGGAGTCGGCCACCGCCGCCGCATTCGCATCGGTCAGCGCGAAGTCGGGTTTCACCGCCCGGGCGCGCTGGACGAAGAGCGAGACGGCGGGGACGCGTCCCAAATCCTCGGGCGTATCGTGTGCCCCGTCGGGGACGGCGAGCGGGGCAACCGGGTACTCGTGTTCGCCGCTCACCCGCAACGGGACGCGGCTGGTAACCAGGATCTTCAGGTGCCCGGTCGCATCGACGAGCTGCCCGACGTCCGGCGCTCCTGCCACCACCTGCTCGAAATTGTCCAGGACGAGCAGGCAGTGCTGGTCGCGCAGGGCGGCGGTCAGGCGGCGCAGCAGCGACCGCTCCCCCGGCTCGCGGACGTCGAACGCCTGCGCGATCGCCGGCAGGACCAGCGAGGGATCGGTGAGGGCGGCGAGGGGAACAAACGCCACACCGGTGGGGAACGCGGCCGCGGTTTCCCTGGCGGCCTGCATCGCCAGCCGCGTCTTGCCGACGCCGCCGGGACCGGTCAGCGTCAGCAACCTGACCTCGGGGCGTCGCATCAGGGCACACGCGGCCGTGACGTCCTCCTCCCGACCCACCAGCGGGGTGAGGGGCACCGGTGTGCCCGGGGCGCGACCGATTGCCGCCGTGCTCGCCATGAACGACTCCGGGCATAAAGGTTCGTTGTCGATGCAAACCGTATACCCGGCATCATCAGGGGTATGCGTCGCGACGTCAACGGCACGCGATCCGACACCGCGTCGCCGATCGAGCAACAGCGACGGTGGCCTGTTGGCTACCGTGGCCGCGCGTTGGACCTATGCGTGCAACGTTCTCCGAGGGGTCGTGCCCGCACGAGCCGCATCGTCAAGCGGCCTTCCGGGCAGGGTAGGAGATCGCCCTGGTGCAGCCGCCGTTCCCGATGCAGGCGATCTGGGCGGCCATCAACGCCTTCAAGGTTGCCGGCGACGGCGGCGAGTCGGTCTGGACAAGCATCTGGACGACGAGCGTGCCGACCCGGGCGGTGACGGCCGCCATCGCGATTGAGCCGTCCGCCGTCGTTTCCAGCGAGGCGAGCGATTCGTCGCCGAACGTGCCGAGATCCAGGATCTCGTAGTGGGCGAACCCCGGGTCCGGTTCGGTCTGGTCGAGATGCCGCTGCATCCGCTTGGCCGCGGACTCGACGCTGCCGTAGCGGTAAAGATAGGTCCCGTAGACGACCGTGTCGCCGCCGGCGTCGAACGATTGGTTGAGGACGTAGAAGTCGACGGCGTCGGCCATGATCCGGTTCCACCGGTCGATGTCGTCCGCCGTTTCGTACCACATGGGAAAATCCCGGCCGCCGAGACGCCGGTAGTCGTCGCCCGTCGTTTCGTAGATCCGCCGGCCGTCGCCCAGACGCAGGGCCATCGGACCGATGCCCTCGCCG
>DATBFX010000160.1:0-6564 GCA_036558305.1 Thermomicrobiales bacterium | reverse complement strand
GCTCCACCGATTCGGGCGGGCTCTTCACCGAACAGCAGTTCACCATCACCGTCACCGACGTCAACGAGGCCCCGACCGCCATCGCCATCGACGACACCGAGATCGGCGAGAACCGCGAGGTCGGCACCGCCGTCGGCATCCTCTCCACCACCGACCCCGACGCCGGTGACACCTTCACCTACAGCCTCGTCACCGGCGCCGGCGACACAGACAACGCCAGCTTCCAGATCGACGGCGACCGCCTCGAAAGCGCCGTCGTCTTCGACTTCGAGACCAAGTCCTCCTACACCGTCCGCGTCCGCTCCACCGATTCGGGCGGGCTCTTCACCGAACAGCAGTTCACCATCTCCGTCGTCGATCTGAACGACGACCCGACCGACATCGCCCTCTCCAACAACACCATCGACGAGAACGTCCCCGCCAACACCGTCGTCGGCACCTTCTCCACCGCCGACCAGGACGTCGGCGACACCTTCACCTACAGCCTCGTCGCCGGCGCCGGCGACACCGACAACGGCGCCTTCACCATCGGCGGCAGCGGCAGCGACCTCCGCATCACCAATTCGCCCAACTTCGAGGCCCAGAGCAGCTATAGCATCCGCGTCCGGACCGACGACGGCAACGGCGGCACCTTCGAGAAGGTCTTCACCATCACTGTTACCGATCTGAACGAGGCCCCCACCGCCGGCACCGACACCTACGACGCCATCGGCAACACCCAACTCCGCATCAACTCCCCGACCAGCCCGACGACTTCCGTCGCCTTCACCACCAGCGGCACCAGCCCGCTCGCCAACGACACCGACCCCGACACCAACCCGGCCTTCAACGCGCTCCAGATCAGCGCGGTCGGCACCTGCTCCAAGGGCGGCACGCTGACGCTGAACGCCGCCGACCACACCGACGGCCGGCTGACCTACCTGCCGCCGCAGGGCATCGAGTCGGCGAACGCTGCCGACACCGACGACTGCACCTACACCCTGTCCGACGGCACCAACAGCGTCGGCGGCACCATCAAGGTCAAGATCACCGACATGGTCTGGTACGTCGACAACACCGCGGCCGCGGGTGGCGACGGCCGCTCCACCGCCGTCTACAACAGCCTGACCCCACTCAACGGCGCCGGCGGTAGCGGCGACGAGGACGACGCCGACGACTACATCTTCGTCTTCCAGGGCAGCGGCAGCTACACCGGTGGGTTGGTGCTCGAAACCGGCCAGCGCCTCTTCGGGCAACCGAACGGGCTGACCGTCGGCGCGACGACCCTGATCGCCGGCAGCGGCAGCAACCCGACGCTGACCAACGGCGCGGGCGCCGGCATTACGCTGGCCAATGGGGTCGACGTCGAGCGGATCGACGTCGCCAACACCAGCGGCGCCGGCATCGTCGGCACCGGCGTTACCAGCGCCACGATGGGCGGCAACACGAGCATCACCAACACCGGCGGCAATGGATTCGATCTGTCGGGAGCCGCCGGCGGCACGGTCAGCGTCGGCGCCAGCATCAGCAACACCGGCGGCAAGCAGGTCTCGATCCAGAATCGCACCAGCGGCACCGTCACCCTTTCCGGCACCATCTCCGGCACCGGCACCGGTGTCCTCCTAAGCGGCAACGCCAACACCACCAACTTCACCGGCACCCTCACCCTCAGCACGGGCACCAACCCTGCCTTCACCGCGACCAACCCCTCCCTCCAGGGCACCCTCAGCGTCGACCCCGTCGGCACGAACAACAACACACTGTCGACGACGACCGGTACCGCCCTGACGGTCACCAACACCAACCTCAGCGCTAACGGGATCGAGTTCCGCAGCATTTCGGCGGACGGTGCGGCCAGCGGCATCGTCCTGAACAACACCGGCACCAGCGGCGGGCTGACGGTCACCGGGACCGGCGCCGCCAACAGCGGCGGTACTATCCAGAACACCACCAGCCACGGGATCTCGCTCAACAGCACCAGTAACGTCTCGCTGACCTCGATGAACATTCAGAGCACCGGTGACAGCGGGGTCAACGGCACGCAGGTCACCAACTTCAGCTTCATCAACGGCACGATCAACAACTCCGGCGACGCGAACTTCGAGTCTAACATCGCCTTCAACGGCAACGGCGCTTTGACCGGCAGCAACATCACCGGCACCCTGACCGTGACCGGCAGCACGCTGACCAACGCCTACTACAGCGGGATCGATCTGCAATCCAACGGCGGCACCCTGGCGAACGCGACCGTCACCGGCAACACGATTACCAGCTCGACGAGCGACGCGACCTCCAAGGGCTACGGTGTCAACCTCGTCGGCACCGGCACCGCTGCGACCGTCTTCAACCTGACCAACGCCACGATCAGCAACAACGTCATCAGGAACTTCCCGAGCGGCGGCGGCATCCAGGTCAACATGGGCAACGCCAGCGCGAGCGGGCCGGGCGCCACCGCCGGCACGCCCGGCACCGCCAGCGTCGTCTCGATCACCGGCAACTCGATCCGCGGGGAGAGTGCCGCGAACACCATGGGCACCAGCGCGATCCTGGTGGCCAACAGCGGCGGCAACAGCGGCTCGCGCTCGGTGATGAACGTCGAAGTCCTCAACAACGGCAGCTCGGGCGACCGCCTCGCCTTCATGGACGGGACGACCATCGCCGTCGGCAACAACGGCTACGCCACGATGACGGCGACGGTCACGAACAACTGGATCGACTCCCACAACATCTTCGCCTCGCAGGGGATCGGTGGCGGCAACGGCGTGGTGCTTGGCGGCGAGACGCCGGACCTCACTATGACCGTGTCCAGCAATACCATCCTGAACACCGACGGCAACGGCATCCTGCTCGTCGGCCGCGGCACCGCCGGCACCGCGCGGCTGAAGATCAACGGCAACACCGTCGCCGCGCCGTTAGGCGGCGCCCGGCAGGGCATCCGCGTCGACGCGGGCAACGCCGCGAGCACGGACGACGCGGTCTACCTCAACATCTTCGACAACACGAGCGCGGGCAGCGGCGGCGCGGTAGGCATCGGTGTCCGCAAGCAAGGCACCGTCTCGACCGTCAACGACTTCGGCATCTTCGACGCGGCAGGCGGGCCGACGCTGAACGACCCGCCGAGCAACACGGACGTGGAGACGTTCATCGGGGCACTCAACCCGGCGGGCGGGGGTGCCGTCGTCATCGCGGGAGACAACTTCCAGCGCGACACGACGCAGGCGCCCGCATAGTGTCGGGGCGCCCCGACCCAAGCGGCGGGCCGGGGCGCCACGGTAGGAGGAGCAAGATCGATGGCGGAACCGTTCCTCTCGGAAATCCGGATCATGAGCTTCGGATTCCCACCGAAAGGGTGGGCACTGTGCACCGGCCAGCTCCTGCCCATCAACCAGAATCAGGCCCTCTTCTCGCTGCTGGGGACCACCTACGGCGGAGACGGTCGCGTCAATTTCGGGCTGCCAAACCTGCAGGGGCGGATTCCGACCCACATGGGCAGCGGTCTCACCCTCGGCGAGCGCGGCGGGGAGCAGGGCCACACCCTCTCGATCTCCGAGATCCCCACGCACACGCACGTCGCCAACGCCACGTCGGCCACCGCCACGACGAACACCCCGTCAAATACCGTCATACTCGCCCAATCCACGGCGTCCGTCCTCTATAGCCCCACGCCTACCAACCTGACGGCGATGGACTCGCGGGCGGTGACGAACGTCGGCGGGTCCCAGGCCCATCTGAATATGCAACCGTTTCTCACCTTGAGTTTCTGCATCGCCCTGCAGGGGATCTTCCCCTCACAAACCTAGAGGAGGCGCCCGTGGCACAGCCCTACGTCGGGGAGATTCGGATGTTTGCCGGCAACTTCGCCCCGGCCGGTTGGATGTTCTGCGAGGGGCAACTGTTGCCGATCTCCGAGTACGAAACCCTCTTCAACTTGATCGGCACCACCTACGGCGGTGACGGCGAGAGCACGTTCTCCCTGCCCGACCTGCGAGGTCGCATCCCCTTGGACCAGGGCAATGGGTTCACCCTCGCCGAAACCGGCGGCGTCGAAGAGGTCACGCTCACGGTCTCGCAGATTCCGGCCCATTCTCACCCCTACCTCGCGACGCTCAACCCGGCATCGGCAAACCCGCCGACGAACGGTCTGCTCGCGACGCTTCCTCTCTCGACCACCACTGCCTACGGCACCGATGCACCCATCGGCCCGCTTAACGCTGCCGCGATCGGGCCGACCGGTGGCAGCCAGCCGCATACCAACTTCCAGCCCTATCTCTGTATCGACTTCATCATCTCGCTGTTCGGGATCTTCCCGAGTCAGACGTAGGAGGAGACCGTGGATCCATTCGTCGCGGAGATTCGCATCTTTCCGTTCAACTTCGCGCCCAAGGGCTGGGCGTTCTGCGACGGGCAAATCTTGCCGCTCTCGCAGAACACCGCCCTCTTTTCCCTGCTTGGGACCACCTATGGAGGTGATGGCAAGAGCAACTTCGCGCTGCCGAATCTCCAGGGTCGCACACCCATGCACCCCGGCCAGGGACCGGGTCTCTCGCTGCACGACCTGGGAGAGACGGGGGGATCGGAGACGGTGTCGCTGTTGGAGTCGGAGATTCCCTCCCATAGCCACGGCAATCAGGCGTCGCTCGGTGACTCCAACTCGCAAGCGCCCGGCGGTCAGGCCCCTCAGTTGCTCGCCACTGGCATCGGCGTCGGCCAATTCGCGGTCCCCGGGTCACTGGTACAACTCAATCCCGTCGCCATCGCGCCCGCCGGCGGCGACCAGCCGCACAACAATATGCAGCCCTACCTCACCCTCAATCTCTGCATCGCCCTCCAGGGCGTCTACCCGCCGCGCACCTAGGCCGGCGCCGCCTGGGCGCCACGGTCCGATCATCGAAGGAGGAGATTTCGCCGATGTCCGATTCCGCCGATGCGACCGCAAACGCGGCCGAAAACGCAACCGCAAACGTCACCGCCACCGCAACCGCAGCCGGTGGTCCCATCAATACCGTCCCCGCCTCCGCCTTCAGCAAATTCGCCCCCCAAACCCCCTTCACGACCGCGCTCGCCGTCGCCAACAACCGCCCCGTTTGGTACAACCTCAACAACAACCCCGATGCCCCGTTCTGGTGGCTGGTGGTCGTCGACCTCACCAACCTCCAACCCGTCGCCAACGTCCTGGGCGACGGCGTCAACGTTCCCCCCGCCGTCCAGCAGTACTACAACAACCCCCGATATTTCCTCTACTGCATCAGCAACTGCCAAACGGGCGCCCAGATCCCCTTCGGCGCCTTCTACCAATTCCTCCAACAAGTCGGCTCCGGCCCCGGGCTCGCCCAACTCGAACAGGTCTACCGCCAGTTCTCGAGCGGGATCATCCACTACTACAGCTACATCCTCGCCGCCACCATGGACACCACCGACTACCCCGGTTTCGAATCCCTCTCCTTCACCGGCCCCGCCACCCTTGCCATGGCCTTCATGCCCTACATCGTCAACAACCAACAGGTCTACGTCCCCATCAACCCGTTCACCAGCTAAGCGCGGTGCCGGCCCCCACCCCCGACCGCCACCCAGAGGGTACCCGGCCCTACGTCGGGGGAGGGGAGCCGTCCGGAGGCGCGCCCCAGCGTGCCGACCGTCCCCCCTTTCCCCTAGAATTGGGGGAAAGGGGGGTAGGGGGGAAAGGGGGCCAATCCACCCCCCTCGTCGCCATCGGCCCTTGGCGCCCCGGCACCGGGTTCACCCGCGTCCTCCACAGCATCCTCACCCGCCTCCCCGGCGCCTACGACGCCCACTACATCGGCATGGGCTACCAGGGACCACGCCTCGACCTCGGCGGCGTCACCGTCTACCCCTGCAACCTCCACGGCGGCGACTTCTACGGCGCCATCCAGGGCGCCGCCCTCGTCGAATCGCTCAACGCCCCCATCGTCCTCCTCCTCCACGACCTCTGGATGCTCCGTCCCTTCGGCCACACCCTCGCCCCCCTCCGCCCCCGCACGACCGTCGTCGCCTACACCCCCGTCGACGGCATCCTCCGCGACGACGACCTCCTCGCCCCGCTCACCTTCGTCGATCGCTTCGTCACCTACACCGACTTTGCCGGCGACCAGATCGCCCACTCCCTCCGCCGCCTCGCCTCCCCCGCCGGGGTCACAGTCATCCCCCACGGCGTCGACACCGCCACCTTCTTCCCCCTCGCCGGCGCCATCGACTGCCAGCTCGCCCCCGGCGCCCGCCGCGCTGCCCGCCAACGCCTCTTCCCCAACGATCCCACCTGGCACGACGCCTTTATCGTCCTCAACGCCAACCGCCCGATGCCCCGCAAGCGGATCGACCTCACCCTCGAAGGCTTCGCCCGCTTCGCCCACGGCAAACCGCCCACCGTCAAACTCTGGCTCCACCACGCCATCATGGACGCCGACGAACGCGCCTCCCTCGTCTCCCTCGCCGCCCATCTCGGCCTCACCGGCCGCCTCTACCTCTCCCCGCTCGACGCACCGCCCCTCTCCGACGCCGACCTCAACCTCGTCTACAACGCCTGCGACGTCGGGCTCAACACCGCCCTCGGCGAAGGCTGGGGTCTGG
>DATBFX010000159.1:0-4133 GCA_036558305.1 Thermomicrobiales bacterium | reverse complement strand
CTTGACCGTGGTGTCGCCGGCCAGGCGCGCCAGACCCGTCACGACCATGAACCCGATGTTGTGGCGCGTCCCGGCGTACTCGCGACCGGGGTTACCAAGCCCGACGACGATTTTCACAACTCGTGCTCCGCGAAGCCCCGGTGACGTTGGGGCGCCCTGTCAGGCGACCGGAAAGGCCCCGGATCGCCGTCCTGCTCTATACTTGCTCATCGCAAGCGGTCTGTCCATCGTTTCGCCGCGCGTCGACTGTCGAGAAGGAACCCGCGATGAATTTTTTTGGGATGGGCACGTGGGAGATCATGATCATCCTGATCGCCGCCCTGGTGATCTTCGGACCCGATCGACTTCCCGAGATGGCCGGTAAGATCGGCAAGTCCATCCGCGACCTCCGTCAGATGTCGAGCGATCTGACGGGTGAATTCGAACGCAATGCCGGTGTCCAGGAGTTCAAGAAAGCCGTCCAGGGTGAGATCAGCGGGGTCAAATCGCAGGTCAACTCGGTGACCGACAGTGTCAAGCGCGATCTCGACAAAGCCGGCTCGAAGGTGAGTTCGACCGCGTCGTCGGCAACGTCCTCGAGCGGAAAGTCCACCGGGTCGTCGTCCAAGGTTTCCGGCACGAAGTCGGGTTCGACGTCGACCGCGAAATCCGGGTCCGCCGACGCGAAGACGGCGGCAGCGGTGGTCGAGATCCCCAAGGCCTCGAAGAAAGACCCGCTGTCCGACGTCTCGTTCTTCGAAGAACTGGCCGCTCGGCCGGTTGCCAACGGGCGAACGGCGGCCGCCATTGCAAAACCGGGCGCAAGTTCGCAGACGACAAGCGCGGCGGTTCGGCCGAACGGCTCCAACGGCGCCGCGTCCACCGATCAGGTCGATGCACTGGCACGGGCGCGGCAGCGTCGCATGGCCGCCGGCTACAACCGGCGCCCCACGTAGACGAGCGCCCGACCGTATTCGGTCGGTTGCCAGACCGATCGCCCCTCGAAACCCGCGATGGCAGGAACCCACGGCGTGTCGCGGCCAGGCGCCCCTTGCGCAACCACCAAGACCGCACGGGTACAAGTCCTCCGTATTCCGATGGCGTACAAATCGCCCGACAGCACGACGACGAGCAGCCCGTCCTGCTTGAGGATCCTCCGCATCTCGTCCGCGGCCCTTGCGGACAGGAAGAAGTCCGACGGAAACGTCATGACAATGGCATCCGCAAATCCGCTGCGCAGCGGCACGGCAGCGGCGCTGGCTCGAATGAATGCCGGTGCCGGTGGGCGGTGGTGGCGCCTTGCAACGGCAATCATCTGATGGGATATGTCCAGCGCGATCCACGCTTGCGACTCGGCCGCCGCCGCGTGCGCGAACGCGCCCGTACCACTCCCGAATTCGACGACGACACCGCCGGCCGGAAGGAAGGGTATCGCCGCGGCTTGCCATCGCTGCCACTCGCCGGCGAACGCGAACCGCGTAAACCGATCGTAAAAACGGGCCCCCGGACCGTAGAGAGCGCGGAAGAGCCGCCGAAGCACCGCCGAACGCACCTTCGTCAGCCGCGGGTGGCGCGCGCGCCGCGGGCCGATTAGCATCTCGCTCATGAGCATCCCGGTATCGGCTGGGCCGTTGACATTCGAACTCCTCCGCGTCGATGCCGACTCGATGGCAAGGCGGGGCCGCGTCGAGTTGCGGCACGGCAGCCTCGAAACACCGGCATTCATGCCCGTCGGCACCCAGGCAACGGTCAAAACTCTGCACCCGGACGAGGTGAGCGACACCGGCGCCCAGATCGTGCTCTGCAACACCTACCACCTCATGTTGCGACCGGGCGTCGACGTCGTCGAACAGGCAGGCGGCCTGCACCGCTTCATGGGCTGGCAAAAGCCGATCCTCACCGACAGTGGTGGCTTTCAAATTTTCAGTCTGGCACAACAAGCCAAAGTACGGGAGGAAGGTGTCTCTTTCCGGTCGCACATCGACGGCAGCAAACACCTGTTGACCCCCGAGCGGGCGGTCGAACTCCAGATTCGCTTCGGCTCCGACGTCGCCATGCCCCTCGACCACCTGGTCGGGTTGCCGGCCGAGCGAAAGCGCATCGCCGAGGCGACGGACCGAACGGCGCGGTGGCTGGTCCGGTGCATCGAGGAGCACCGTCGCCGCGGCGGCGACGCCACGGGCACGGTCCTATTCGGTATCTGCCAGGGCGGGACGGAACCCGATCTCCGACGCGAAAGCGCGTCGTTCGTCGCGGCGGCCGATGTATCCGGAAGCGCGATCGGCGGTTTGAGCGTGGGGGAACCGAAAGAAGTGATGGCGGCGATGCTGGAAGTGGTCACCCCGTGTCTGCCGCCACATCGGCCGCGCTATCTGATGGGGGTAGGTTCGCCGGAGGATTTGTGGTCCGGTGTGGCGCGCGGGGTCGATCTCTTCGACTGCGTCCTGCCGACCAGGATCGCCCGCAACGGCGCGCTCTTGACGGCAGATGGGCGCGTCGACGTCGTGTCGCGTCGGTTCCGTGACCTCCACGAACCGATCGACCCCGAGTGCGATTGCGCGACCTGTCGGACCTTCACGGCCGCCTACCTGCATCACCTGTTTCGTACCGGTGAGATCCTCGGTCTGCGCCTGGCATCGGTCCACAATCTCCGGTTCCTGGCACGTCAAATGGAGGCAATCCGCGGCGCGATCGAGGCGGGTCGCTTCGTCGCCGCGCACCGCGCCTTTACCGACCGGTATCGGATCGCAAGATCGGGTGGCTCGCCGCTCATCTGATGCGCATTGGCGATGCGGTCGCCGCCTACTACAATCACCGATCGGCCGCCCCGCGTTTCGGCACCGCACCGTCCGCGGTCGACGCGATCGCTGCCCGGAGTTGAAACGTGTACGTGCCCGAATTCGACCCGGAGCGGTCCGGTGCGGTGGCCGTGGGAGTGGACATCATCGAAATCGGCCGCATCCGCCGGGTGCTGGACGACTTCGGCGAACGGTTCCTCCGGCGCGTCTTCACCGAGGGCGAGCGCGAGCGGTACCGGCACCGGGTCAACGAGCTGGCCGCCCGATTTGCCGCCAAGGAGGCGACGTCGAAAGCGCTCGGCACCGGCATCCGCGGCATTCGCTGGCGCGAAATGGAAATCCTGCCCAATCGCCGGGGCAAACCCATCCTGATCCTGCACGGACAGGCGGCGGCGCGAGCGGCGGCATTGGGATTGACCGACTTCAGCGTCTCGCTGACCCATTCGCGAACCGACGCGATGGCTTTCGTCGTCGCGGTCAAGGCGCCGACAGCGACCGAGTCGCCGGCCGCGGTGGGAATCGGCGGGATCGTCACTCACGATGGGAGAGATGCGTGACCGCGACCCTGGCGAAAGAACGTCCAAAATTGAGCGAGACCGATCGGTTTGTCGATGAGGACTTCGCGCTGTCGGTGCTGCCGACCCGGTCGTTCGGGGCCCACAAGTGGGGCGTCGGCGGTCTGGTCATCGTGGCCGGTGCGCCGGGGTACGTCGGTGCCCCGGCTCTCTGCGCCATGGCCGCCGGGCGCGCCGGGGCGGGGATCATGAACCTGGCCGTTCCCCGGTCGGCCATCACCGCCATCTCGTCCCTGGTACCGGAGGCCGCCTACATCGCGATGCCGGAGGGGGACGCCGATGCGGTCGCTCGCCGGGCGGTCGAACCGATCACTGCGAAACTCGAGAAGTCGAAGGCGTGCGTGGTCGGTCCTGGACTCGGCGACGATGACTACGCCGCGGCGCTGCTGGCGATGCTGTTCGGTCTGGCACCGAGCCGGCGGAGCGGCGGTCTCGGTTTCGGTGTGAGATCCAACAACGGGGTCGACGGCGCGGCGGCAAAGCCACTGATCGGCGGCGAGCGGCCAACGGTGGTCGACGCCGATGCGCTGAACTGGCTGGCCAAGCAGGGCGACTGGTGGTCCTCCGTCGCTCCCGGCTGCCTCGTGCTGACGCCGCACGTCGGCGAGATGGCGCGGTTGATCGATCGCGAACCGGCCGAGGTGATCGCCGATCCGATCGCGGTGGCAAAGGACGCGGCAACCCGCTGGGGCCAGACCGTCGTCCTCAAGTACGGTTACACCGTCGCGACCGACGGAACCAGGGCACTGGTCGCCGACGACGCCCCGGTCTCGCTCGCGAC
>DATBFX010000158.1:0-7300 GCA_036558305.1 Thermomicrobiales bacterium | reverse complement strand
TTCGAATGCGCGTACGCACGAGGGCGGACAGCTCCCAGAGGGCACCCGGTCCGCCCCTACACGACGAGACGGCTCAACTGCACTGAAACGCGCCGAAATTTGCCAGCGGGCGGGTCAAGTCGGCCCGCCCGCCCGCACCACGATCAAGCGGCAACCGCCCCCGCGGTGCGCACCGCCGCTTCGATCCGTTCGAGTGCCGTGCGCAGATTCTCCTCCGAGTTGGCGTAGGAAAGGCGCAGATAGCCCTCGCCGTGCTTGCCGAAGGAGGTGCCGGCGAGCGCGGCGACGCCGTGCTCGTTGAGCAGATGGTCGGCGAACTGCTTGCTGGTCAGACCGGTGCGGCTGACGTTGGGGAAGACGTAGAAGGCACCCTTCGGACTCAGGCAGGAGAGACCGGGGATGGCGTTGAGACCGGCGACGATCAGGTCGCGACGGCGGCGGAAGGCGGCGACCATCGTCCGCACCTCGTCCTGCGGTCCGGTCAGCGCTTCGAGCCCGGCGCGTTGCACGGCCATCGAAGTGCACGAGACGCTGTTGACCATCAGCTTGGCGATCTGACCAGCAAATTCGGTCGGCATCGCCCCATAGCCGAGTCGCCAACCGGTCATCGCGTACGTCTTCGAGAAGCCGTCGAGGACGATCGTGCGCTCGGCCATGCCGGGCATCGTCGCGATCGAGACGTGCTCGCCCTCGTAGAGGATCTCGGCGTAGATCTCGTCGGCGAGAACGGTGAGGTCGTGCCGCACCGCCAGCTCGGCGATGGCGACGATCTCCTCGCGGTTGAGGACGCCGCCGGTCGGGTTGCCGGGACTGTTGAGGATTAGCAGTTTGGTGCGCGGGGTAATCAGCGAGGCGAGTTCATCGACGTCGAGGGCGAACGCGTTTTCCTCTCGCAACGGCGAGGGAACGGGCGTGGCGCCGGTGAAGTTGATCATCGACTCGTAGATCGGGAATCCGGGGTTCGGATAGATCGCCTCGTCGCCCGCTTCGAGCAGGGCGAGGATAACGAAGAACATGATCGGCTTGCCGCCCGGCGTGACGACGATCTGCTCCGCGGTGAACACCGTCCCGCGCGAGCGGTTGAGGTAGTCGGCGATCGCCTGGCGCAGATCCGGCTGACCGGCGGCGGGACCGTAGTGCGTCCAGCCGGTCTTGAGCGCATGACAACCCGCCTCGATCACGTTTGCCGGCGTGTCGAAGTCCGGCTCCCCGATCTCCAGGTGGACGACGTCGCGCCCTTGCGCCTCAAGCGCGCGGGCACGGACGAGGACCTCGAAGGCGGTCTCGGTGCCGAGCCGTCCCATGCGTGTTGCGAGTTTCATCATTGACCCCCTGTGCGTCGCCAGGATCCTACGGCCGCGATCGAAATTGGCAGCGACCCGGTCCCAAGCGCCTCTCCTGAGAATCAATCCTTCCAACAGGATAGAGCCGGTATTGAAGCATACCGGCAATCTCTGTAGGGGCGGACCGCCGTGTCCGCCCTCCCAAGTGGGCGCAATCCAGGAGGGCGGACACGGCGGTCCGCCCCTACAACATTTCGCGGGCCGACCAATTTGCAGGCCGCGGCAAGATCGTTGCTCTGCGAGTGCGGCATGCTCGAGAGAGTTCTATCCGCGCGTAAACGTGTGGTAGATGAAGAAGCTGGCGAACGACCATGCGAAGTAGGCGACGATCGGCCAGGGGACAGAGGGCACGGTGGCAATCGTCTCGGCCGAGTGACCGTTGCTCAGGGCGATCACCGCCGGCTGTTCGCGACCGAAGCGCATGCGATCGACCGCGATCAGCGCCATCAGGGGGAGCGCCCAAATCATGTACCAGGAGTGCGAATTGGGCGGGATATAGGCGAGGGCGAACATCACGACCGCCCAGGTCTGGATTTGCCAACGCAGGATCGTGGTCGGCGACGGATCCGGCAGGTTCGTGCATTTGCGCAGCACGACCTCGCGGCGGACCAGCCAGTAGCCGGCGGCCAGCACAAAGAGGGTCGCCGCCGACTGCGCGAGCTTCGCTCCATCCTCCGGCAGCCAGCCGCCGCGGATGCCGAGTCGGGGCATCAACCAGATCCAGAACGGGTTTGCCCGCAGCGGATGCTCGACGTAGAGCTCGCGCTGGTTGTCGATCATGGCGCCGGGGAGACGGCCCCCTGCCCAGTACGGGGCGAACGCCACGACGACGAGCGCCAGCACCGCGGCCACGTCGATGGACCAACGCCAGATGATGGTTTTCATCGGATCGCTGCGCCGGGCAAGCCGCACCAGGGCGGCCAGGCCGAGCAGCGGGACGGTGACCGGTTTCAAGAGCGCGGAGAGGGCAATCAGCAGCAACCCGGCGCGTATCCCGCCCGGCCGCGGCGACACCAGCAACAGGAGTCCGCCCAACGCGAAGAGCATCAGCAGGGGATCGAGGTGGGCCGTGCCGGCCGACTCGTAGAGGACGATCGGCGACCAGGCGACGAGGACGAAGGCGATCACTTCCCGGCGCGGGTCGCCCGTCAGGCGGCGGGCCACCCGCGCCGTGACGAACGCCAAACCGAGCGCCGAGAGACCGAGCACGATTTTGAAACCGATGCTCGTCGCGAACGGACTGGTCCCGGTCGCGACGTCGACGATGCGGCTGATCCCGGTCCAGGCCGGGCCGTAGGGCACCCTGATGTGTTCCCAATCGCTGTACCGATCGAAGATGTTTGGACCGAAATGCTTGGGCGCATGGATGTAGGGGTTGCCGCCCTTGTTGGCGACTTGACCGGCCGACGCGTAATAGAAGACGTCGGTGTTGATCGGGGGGTAGATCACCAGCAGCAGCGTCGACAGGAGGGGCCCGGTCAACCACGGTCGGATCGACGGACGTTCCTCTCGTGACACGAACCAGAGGGCCGCCAACTGCGTCGCGGCGAGCAGCAGGAACCCGGCACGGCGAATCCAGATGTACGGTTGGGGCGAGAGGACGTGATCGTTGCCGACCAGCGGCAGCCAATCGAGCGTGTTCCGGTAAAGGTGCATCGCGGCCGTCGCGCCGGTCGAGGCGATGGCGTTCGAGAAGATGACACCGCGGAGTCCCCGTTGGGCGGGCGGTTCGGCCAACTCGACCCAAATCAGGACGACGATGATCAATGCTTGCAGGAGACCGAGCAGCAGGGCCGGGGAGACGCGCGACCTGCGCCCGGTGGAAGGCGACGACGGAAGCTCGAGCGGGACGAGTTCGGTTTCGACGGCAAGGACGTGCCCGTTGGCAGGGCGAACCGGTGTGGCAATTCGTGACAACGGTTTGATCACACTTCCACCAGCCAGGGCCGTCGTCCGGACCGCCGAAGGCGGGTGGGGACGCGAGTCCAACGAAGCGGATTGTTCCCTGCGCAAATCCTATGCCAAGTGAGCCGCTTCTGGCGAGTGCGCCCCGCACGGCGCCGTGACTCCCGGCGGTGGGTCGGTACGGCCGCGGCGGCATCGCCGCGGCGTAGGGCTCCACTATACCGGAGAGAAGGGATTCGTTGACAAGTCTGTTGCAGGTCAACCATGCGCACAAGATGCTTGACACCCGCTCCAGGCGCGCGTAGCGTGCACCCTGAAGTCGACACACGCCTCCCTTCGACAAGCAGCACCGGCGATCGGTCGGCGACCGAACGCGATGACGGACAACATGCAAACGGAGACCGAGTCGGACGTCCGGTGCGCGAACCCGCCGGCCCGCAAAGGAGACGCGACGTGAACGCGAGTGAGCCAACGACGTGGGAGTACCGCGTCGTTCGGTCCGCGGATGACCAGGAGTTGGACGCGCTGGGTCGGGACGGCTGGGAACTTGCCGGGACTGCCGCCGGTGAGGAGCCGGTGCTGCTCTTCAAGCGCCCCCGCCCGAGTTTTCGCGAACAGGTGACGCTCGACCAGAAACGACGCTACTACGCCCAATGGGGCCTGACGTCGAACGAGAATGACGGGGGGGCGGCACGATGAAGAAGGGCGGCATCCTCAATCCTGCCCTCAATCACCTGCTCGCGAGCACCGGGCACACCGACTACTTTACGATCTGCGACCGCGGGTATCCGGTGCCGGTCGGTCCCGAACGCATCGACCTGGCATTGGTGGAGGGGATTCCGACCGTCCTCGACGTGTTGCAAGCCGTCGCGGCCGAGTGGCACCTCGATCGGGTCGTCATCGCGCAGGAGATGACCGAGGTGAGCCCGCAACGGGTGGAGGCATTGCGTGCACTCCTCGGGGACGTACCGATCCAGGTCGTGTCCCACCTCGAACTGAAACGCCTCTCGCAAACGGGCAGAGCGACGGTCAGGACGGGGGACGCCACGCCGTACGCGAACGTCATCGTCGTCTCCGGGTAGCACACGGGTGTGCCCTCGCTATTTCCACGTCGAAATGCTGTACCATCGTGGGGTGCACCTCGTGGAGTGGCTGGACCTTGACCCGTTGCGCGCCGCCGGTGCATCGGTTTTCCTATTCGCCCGTCTTCCGCTCGAGTTGCAGGGCGCGACCGGTTCGTGGGTGCGGCCGGTGGCGGTGCCGTACAGACGATTAGGCAGTGGCCGGTGGTACGTGCCGAGGTGCACGCCGCCCAAACTCGAAGCTCGAAGCTCGAAGCTCGCCACTCATAAACGGAGGAAACACCATGACGGCAACGCAACCCCAAACCGGCGGCATGACATTGATCTCGCGGGCACCGCAAGGACCGGTCGACCTCAACGACGTCGCGGCGTTGCTGCATCCGGCCGACGACGTGGCGATCGCGAAACAGCCGCTGGTGCCGGGAACGATCTTGCGCCTGGCCGACGGCAGCGAGTTGCGGGTGGCGCAGATGATCCCGCCGGGGCACAAGGTCGCGCTGCGCGGCGTCGGTTTCGATCAACCGGTGCGGCGCTACGGCCAGATCATCGGCTACTCGACCCAGGAGATCAAACCGGGGCAGCACGTCCACACCCAGAACCTCTCGATCCGCGAACAGGGCAGTCTCAAGCTCGACTACGCCTTCTGCGAAGACTATCAACCGGTCGAGTTGGTGCCCGCGTCCGAGCGCCGGACGTTCATGGGGTTCAAACGGGCGGACGGACGCGTCGGCACCCGCAACTACGTCGCGGTGCTCGCCTCGGTCAACTGCGCCTCCTCGGCCACCGCGGCCGTGGCCGACTACTTCCGGCCACCGGGGGTAATGGACGCCTACCCCAACGTGGACGGCGTGATCGCCTTGCCGCACAAGGGCGGTTGCGGCGCCCACATCGGCTCGCGCGACCTCTACATCTTCCAACGGACGCTGGCGGGAATCGTGCACCACCCGAACGTGGCCGGGTACGTCATCCTCTCGCTCGGCTGCGAGGTCAACCAACCGACCGACATGATCGACGCCACCGCACTCAAAGACGACCAGCCGTTGGTGATCACCATCCAGCAAGACGGAGGGTTTCTGAAAACGGTCGAACGCGGGATCGAAGCGGTCAAGGAGATTTTGCCCCGTGCCAACCAGGCGACGCGGGAACCGGTACCGGCCTCCGAACTGATGGTGGCGCTCCAGTGCGGCGGTTCCGACGGTTGGTCGGGCGTGACCGCCAATCCGGGGCTCGGGAAGGCGGCCGACCTGATCGTCCGCCAGGGCGGGACCGTCGTCCTCGGCGAGACGACCGAGGTCTACGGCGCCGAGCACCTGTTAACCCGTCGTGCCAAGAGCCCGGAGGTCGCGCAGACGTTGATCGACATGATCCACTGGTGGGAGCAGTACACCGCCTACTTCGGCGGCACCATCGACAACAACCCGGCACCGGGCAACAAACTCGGCGGGTTGACGACCATCTACGAGAAGTCGCTCGGTGCGGCGGCGAAAGCCGGATCGACGCCGATGAACCAGGTCGTCGGCTACGGCGAGCGGGTGACCGAGCGCGGTTTCGTCCACATGGACACCCCCGGCTACGATCCGGTCTCGGTGACGGGTCAGGTCGCCGGCGGTTGCAACATCGTCACCTTCACCACCGGTCGCGGTTCCGCCTTCGGGTTCAAACCGGCCCCGAGTCTCAAGATCGCGACCAACAGCGAGCTCTTTGCCCGCCAGGAACCGGACATGGACATCAACGCCGGGAAGGTCCTCGACGGCGTCACCCTCGACGAACTCGGCAGCGAGATCTTCGAAGAGATCCTCGCCGTCGCCTCCGGCCAGCGGACCAAGAGCGAACTCGCCGGCGTCGGCCAGGAGGAGTTCAACCCCTGGATCCTTGGGGCGATGCTGTAGACGAGGCGTCAGGCGTCAGAACGATGCCGCGGGCCGTATCCGCCTTCGGGGAAACGTGAGTGCCAAGTGATGGCAATCGTACGAGAAAGCATCGTTTCGGATCAGATTGACGCCTGGGCGACAACCTTTGCGGCTCGTTTGCAGCCCCTCAACGTCGACGTCGAGCGCGTGGAGAGCAGCGATGCGGCGGCGGCGTTCCTCGCGCGCGTGGCTGCCGAAATCGCCGCGCCCGGCCTCGTCGTCTCGACGGAGATGACGAACGCGGCACCGAAATTGATGGCGGCGCTGACCGGTGCCGGCACCGCCTGGCTCAACCCAGCCGATGTCGCGGCATCGCGAGACGCTCCGCTCGGCGTCAGTCTTGCCGCGCTTGCCGTCGCCGAGACGGGTTCGGTGATGCTGGCAGAACCGACGCTGACCGACCGCGCGGTCGGTATGCTGACGAAGGCGCACGTGATCGTCGTCCGAACCGAGACCCTCGTGCCGTCGCTCGCCGAAGCGGCCGACGCACTCAAAGCGCTGGCGCTGCGCCCGGGCGGCGCGTACGCCTCGTTGGTGACGGGGCCGAGCCGGACGGCCGACATCGAACTCTCGTTGTCGCTTGGCGTGCAGGGACCGGAGCGGGTGTTCGTCCTGCTGGTCGCCGACTTGAGCTAGCAGGTTTGGCGGCGAAGATTCGTAGGGGCGGGAATTGTCCGGGCATTGCCCGATCGGGCAGGATCGCGAGGAGTTTCAAACCGTGTCGGTTGCATCACCCGCCGATGAAGCACGCGAAGTCCTCGAACACGATCCGCACGGGCAACCGCAGACGACGTTCCAGGAGCGATACGAGCGCGCCATCGGCAATCCCAAGCTCGCCCGCAACATCACCCGGTTCCAACAGACTTGGCGCGGCAACCGCAACCGGTCGATGGAGGAGATCGAATTCGAGGCGTTGCGGTCGAACCTGAAGGCGGCCAAGATGCGCGTCACCGACGACCTCGATCGCTACCTGTCCCAATTCGCCTCGATGGCGGAAAAGGCGGGCGCCACCATCCACTACGCCGACGACGCCGACGCCGTCAATCGCATCGTCCGCGAG
>DATBFX010000157.1:0-22763 GCA_036558305.1 Thermomicrobiales bacterium | reverse complement strand
GCCGTGCCCTCCCGTGCTCGTTGGCGCCGATTCCATGATCTGGCGACGCGCTCATCGGGCCGGGAGGGCACGGCGGCCCTCCCCTACGACCATTCCCGCCAACCGCCCTGATACCGCTCAGGTGTAGTGCGGCGAACACCGCCCCTCGCGGGTGATTTATGCGACAATAAACGCTCCGAGGTCGCCTCCGCCGCGGTCGCCGATTGGCGGTCCGCTCGGGGGTGCCGAGCCGGACCGAGTCCATGTCTTCGACAACCGCTCCGCTGACGTCGCGGCGACTGCCCCGCGGGTTTGCCGCGCTGCGCCATCGCAACTACCGCCTTTTTTTCACCGGTCAGTTGATCTCGGTGATCGGCTCCTGGATGCAGACGACGGCCCAATCCTGGCTCGTCGTCTCGTTGACCGCCTCGGCATTCAAACTCGGCCTCGTCAACGTCTGCCAGTTCGCGCCGGTGCTGGTGCTCGGCCTGGTTGCCGGGGTCGTCGTCGATCGCGTGCCCAAACGGACGGTGCTGCTGGCGACCCAATCGGCGATGGCGATGCTGGCGGCGATCCTGGCGGTCCTCGACGGCACCGGGCACGTCCAGTTGTGGCACGTCTACGTTCTCGGGCTCGGGCTCGGCGTCGTCAACGCCTTCGACATGCCGGCGCGCCAGGCGTTCGTCGTCGAGATGGTCGGCAAAGACGACCTGACCAACGCGATCGCCCTCAACTCGTCGATCTTCAACATGGGCCGTCTGGTCGGACCGGCCATCGCGGGGGTGCTCGTCGCCTCGTTCGGCACCGCCGTCTGTTTCGCCTTGAACGCCGTCAGCTTCCTGGCCGTGATCGCCGGTTTGTTCTTCATGCGGATCACGGCGGTTCGGATCGAACGCACCGGCACCGGCCTGTCGCGGCTGCGGGAAGGCTTGGCCTACGTGCGGGCGACGCCGATCGTCTTGATGACGGTCGTCATGGCCGGATTCGTCGCCACGTTCGGCATGAACTTCAACATCTGGGTGCCGCTGCTCGCCAAACAAGAATTCGCGATCGGCGCGGACGGGTTCGGCATCATGTTGTCGGCGCTCGGTCTCGGTTCGCTCGGCGGCGCGTTGTCGCTGGCGTTTTTCGGGCGCGGCGCCCGGCCGGGCGTGATGCTGACGACGGCGGCGGCGCTGGGCGTCGCCGAGTTGCTTCTGGCGATCACGGCGGGGGTGTCGACCTCGATCGTCGCCGCCCTGGCGTTGCTGCCGGTGATGGGATTCGCGATGACCTCGACGATGGCGATGGCGAACACGACGGTGCAACTGTCGACGCCGAACGAGATCCGCGGTCGCGTCTTGAGCGTTTACCTGACGGTGTTCGCGGGGTCGGCTCCCTTCGGCGCGCTGGTGGCGGGAGCGGCGGCGAACCAGTTCGGGGTGGCGGCCTCGGTCGCGATCGGCGGGATGGTGACGCTGGCGACGGCAGCAGCGGTCGCCGCCTGGAGCGGTATGCTGCGCGATGCAGTCGGCCGCCTGCCGCTGTTGCGCGGCGGCGAGATGCCCGGTCGGGTGCTGCCGACGACGTCGACCGGCGAGGATTGACCCGGGTATGCCTTTCGGTGGCTTCGCGCTGCTGAGTCTGTTCTACGCCTTTGTCGGCCTCCGCGTCGTGCGCGACGTCTGGGTGCGGCGCCGCGAACTGTTCGATCTGCGGTTCACCGAGCCCGATCGCTACCTGATCGATCAGGCGTCCTTTTTCCTGCTGGTCCCGATCTCGGTCGCGCTCCACGAGTTGGGGCACGCGGTGGCGATCTGGAGTTACGGCGGGCACGTCGTCGCCTTCAGCTACTGGGTCTTCGCCGGTTCGGTCAGCTACAACGAACCGTTCACCAATATCCAGCACATCGTCGTCGCCGCGGCCGGCACCATCGTCAACATCGTCCTCTGCGCGCTCGCCCTTGGGGTCGTCTTCCTCAAACGCAAACCGTACCGGGCGGCGATCAACGAACTGCTCTTTCAATTCGCCGTCATCTCCGGCATCAACGCGCTGGTGTTCTACCCGCTCCTCGACGTCCTGACCGGCATGGAAGGCGACTGGTCGCAGATGTACGACGGCGGGGTACCGAGGTTGGGTCTCGCCATCGGCGTCATCCACGCCGGGCTCCTGATCGCGGCGTACGTGGCCTGGAAGAATCCGGGTTTCCGCCGGCGGCTGGCAGAGCGGACGGGGATGCCGCCGGATGCGGAGCGACGGATCTTCGGGGGATTGCGACGCGGCGCGGTCCCGATGCCGCAGGCGGCATCCGACGAGAGCATGGCGAACTTCGTGCCCGCGTCGCCGGCCGAGGCCCGCTTCCGGGCCGCGGCGGATCGGGTGGCCCGTGGGTGGGGGCAACCGGTCCAGGGGCGGATCGACCGGCGGGACGAGGGGAGCCAGGTCGCGCTGATCTGGCTCTCGGCCGGCGTCCAGCGGGCGGTGGCGATGCGCCACGAGAACGGGCGGGTCACCATCAGCGGTGCGGCCGCCAGAGTGTCGGCGAACGGCCGCGACGGTTCTGCGCCGACGAAGCAAGAATTGCGCGCCTGGTCCGACCTGCCCGACGAGAACGACCTGACGATGGCGCTACGGATGGCGATGGAGGTCGTCGAATCGTGGCAACCCGGTGCGTCGGTCGGTTCGTTCCCGCAGCGAGGCGCGGCGCCGCCCGGTCGCAACGGTTGGTGATCGGATCGGCCGGCTCCCTACGGGACCGGAGTGGCCGCCGCCGGCTCCCCGGCCGCGGACGATCCCACGGTGACGATCGTGACGGCGACCGGGGCGTCGCCGGCGCCGCGTCCGGTCGCGGTCGTGCCGGGCCAGACGAGCGCCCCGTCCCCGACCGCGAGCAGCGCGGTCTTCTCGGCGGGCGGCGGACCTGCCGTCCCGGTTCTACCGTCCGCCCGGTTCACGCCGACTGGTCCGCCACCTGCGACGAGCTCCACGCTGCCGCCGGTAACCGCGAGCAAGACCGCGCGGTCTCCGGCCGGCACGGTGACGGCCGCGCCCGAGGCGAGCGTGGCGCGCCCGACCGCGAGCGTCGCTCCGGGCGGCAGGGTCAGGGCGGCGGCGGTCAGGACCTCGGCCGTCACACCGGACCCCGGCGCCAGGGACAGCGCCGTGGCGTCGGTCCAGACCGACGCCGGATCGTGGCCCCACTCGGCGCCGAAGACCGTGGCCACCAGCACGGTTGCCGGTGTCCCACCGTCGTTGGCGACGTCGACGCGGGTACCGGGCGGCGCGACGAGCGCGTCTCCGGCCGTTAGCTCCGCGCTCTGTCCGTCGGCGAACGGCGCGGGCTTGCCGGTCCGAACCGGGATCGCGACGGCACCGGTCGTCGCACTCCGCGCCCCGACGTTCAGGTCCCCGGTCTCGACGACGAGAAGGCGCGTCGCGCCCCCGGTCGCGATCGCGATCGAGCGTCGTGCGGCAAAGGTCAGGCGCGTCAACGCGACCAATCGGGGTGTGGTCTCGTCCGGGTCGGCGATCGGCCCCGTTTGCGCCAGCGGCTGCAAGACCGCGTCCTCCCGACCGCTGCGCCACCGCTCGACGATCCGGCCGTCGGCGATCCGCAGCACCTCCAGTGGCCCCCAGGTTGCCGGCTCGGTCGCGACCGGCAGCCCGAGGAACGACCCGGTCGTCGTTCCGACGAGGCGAACGCGCGCGGTCACCTCGTCGAGACCCGTCGCCTGGACGTCGTCGACGACCAAACGCAGACCGGGGAAATCGGCGCCGAGGGCGCGGAGCGACGCGGCCAATCCGTCGCGACCCGTGCCGCCGTCGATCCGCGCCGGGTGCTCGACCAGATCGGGGGCAATCAGGGGCACGAGGACCGCGGCGTCGCCCGTACGGAGAACGGTGTCGACGGCGGCATAGAAACGCCGCGCCAGGACCACGTCGGCGCTCCGGTCGTCGGGCTGCGCCACCGCGGGCGGCGCCGTGACGGTCAGGAATTCCGCGGTCCGGAGGAGCGCGAGCCCGGTCGCCAGCGACAGAAGACAAACCAGGAGTAAGGCGGAACGGCGCACGGTGTCCTCCCGCAACGGGCATGCCGATGGCGAGGTGCGATTGGGGATCAGGTCGTCATGCTCTGAAGCCACGCCGAGTCATCACGGCGCCGGCCCGTAGCCGTCCAGGAGGTCCTCCGGATCGATCGCGAGCACCTTCGCCAGCGCCTCGACCGTCGCCCACCGTACCCGCTTGGTCGGCGCCCGCGCCGGCGATTCGAGGTTGCAGACGTAGGCGGGCGACAACCGCGCCGCCCGCGCCAGACCGCGCTTGCTAAGGTGCCGGGCCTCGCGGTGGTGGCGCAGCCGGGCAACGTCGACGGCCACCTCCCGCGTCTGAAACGCGTCGAACCCACCGGCATCGGAGACGGCGGCGGGCAACCGTTCTGGCACCAGGCGCAACCCGCGCAGCGAGCGGCCGAGATCGGCGACCAACGCCCCGCCCGCCTCGTACCCGCGTGACCGCAACCGCCGCGCCAGGTCTTCGAGCTCCGTGGCCATTGTCCGGCCCCTCCACGTTGACAAACACGTCCCCACGACCGGCGACGCTGAGGTGCGCCGCGGTGTCCTTGCCCAGACGAGCGTGGTATTGGAAACCGGCACCGGTCGTGCCGCCGGCGCCGGTCGGGTTACGGATCGCCGGCGGCGCTGCCGAGCGCGTAGAGCACGTTCCAATCGTCGCCGACGTAGACGACACCGCCGGTCACGGCCGGTTGTTCGGATTCGACCTGACCGGGGAGTTGGAAATGCCATCGCTCGCTGCCCGTCGCGGCATCGAGGGCGTGGACGGTGCCGTCTTTGCTGCCGAGGTAGACGACGCCCGTGGCCACGACCGGCCAGGTTTCGCTCCCCGACGGGACCGCAAAGCGCCAGTTCTCCTCGCCGGTCGCGCCGTCCAGGGCAACGAGGACGCGGCTCTCGCTGACGATGAAGACCCGTCCGCCGACCACCGCCGGCGAGCTCTCGTCGAGCCAACGCCCGACCTTCGCACTCCAGACGAGGCTGCCGGTGTCCGTCCTGACCGCGAACAACGTGCCGTCGTCGTTGCCGAAATAGACGACCCCGGCGACCACCGCCGGCGACGTGGAAACGGGGCTGCCGGCCGCGAATCGCCACCGCACCTCGCCGCTTTCCGCATCGAGGGCATAGAGACTGCCATCGGCGCTGCCGACGAAGACGCGGCCATCGGCGACGGCCGGCGACGAAACCCGACCGACCCGGCCGGTTCCGATCGGTGCCGGCGCTCGCCAACGCACCTTCCCGGTCGCCGCGTCGATGGCCGTCAACCCCGTGCCCGAGACGTACACCAGCCCGTTGTCGGGGGCGACCGGGATCGACGAGCAGAAGCGCATCGGACCGATGGCGGTCTGCCACCGTTCCTGCCCGGTGTCGCGATCGACGGCGTGCAGGGTTCCCCCGTTCTCGACGACCTCGACGAGGTCGCCGGTCACGGCCGGTCCGCTGATCAACTGGTCGGTCGTCGCGAAGCGCCAGCGCACCGCGGCGGTCGTTCGATCGACGGCACTGAGCGTGTTGCCGGCCGCGACGTAAACGGTGTGCGCGTCGACCGCGGGTTGGCCCACCACCGGTCCGTCGAGCTGCGCCTGCCAGCGGACGACGGGAAGACTTGTCGGACCCGGTCCCGGCATCTCGCCGGTGTGCGCCGCGTTTCCTCGCGCCAGCGCCACATCCCCCGGCGCGCTTCGCTCGTCCGCGGAGTGCATCCACACCTCGCCAAACGCGACGGCGATGCTGACGAGGGTGAGCGCGAGCAAGGCCGCGGTCGCCAGGTGCGTCAGCGCCCACCGCCGCGCCGTCGGCGCGACCGCCGCGATCGACCGCGGACGCGGGATGACTGCCGAATGTCCGTTCGCTCCCACCGGCGGCTGGTCCTGGTGCGACGGACGAACGGCCGCCGACGCGGCGAGTGCCCGCTGCCAGATCCGCTCCGCCGTCCCCGGCGGAGCCGACACGGTGACGTCGCCTGCGTGGAGCCAGCGCACGGTCTCCGTCAATTCGGGATCGAGCGCGTCGGGCGCGGCCCAACCGCCGCTGGACAGGGCGTCCCAGAAGCGGTCTAGGTCGTCCAGGCGGGCTCGGTCAGCGGGGGACATGGTGCACCTCGCAACGCTCCGCCTCTGCTTCGCGCAGGGCACGGAGGTTCGTCACGGCACGGAATTGGAGTTGTTTGACGGCCGCGTGGCTGCGACCGAGCGTGACGGCGATTTCGGCGCCGCTCAAGCCGGCGAGGCGCAACTCGACGACGCGTCGCTGGTCCGCCGGCAGCCGCGCCAGCAACGCGCGCAGCGACCGCCGCTCCTCCGCCGCCAGGACCACCTCTTCGACCGATGGCGTCTCGTCGATCAGATCGGCGGCCATCTCCAGCGGTTGCTCGGCGCGGTCGTTGCGATAGTGATCGGCGATGACGCGGTAGGCGATCGTGAAGATCCAGGAGCGAAACCCCTCTTCGCCGCCGCGGTAGGTCGGAAGTCCTGCCAGCGCCTTGGCGAAAACCAGCCCCGCGGCGTCCTCGGCCGCTTCGTGACTCCCGAGCTGGCGGCGGCAATAACGGTAGATCAATTCGCCGTAGCACGAGTAGAGCCGCGCGAAACCCTGCCGGTCGACCGGGTTCGTCGACACGATCGCCGTCTCGACCGGGGGCCTCCCCGAGACGGGTCGATCCGGTGTCGTTCGGGTGCGGAACGGGATCGCCATCGCCATTCTCGACACGCACGCAAAATCCCTGTACTCAGGCTGACGGGATTGTCGCCGAAAGGTAACGCCCCGCGGTAGAGCCCTTCTCTGGCATACTTCAGACCGGTCTCCGTTCCCGGTTTACATCGGCGCACCGACCGTCGCTCGGCGGCGAGGAGGGGCAACCATGACGCATCTCGACGCGAGGTTGCGACGGCAGCCGTTGACACGCCGCACGGTCGTGAAAGCGGCCGTCGGCACGGCCCTGTGTACCACCGGTATCGCCGGCAAGAGCTACCGGCGTGCCCTCGCCGACGAAGGTGTGCGGGCGCAAATCCTGGCGATCCCCGGCGCGGGCAAGGGAAACCCCACCGAAGCGGATATGGAGAAGGTCGGCGAACTCTGCCTGCGCACCCAAAATCGGGGGAAGTTCGCCGGCCAAACCGTGACTTTCATGGGCATCAACAACCCAGGGTTCCACGACAACGTTTTCCGCCCCCTCTGCCGGGCCTGGGAAGACGCCACCGGCGCGACGATTCGCTGGATCGACGTCACCCAGGACGCCATCTTTGGGAAGTTCCAGCAAGCCACGACGACCGGCACGATCGAGTTCGACGTGCTCGAAGGCGGCGTCGCCTGGGAGGGGGACCTCCTCGGCGGTGGGCTGGCGCTGGCGATGCCGGACTGGGTCAAGCAACAGGTCGAGATCGACGATTACGTCAAGTCTCTGCAACTGCCCGTCGGAACCTGGGACGGCACGCTCTATCGCCTCTCGATCGACGCCGACACCCACCTCTTCAACGTCCGCGCCGACGTTTTCGCCGATCCGGACCTGGCCGCGCGGTGGACGAGTTCCGGCGGGGCGGGGCCCTGGGGCATCCCGACGACGTGGCCGCAGGTCCAGGCGGCGACGGCATTCCTCAAGGGCACCGAAACCAACGGCCTGGACAACTACGGGATCATCGACGTCTGCCAACCCGGCGGCGGCTTCTCCTGGTACTTCTACGCGAGCCGGGCCGCCGCCTACGTCAAGCACCCCGCGGAGCGCGCCTGGCTCTTCGATCCGGCCACGATGGCGCCGCGGATCGACAATCCCGGTTTCGTCCGGGCGGTGCAGGACGTCGTCGATGCCCTGCCGTTCGAACCGGTGGACCAACTCGGTGCCGACATGGGCACGACGTTCACCGAGTTCCTGGGTGGGCAGGGAACGATGGCGGCCTGGTGGGGCGACCTCGGTTCGGTCGTCTACACCTACGATGGGACGGTGTTCCTCGGTAACCCCGCCTTGCAGGTCCGGTTCGCGGTCCTGCCCGGCGCGCCGGCGGTCTTCAACGCCGGGACCGGGGAGTGGGACACGCTGCCGAGCGGACCCAACGTCGCCTCGAACACTGCCTCCGGCGGCTGGGGGCTCTACGTGATGCAGGCGGCGGCGCAGCGCGGCGTGGGCGAAACGGCCTGGGATTTGGCCGCGCACCTGGGCGGTCCCGACCTCTCGCTGTGGCTGAGCTGTTACCCGTCCGGCATGCAGCCCTACCGCTACAGCCATTTCGACATCGACGCCTGGGTCGCCGCCGGCTACCCGCGCGACCACGTCCAGTCCTACCTGACCGCGACGCGTGCCGCCTACGACACGCCGAACGTCGCGGCCGAGCCGCGCATCCCCGGCATCTTCCGGTACTACATCGCGGCGGAGGAGCCCCTGGCCAGGGCCTTCGCGGGTGAGATCGGCGCCCAGGAGGCGATGGATGCCGCGGCCCAGTCCTGGGACGAGATCACCGACCAATTGGGCCGGGATCGGCAGATCAAGGCGTACCAGGACACGCTTCTGGCCTGACCCGACTCAGGGCCGGTCGTCCGCAACGGAGTTGTACGGAGTCGGCACGGCTTCGACCGACGACCTCAGGACGGTTGCGCCTCAGAATGGTCCGATCCCGTTGGGAAACCCACGGTCGCCTCGGGCGGAGGAGCGGTCGCGGCGGCCTGCTTGATCAGCGGCAACTCGTCGAGCGGCGCCCAGGAACGGTCTCCGCGCCAGGGGCGATAGGCGCGTTTGGCGAGCAGATCGTCGGCGGAGTCGGCCGCAACTCTCGTCAGCGCATCGGTGTCGACGACGTAGAGGTAGCGCTGGCCGCGGTCGTCCTCGAGCAACAGCGACGACCAACTGTGGGCTTCCGCCGCGAGGATGCGGAAGCGCGTGTCACGGCTCACCGGGGTTCGTTTCGCCGCCATTGCCGCTCTCCGTTGCACCGACAGGTTGTCGCCCGCACGCCCTTCGTCGCCGCCGGGCGCCCGGCGGCGGCGTGACTTTCGGACACACCGACGGCGGGAAGCTTTGCTCAGGCGACGGTCGGTGTCAAGTGTGGGTACGGCGACGGATTCATGAGCTTCCGCCTCACAAATCCGCCGTCGGTTGCCCGGCGTCCAGCGCGTACCGCAGAACGCCGCCGACACCGCCGAGCGCGTCGAGTTCCAGCGCGGCCTGGGCGCGCGGCAACGCCCCGTCCCCATCGGGGATTCGCTGCTGTTCCTCGTCGTTGAAGGCGACCGTACTCTGGATCACCTCGATCTCGGCGCCGACCTGGATCGCCAACCGGATCAGCTCGTCCTCCAACGCCACCGGCACGATGCTCGTGGCGTCGCCGCCTGCCGGGTGCGCGGACGGGACCTCGCCGACACCGTAGAGGGGCATGGTGTAGTCGGCCCAACCGGGACGCGCGAAGTCGTCGTCCATGACCAGCGTCATCACCTGCCCCGTCTGCAGCGCCGTCAACGTGTCCTCCGCCCCGGCGACGCCCTTGCCACCGGCGCCGACCCCGTCGCGCACCCGCTGCACGGCCGCCAACTCGCGCTCGCGCTCGGCCTGCGCCACGACCGGTTCGGTCACCGCCTGCACGTCCGCGTCGGACGCGGTGATCGCCAGCGAGACCGTCCGGATCACCTTCGCCGCGACGGTCTGGTGGAAGGCGGACAGGAGCTGCGTCGCCATGATCTCGTCCGCGCCGACGATCAAGTAGTCGATCTGCTCCGAATCGAAGACGCGGCGCGTCTCCTCGGCGACCGTCTTCGCGAACGCCTCGATCCGTTCGTCGGCCCGCTTCTGGTACCGCTTCTGCGACCAGCCGCCTTGCTGTTGCTTGCGCGGATAGTCGGTGCCGGACACCTCGACGCTGCGCTGCCACGTCCGCCGCTCGATCGTCCAGAGAATCGCTTCCCGCTGATCGGCGACGACGACCGCGTAACGCGGGAAGTCCTCGACGACCCGGGCGAGTTGCCGCAGCGACGGCGTCGGTCCGGTGGTCGCCTCGGTCGCCACCGGCACATCGAGCGGGATCGGCTCGAAGACGCCGCGGTGGGCACAGGCGACGAACACGACGCCCTGCGCCGCGGGATCGAGTTCGTCGTCCAGGTACGCCGCGATCCGGTCGAGATCGGCGCTCACGCTGTCGCAGGCCGCCCCGCGCGGCCCGAAGCGACCGCGCAGTTCTTCGGCCAAATCGTCGAAGTGCCGCCGCGGCGGCCGGACCCCCGGCGATTCGCCCTGGGGACGCCAGTCCAAACCGACCGTCAGGTATGGCGCGTCCAGCGAAGGCGGTAGGGCTGCCAACCGTGCCAGCGTCTCCCGGAGATCGAGTGCCAACGAGGTGTCGTGCTCCTGTTCGTGGATTCGTTCGACCGGTTCGATTGCCATCGCATCGACTCCTGCTCATGGTCGATCTGTCGACGCCCGAAACCGAGCACCCCCCTACCACGAAACACATTCCGTGCCAGGAAAGACCGCGATGCGCTGGCCGAGGCGGTGGGTCGACTAGAATTGTTCGCCACCCGTTCGCACGATCACCCGGCTGGCAGACGAGGCACGAACCCGATGGTCGATCACTCCACGCCGTGCGAACCTGCCACACTCGCGCCCCCGCGCGGCGGACCAGCCCCTTCCACGCCGGTCGTCGATCGCGATCCGGACACGGCCCTGCTGGTTCCCGGCCGGGAGGATATCCGCTTCTTTTACCTGCTCAGTCTTCCCATCTGGCTCGCAACGGCCATCCGCGCCGCCGACGACACGTCCTTTTTCGACGGAACGGCGGCCCGGGTTGCTGCGGTGCTGCTGGTCGCCTCCGTCGTCTTGCTGGTCACGGAGCGACCGATCCGGCTTCGCTTCGGATGGTATCCGCGGCTCTACCTGCCAATTCAGACCGCGATCGTTCCCGTCCTCATCTTCCTGCTCCCCGACCTCGATTACTTCGCCATCCTCTTCATCCCGCTCTGCGCCCAGGTGATGACCCTGGTCCCTCGATCGGCGGCCGTCCGCTGGGTCGGCGTCTTCACCGTCGTCATGGCGCTCGCGCTGCTCGCGACGCAGGATTGGCCGAAGAGTCTCGCCCTCGTCGTCATGTACGGGGCCGCCTTCCTCTTCGTCGTCTCGTACGCGGCGGCGCGGTACCGCTCGGAGGCGCTGGTGACCGAGTTGCAAGGGGCGTATCGCCGCTTGGAGACCTCCACCGCCCAGGTCGAGGCATTGGCGGTCGTGGAAGAGCGCAACCGTTTGGCGCGCGATCTCCACGACTCGGTGACCCAGGCACTCTACGGTCTGACCCTCTCGGCCGAGGCCGCCCGGCGTCAAATCGCCGCGGGGCAGGTTGACTCCGCCGATCGCGAGTTGCGCGACCTGGCCGCGACCGCCCAGCACGCCCTGCAAGAGATGCGGCTGTTGATTTTCGAACTCCGCCCGCCCGTGCTTGAGGAAGAAGGGCTGGCGGCCGCCCTGCAGGCGCGCCTCCAGGCGGTGGAAGGACGGGTCGGCGTCGCCACGACGCTGGCGGTCGAAGGCGACGGCGCCTTGCCCCCCGCCGTCGAGGCCGAGTTCGACCGGATTTCCCAGGAAGCACTCAACAACGCGCTCAAACACGCCCGGGCCCACCGCATCGCGGTCGATCTCCACCAGGACGAACGGGCCGTGACGTTGGAGATCGCCGACGACGGAATCGGCTTCGATCCGGACGCGGCACGGACGCGCGGCGGTCTGGGACTCCGCGGAATGGCGGAGCGGGCCGCGCGCGTGGGCGGCCGGTTGGTCGTCGACAGCCGGCCCGGCCAAGGGACGCGGGTCCGCGTGGTGGTCCCCCGGTGAGCGGACCGATCCGGGTGTTCCTGGCCGAGGACCACGCCATCGTCCGCAAGGGGATCCGTGCCCTCCTGTCCACCGAACCCGACATCGAGGTCGCCGGCGAGGCGGCCGATGGCCGCGAGGCCGTCGCCGAGGTGATCCGCCTGCGGCCGGACGTGACCCTGATGGACCTGGTTTTGCCGGAGATCGACGGCATCGAGGCGATCCGCAGGATCACGGCGACCTGGCCGGACGCCTGCATCCTGGTCCTGACGAGCTTCGCGACCGACGACAAGGTCTTCCCGGCCGTCAAAGCCGGCGCCCGCGGCTACCTGCTGAAGGATTCCAGCCCCGAAGACCTGGTACGGGCCATCCGCCAGGTGCACCGGGGCGAGGCCTCGCTCCATCCCAGCATCGCCCGCAAGGTCCTCCAGGAGATCGCGCACGGCTCAGAGCGCCCTCCCACCCCCGACCCCCTGACACCACGGGAAGTCGAGGTTCTGCGACTCGTCGCCCGCGGTTTTGGCAACCAGCAGATTGCCGACGCACTGGGGCTCAGCGAGGCGACGGTGCGGACCCACGTCAGCACCATCCTGGGCAAGCTCCATCTTGCCAGCCGGACACAAGCCGCGCTCTACGCCCTCCGCGAAGGGTTGGCCTCGCTCGACGACAGTGAAGAGCCGGGATAGGCACCTCCACCATTTGTCGCATACCGAGTACGAGGATTGTCGAACGGGACCGCCAAAAGGCGGTCCCAATTCCGTTCGCACAAGCCGCGCTTTGGCCGACGACTGCGGAGCGCCGGACCGCTATACCTGAATCAGGTTTAGCGCTTTCACACGGGTGGTCGGCATATTGGAGAGAAGCGAGATGGCGATGGAACTTTCGACGGCCCGCTTGGCCCGGTTTTGTGCCCGCCGCGGCCGGCTCGTCGTCGCCGGCTGGTTGGTCGCGCTCGTCGCGATCGGAGTCGGCGCGGCGGCATTCGGCGGGGATTTGACCAACGACGACGCGTTCGTCGGCAAACCCGAGTCGGTGCGCGGCGACGACCTGGTCCAACAACGCATGCCGTCCGACCAAACCGATTCGGAGGTGGTGATCGTCCGCTCCGCGGTGTTGACGGTCGACGATCCCGGGTTTCGGCAAACCGTCGAGGCGATCGTCACCGACCTCCGCGGCATGACCGGGACGGTGCGCGAGGCGCCGACCTATTACGACGCCGTCGCCGCCGGCGACCAGCGGGCGCCGCTCCTGGTTTCGCCCGACCGCCGGACGACGCTGATCCCGGTCACGCTGGAAGGCAACGACGAGGCATTCCCCGATCGGATCGCCCAACTGGCGTCGCGGACGACCGGCTACGAGGTCCTGACCATCGGCGACGTCAGCATCGACGCCGCGGAGAACCGCCTGGTGACGCGGGACCTGATCCGCTCGGACGTGGTCGGCCTGCCGGCGGCGTTGGTGGTGCTGGTGATCGTCTTCGGCGCCCTCGTCGCCGCCGGCGTGCCGATCTCGCTGGCCGTGGTGTCCATCCTCGGCGCGGTCGGCCTGACGGTGCTGCTGAGCCGGCTGACCGAGATGTCGGTCTACGCACTGAACATGATCACGCTGATCGGGTTGGCCGTCGGAGTCGACTACGCCCTCTTCGTCGTCGATCGCTACCGGGAGGAGCGGCGGCACGGTCGACCGCCGCAGGAGGCGATCGCACTCGCCGGCGGTACCGCCGGCCGCGCCGTGCTCTTCTCCGGCGGCACGGTCGCGATCGCCCTGTTGGGGATGTTCCTCCTGCCGACGACCCTGTTCCGCAGCCTCGGCGCCGGGGCCATCCTCGCCGTCGTCGTCGCCGTCCTCGCCACCCTGACACTGATTCCCGCCCTGCTCGGCCTCCTCGGCGACCGGATCGAGTGGCCGCGACGCCGTAAGGGCGGAAGGCGGAAGGCGGAAGGCGGCGAGGACCGAGGGAACAGGGAACAGGGAACAGGAAACCGGGGCCGCTCCGCCTTCCGCCTTCCGCCTTCCGCCTCTCCCTCGCAGCCTGCGACTGGGTTCTGGGGTCAGTTGACCCAACTGGTCATGGCACGCCCGGTCGTCAGCGTGCTGATTGCATCAGGGCTTCTGATTGCGGCGGCGGTGCCGTACGTCGATTTGCGGCGTGGCACGGCCGGAGCCGAGTCGCTGCCGGCCGGGGATGTCAAACAGGCATACCAGATTCTGCGGAGCGAGTTCGCCGCCGGTCTGGTCGAACCCGTCGAGATCGTCGTCGATGCCAAGCGCGGACCCGAGAGCGAGGCGGCCATCGATCGCCTCGTCGTGGCATTGGGACAGGACGGGTCGTTTGGCCCGGTGACGGCACGGCAGTGGAACGCAGGCGGCACCCTCGGCGTGGTCGAAGTACCGTTGACGGCGGACGGCAACTCGCCGGCCGCGGACGAGACGGTCGCCAGGTTGCGGCACGACCTGATTCCGCGCGCCTTCGCGGGCGTCGATGCCGCGGTCTACGTCGCCGGCGACCCGGCCGCGAACGCCGACCTCAACCTCCTGATCGCGCGGTGGACACCCCGCGTCTTCGCCCTGGTGCTCGGGTTGAGTTTCCTGTTGCTCCTGCTCGCCTTCCGGTCGCTCGTCGTACCGATCAAAGCGATCGCGATGAACCTGCTCTCGGTCGGCGCCGCCTACGGCCTGCTCGTGCTCGTCTTCCAGAAGGGGTATCTGCACGGGTTCTTCGGGTTCGAGCAGACGCCGACCATCGAGGCGTGGTTGCCGATCTTCCTCTTCTGCATCCTCTTCGGACTCAGCATGGACTACCACGTCTTCCTGCTCAGCCGCATCCGCGAGCACTACGACCGGACGGGGAACAACCGGGAGGCGGTCGCGGTCGGGCTGCGCTCCACGGCCCGGATCATCACCGGGGCGGCCTCGATCATGGTCGTCGTCTTCGGGGCGTTCGCGAGCGGCGAGATCGTCTTTTTCCAGCAACTCGGTTTCGGGTTGGCGGTGGCGATCCTCGTCGACGCGACCATCGTCCGCCTGGTCCTGGTACCGGCGAGCATGGCCCTGCTCGGCGACCGCAACTGGTACCTGCCGCGCTGGCTCGGCTGGCTGCCCGATCTCCACGTCGAGGGCACGCCGACACTACCGCGTACGGTCCCTCCCGAAGCAGCACCCGGCGATTAGAGCCACCTTCGGAGGAAACGGACCACCAACAAACGCGTCGGGGCAGGCCACCGTTGCCTGCCCCGCCGCAAAGGGCGGCGTCGTCCTGGGGAGACGCGCCGGCATCACCCCAAAGGCACCCGACCCGCCCCAACGTCCATGCCGGCGCTCCAACCATTCGCCAACCCGAGTTAGACGTATTTCGCGTTCGATGACGGTTTCCACCAAGGAGTCATCGCCATGCAACCACCACGGACGTTTCACCCGCACCCCTCGTCGCATCCGATCAACCGGCGCGCCGTCCTCCGCGGCGGCCTCGCCGCCGGCGCGCTGGCGGTGGGAGGAGACATGGCTCGGCGCGCTACGGCCCGCTCCGGCGCCCACACCGCGCCCGCGACACCGATCGCGACGGCCTCGCCCGACGGTGAGTGGCCTGCCTACGGCCGCGAGCCGGGCGGCGTGCGCCACACACCGCTGACGCAGATCGACCGCCAGAACGTCGCCGACCTGCGCGTCGCCTGGACCTACCACACCGGGGAGTTGACCACCTACGCCGGCACCGACCTGGCCGGCAAAGCGGCATTCGAAGCGACGCCCCTGATGGTCGATGGCACGCTCTACCTGAGCACGCCGACGAACCGGGTGATCGCCCTCGACGCGGCGACCGGTGCCGAGCGTTGGGTCTTCGATCCGCGCGTCGACCGATCCCGTGGCTATTCGGAAGTCACCTCGCGCGGCGTCGCGACCTGGACGGACGGCGACGGCTCCCGGCGCATCTACGCCGGCACGATCGACGGTCGCCTGATCGCCCTCGACGCCGCCACCGGCCGCCCCCGCGCCGACTTCGGCCGCGACGGGGTCGTCGATCTCACGATCGGCGTCGGCGTGGTCGAACCGGGCGCGTATCAGGTAACCTCGCCGCCGGCGATCGTCGGCGATCTGGTGGTGGTCGGTTCGTCGATCGGCGACAACCGCGCCGTCGAGTCCGAACGCGGCATCGTCCGTGCCTACGACGCCCGCACCGGTGCCATGAGCTGGAGTTGGGACCCCATCCCCAGACAACCGGCCGACCCCGCCTACGAGACCTGGCGCGGTCCGCTCGCCCACAAGACGGGCGCGGCCAACGCCTGGGCACCGATTTCGGCCGATCCCGCCCGCGATCTCGTTTTCGTGCCGACGTCGGCGCCGAGTCCCGACTACTACGGCGGCGAACGGCTCGGCGAAAACCTCTACGCCAACTGCGTCGTCGCCCTCCGCGCCTCCACCGGCGAACGGATCTGGCATTTCCAAACCGTCCACCACGACCTCTGGGACTTCGACGTGCCGATGCAACCGGCGCTGATCGACCTGGAGCGGGATGGTCAGGCGGTGCCGGCGGTCGCCGTCGGGACGAAGGCCGGTCACCTCTTCGTGCTGCATCGGGAAACGGGCGAACCGCTCTTCCCGATCGCCGAGCAGCCGGTACCCCAATCAGACGTTCCCGGCGAGGAGACCTGGCCGACCCAACCGTTCCCGACCCAGTTACCCCTCTTCGGTCTGCGCCGCGTCACCCCGGACGACGCCTGGGGAGCGACCCCGCAGGCGCGAGAAGCAGCGCGCGAGCGTATCGCCGCGCTCCGTTCCGAGGGACCGTTCACGCCGATCAGTCTGCGAGGGACGATCGCCGCACCGAGCAACATCGGCGGGTTCAACTGGGGCGGACTCAGCTACGACCCGGTTCGTGCGCTGCTGGTCGGCGCCACCAACCGCATCGCCGCCGTCGTGCGGTTGCAGCCACGCGACAAGACCGGGTCGGGTGGCACTCTGCCGGGTGCGGTCGAAACCGGCGAGCAGCGGGGAACGCCCTACACGCTCGAACGCGGCTACCTGCTCGACGAGCAGACGCGGTTGCCGTCGACCACCCCGCCGTGGGGAACCCTCGTCGCGGTCGATCTGACAACCGGCGCGCTGCGCTGGGAGGTGCCCCTCGGCGTGATGGTCGACCCGGCGGAGCACCCCGACGCCGCGGCATGGGGTTCGATCAATCTCGGCGGACCGACGACGACGGCGGGCGGTCTCGTCCTCGTCGCGGCGACCGTCGACGGGGTGTTCCGCGCCTTCGACGTCGAAACCGGCGGGCTCCTCTGGCAAGACAAGCTGCCCGCCGGTGGCCAGGCGACGCCGATGAGCTACCTCGTCGGCGACCGCCAGTTTGTGGTCATCGCTGCGGGCGGGCACGGCAAGCTGGGCACGCAATTGGGCGACGCCGTCGTCGCTTACGCGCTTCCCGACGATCGGTAGCGCGACCGACGCCGTGCGACAGCCGGCGCCGCATTGCCAACGGCGCCATAGGGTAACGGCGGCGACGCTAATCGTCGCTGACTCGCGAATCCCCTCGCTATACTCACAGCAGTATCGTGGCCGCTACGGCGCGCCGCGCGGGACCGATAGCGAAAGGAAACGCGCCATGCCCGACCTCGGGTGGCAAGAGCTGATGATCATCCTGGTCATCGTCATCATCATCTTCGGCGCGGGCAAGCTGCCGGAGATCGGTGGGGCGCTGGGCAAGAGCATGAAGGAATTCAAGAAGGCGTCGGAAGGAGAGGAGCCGTCGCTGCCGCGCCAGACCGCGACGAACGAAACGGTCGCTTCGTCCACCGTCTCATCGTCTGCCGGCGTGAGCCAGGGGGTCCGCGCCGAGGACATCTGATCGATGCGGTTCGGTCGGAAACCGGTTCCGACGGTGTGAGTCAACCCGTGTGGGACGCCCCCGGCGAGCGCCGGGGGCGTCGCCGTTTCTGCGCGTCTGAGCGAATGCGAATTCGCCGCGAGTCCACCACCGTCAGGGGTCGGACCGCAGCGTCGCGACGGTTACCGGGACCGTTCCCCTCGAGGAGGGAAGCACCCTGCCGCGCTCGACGTCGGCTGTGGCGACCAGAAACCCGACCCGAAGACTGGCGACCACCATCAGCGCGAAAACGGCGAACCCGATCAGCGTGACCGTTGCCTGGCGTGTGGGTTCGTCGGCGAGAAAATTGGTTGTTGCGTGCAACGACAGGACGATCGCCGCCCACCCCGCGCGGCGGACGGTTCCAAACTCGGTCAGTGAGCGCCCGACGCCGATGGCAAGCGGCAGTTCCAAAAAGACCATGCTTTGCTGATGGGTATGGGGCGATCCCAGCAGCATCCCGAGCGCGATCACGGCCAGGGCGAGGTCCGCCGCGCGACCGTCGCGCAACGCGCGTCCACCCGTGACGACCGCGACCGCCCAGACCACGAGCGAGAGCGACCACGTCAGACCTTGCTGGACCGTCGCCCTGAGCGGCCGGTGGAGGCGGACGATGGCGCCGCGAACGTTGAACATCAAATCGGGTCGAACCCCGGGATGCCAGGACTGCGTCGAGTCGTAGCGCCGCCAGAGTTCGAGGTATTCGCGGCTGCCGTGGGGACCGACGAGGGCGACGGAGGCCACCGCCAGCATCCCCGCGCTCGCCGCCATCCCAAGCGCGGCGCGGCGGCGGCCGATCGCCAGCGCCAGCAACGGGATCAGGACGAACTGCGGGCGCAGCGCCAGGCACCCCAAAAGCAGACCCGCGGCGAGCTCCCGCCGCCGCGACGGGGAGGCTCCGTCCCTCGGTGGCGCCAGCAGGAGCGCCGTGCCGAGCGCAACCGGCAGCAGGACGAAGACGTCGTCCTCGCCCCACCAGAGCAAACCCCACAAGGGCCGGAATCCGATCAGGATCAACGCGGTGGCGACGGCCACCCGCGGCGCGCAGACCCGTGCCAGGCACCAGGCGGCAACGGTCGCCGCCAGGAGCGCGGCGACCGTCCAAACCCAGTAGGCGTGGCGGAGCGACATGAGGGTGAGCGGGAGGGCCGCCAGGGCAACGGCGGGCGGATGGGGCATCGGTTCGAACCACTGCCAGTTGACCGTCTGCGCGCGCGCCTGGAGTTCCTGCTGGGCGGCGGCCTGGGCATCGACGTCTCCGAGTTGGTGACGCTCGCCCTCACGCAGCATCAAGGCGACGGTGTAGAAGGCGCCGACGTCGACGCCGCGGTGCGGCGAGAAGAGGGGCTCGGCGGTCGGACCGACGAGCGTGCGGATTTGACCGACCGCGAACAGCAGCGCCAGGATGGCGTAGCAACGCCACCCCCACGCCATCAGATCGGCTGCCGTTCGCGGTCGGATCGCGGAGAGTCGATGCATGCCACACCCCGATGGGCGAACCGGCGAACGGGTCGCCAAGTCGTCGGTCTCGGAAGCACGGCGATGGGCTCGATGGCGCCCGCGCCGCATTCGGTGAGGCAGAGTCAGCAGGAGGCGTGCCAGGAGGGACGCAGCCGAGTGGACCCGGTCGTGCCTGTGGGGTGGCGGGCGTGATGGCCGCTACGCTCGCGCGAGGGCGTTTCTCGCCGGAGGCTTCGCAACGGTCAGACGACTGCCTATGCACGAAATGCGATGGACGCGACGGCCCCGGTATGCCAGGGTGAGGCGAAGGCCGATGTTGCCGCCGCCGGTGCGGAGTCGGGAAGCTCCCGCCGGCACACCCCGCCCACAAACCGAATGTACGCGGCGGACGGGGAATGGCCGGATCGACGCGGCCCAGCCCAACGGAAGCAACGCCCCCGGACCCACCGGGGGCGTTGCTACGACCGGGGATGATGACCGAGGGTGAGGTGTCCATCCAGTCCGCCGGCTAACTCGAGCCGGTCCCTCCGTCCGTCGGGAGCGACGACCGGATGCGGCTGGCGAGGGGCGGACCTGCCGGCGCGGGCGGGACTGGACCCGCGCCGGCAGCGTGAAGACTACGACCCGACCTGGCCGAGCGGACCGTCCAGGGGACCGAATTGGCGCGTGCTGAGGGCTTGGATACCGGCGGTGTGATCGCCGTTGAACGGCGTCACCGTGTTCGGGCAGCCCGCGGCCGCCGCGTCGGCCGGCGAGTTGAACCAGAGACCGAGGTGAAGGGTGTGAACGGGTGCCGTGGCCGGGTTGGTACTCGCGTCGGCCGGGTGCTCGACCGGGGCCGACTCCGAACCCGGCGCGACGATGAAGGTTTCCTCGCTAAAGCGGCCGATGAAGGTTTCGGTGCTTCGGCCGCGGCGATCGGTTTGGATGTCACCCTGGTACCACGACAACCCGAACTTCGCGTCCGGCACCTGGATGACGAAGAGATCGAATTCGGTGCTGGCGGGCAAACCGGAGACGCTCACCCGCATTCGCTCGGCGAAGCCCAGACTTGTAATCTGGACGGTGGCGTGCCCGTTGGCGAGACAACCGGCAGCCACCGCTGCACCAGACGGTACCATCTCGAACGTCGTCCCGGACGCCTGTCCCGAGCGGATGCCCACCGTTCCGGCCATCACGGCCGCGACCAACGCGAACAACGCCAGGAGCCGTTGCCATCGACGTTCGAGCGGAATCCGACGATGTTGAAACACGACGCACCTCCCGATACCTGCTCGTAGATGAGTTTTCGCGCATCCGCGGCGGGCGATCGTCGCCCGCGCCGTACGGTAGGGCCGCGGGATGGCCGGGGGCATCGGCAAGGTTGCCTAGGCGGCGACACCACGAGGTAGCCGAGATTACCCCGTGAACTCGGCAAGATCCGTGTGGTGGACAATGTCGCAGCACGGTGCATTCGACGAGGGAGCGACCGGGGCGCGAATTCTCCGCCCCGGTCGTCGGCGACGACGGCAATCGACGTCGGTCTGTCGGCCGACCTCGTCGCCGGTCGCAAGCACGTCCCCTGCCCGCCATCCGACTCGCCGCCATCGATCGGCAGCGCGCGGCCGTGGTCCGCGGCCGCCGGCACCGCCGGTGAGACTGCGTCGCCCTCGGTTCGCCGCGACCTGTCTCGGCACCGATCGTGCATCAGTCCACTTTTATGCTCACCCGTGGCGGCGAGGAACTGAAATGAACCCGTAGATGCCCCGCTCGGTCTTGGTCGTCGACGAAGATCGCGACGTCGCTCGCGGGCTTGCCGCCGTCTTCGACGGCGAGGGTTACGCGGCGCGGTACGCGCTCGACGGGCTGGACGCCTTGCGCCTGATCCGCCAATGCCCACCCGATCTGCTGGTGAGCGACGCCATCCTGCCGGGGATGAGCGGCGTCTCGCTGGCGCGACGCCTGCGGCGGAGCTGCCGCACCGCCGTGATCCTGACCAGCGACTTCTACGCCGACGTCGATCTGCCCGGCGTCCGCTTCGTGCGCAAACCGATCGACCCCGACGAGTTGCTGCGCGTGGTGAGGCGGCTCTTGGGCGAAGTGGGGGAACCGTCGAGCCCGCTCGTGGAGATTACGCGATCACGGGCGACAGGTCGTGCTGGTGCAGGCAACGGTTCACCTCGGCCAAGAGGTCGTCCAAATCAAACGGTTTACAAATGAGCAGGCAATCCCATTCGGTCAATCGGGCCCGGATCTCCTCGTTGAGGTGAGTGGCGGCAGTGCATACGGCGATGGGCACCTTCGCCGTGCGCGGGTCGGCTTTCATCGTCTCGAGGAACTCTATCCCCATCTGCTTGCCACCGAGGACGATGTCGAGGATGACGAGATCGGGTGCCAGCCGGAGGAGGGCGTCGAGATCGTCGAAGTAGGTGTCGTGGGCCGAGACCCGATAGCCCTCGTCGATCAATGCCTCACAGAGCACGTCGCGGATCGTCGGCTCGTCGTCGATCACCAGGATGTGCGGACTCGCCGTCGCGTCGTCCATCCCCATCCTCCCTTCTTCGGTCCAGCGAGACCAGGGGCCGCCCGGCCGACCGACGTTGCGATCTCCTCAACCGTCCGGCGAAGCATACATGCACGGTCGCCGGACGCGTCGAGACCGTCCGGCCCTCGCCGTCCGGGAATGCCTTGCCCCTACGGGGAACCGAAGACGGTGAAGTTGAGACTGGTGCCGGTCTTGGCATCGTTGCCGGTGCGCTCGACGGCGGTGCCCTTGTCCGGCGTCGCACTGCACCAAATCGGCACCTTGGTTCCGACCTTGATCGGCACCTTGATCGTCAGGTTGACGCTGAATTTGCCGGCAGGCTTGTTGGGCTGGAAGGCGGTGGAATAACCGACGTCGTAGCCAAAACCGTTGAAACCGGTATCGGCCCAGGCGAACTGCCGATCCACTTGCGACGGTAGGTTAAACCGGAGGCTGGTCGGGCCGCTGACGAGTGCCAGGAACTCGTCCGGGATGGCGACATCGACGCGGACGAAGGTGCCTTCCAGATAGACGTCGGGATCGGCGCGGCACCAGGTGCGACCCGCGCTGGCGGGCGTGACCAACCGCAGACCGGCCGGAACCGCGAGCAGACCACCGGCCACGATCCGCAACGTGCGGCGGCGGTCGAGGCGATCGAGAAGTTGCGGCGACGGGACCATGGACGCTCCTTCCTACCGGCGCGGCCGGCGATCCCGGTCACCAGGGTAGGGAGCGCGACCCGGGCGGGCCATGACCCGCGGGTAGGAACGAGGGGGAAGGACGGAGGTCCCGGCGCAGGAAGAACGTGCTACGGCACTCACGGGGTGGGGCGGATGCGGTGTCGGCGGCGCCGATCGAGTTCGCCGCCGGTCGGCCGTGGCTACCCGCCGAGATACCGCAACACCACCCGCGTCACCGTCTCCATGCCGATCGCCATCGCGTCCTCGTCGATGTCGAATTTGGGGTGGTGGTGACCCCAGACGAAACCCTTGGCCTGGTTGCGGCTGCCGACGAACCAGAAACAGCCGGGGACGGCTTCCAAGAAGTAGCTGAAGTCTTCGGCGCTCATGTGGAGGGGAGCGGGGAGGACGTTGTCGGCGCCGACGACCTCGGCCAGGACGCCAAGCGTGAAATCCG